>NZ_JARJBD010000052.1:0-70345 GCF_029269925.1 Rhodococcus sp. T2V
CGCCTACGGGCAGGTTTCGTGTCCGCCCGTGGGCAGAAACCAATGTCCCTTGACAGATCTCGAATGACACCCACATCAGAGAGAGTCGAGTGGACGCCGGCAATGCAGGCCTGGCTCGACGAGGTGACGTCCCGCGCCAAGCCCCTGACTGTTCGTCAACTCGACGTAATCCGGGAGCAGTTGACGAATTCCCACACACCTGAAACTCATCGCGAACTGCGGAGATGAACTCCGTGGATGCCCACGTTGTCGGCGTCAGCAACCTGGCTGGTCAGCGCGTTCTCTCAACCGTGGCGAATTCCACCATGGCTGCTGCACGAACTGGCGGCAAGGTCGGCTTCCCTCCGACCCCGCCGCCAGTGACACGGAAGGTACCGCGGAGTTCTGACACACCGCTTAGACCTGATCGGGATCGAACACCGGTCAGCCTTGTCAGCTAGGTGACATGGCTGGAACCGTCGCCGTACAACCCACGCGGATCACCAGCAAGCCACGCCTGATTCTGCCAATCGGCCCTGTCGGCGATCTCGGCATACTCCCGGTCACGTGCAGCCATACGCCGTGTGTGGTGCTGCCACAGCGCGATACCCACCCTCACAACGATGAAGATGCAGACGCCGGCCAGGATCAACGGCCACAACAACTCGAGCGCCCGGACAACCAACCCGAGCAGCAACAGAATCCCGAACAGTGTGAGCAAAGGATTCGACCGACGACTGCGACTCATGGCGGGCCCCTCGCGACGTGAAGACAACCATGATGCACCCGATCACCGACAGCCGGACTGGAGGTGGGGGGCCCAAATCTCGCACCCCACCCGGGGGACCCTCGATCGAAGCGACTGCCACCCGCAAGCCATAGTGGCGCTTCTCTCCCCACGAGCATTGAGGGACTGAGCTGGGGAAACGAGATTCAGCCTTGCGCGGACCGACCCTGTAACCCGTACAGGATCCGAGGCGGTATGAGATTCGTGTGGGGTCATAACCTCGATCGGGGGTCCCCCGGTGGGGTGTGCAGATAGCGCACCCCCTTGTGGGTCGAGACGTTGAGAGGTCCCCGAAGGACTTCACGAATTCGGACCGCCGGCGGTGTCGGGATGGATCTGCAGTTCGTTATTCTCGGTCAGCACGTACCGCTGCGCTTTCATGCCGACGCGGGCGAACTGCATCGCCGCGGCCTGGTCGACAGGGAGCAGTGCAGTCAGCAGTTCATCACTGTCGGTCACGACCGCGGCGCCGGCCGCCGTGCGGGCAGCCCGGGCGCGAGCACCAGGCGTGTCCCAACGTTGGGCGAACTTCTCCCGGTACGTGATCAGTGCGTCACGGATGGCGTGGTCCTGGCGTCTACCTGGCCGGCGCGCCATCACTTCGCCTGCCCGACACCGTAGGCGCTGCCGTGGTGCCGCTGATTCGCTGCGGCCCGTGCAGCCTGCGTCGACGGCAGCCCACCAAGGGGCCGGCCAGCATCCTCATCGGTCAGTCTGATTTGCTTCAGCAGGGCAGCGATCTGCGACCGGCACGCCCGCACCTCAGAGAACAGTCCATTGACCACGGGCTGCCCCTGTGACCCCTTCACCACGAGGTCGGCGGACCCCAATTCGGCCTCCAAACGGGCCAAATCGTCCGCGGAATGGCACGCATCGCGCAGTAATCGGAGCTCCCGAACGTCCAATACGAGGCCATCGTCGGCCACCTGACCGGTAATCGAGTTCCACAGCGCCTTGCCGGCATCACCGATCCCGGCGGGTGGCCTGGGTTTCTTCACCATCGGATTCTCCTCACCGGGCGTCGAAGCCTGAAACGACTCGGCACCTCTGACCTGCACAAATGCAATGCCCTTCCGGGTGCGGCCCTCAGATCCCCTGAGACCGATTCGCCCACACCAGCACCCGACCGAGCGCCAGACGGCAGGCACCGACCACGCCAGGAACCGGTACTCCGAAAAAACGGGACTCCCGAGCAAGCACGCAGATCCGTTACCGCTATGAGATTCGTGGGGGAAGATCGGAGGGAACCTGAGTTACCCCCCGTACGCTGCAGATTGCGACCCCCTGGGGCCTTCTGTGCCGTCCTCATTTGAGCCCCGGATGCTTCTCGGTGGGTAGCTTCAGGCGTGCCCTCATGCGTGCTCTGCCGCGTGCTGCTTCGGCCTGAGTCTTGGGCGTATGACAGCGGCGGCATAAGAGTCTGGCGTTGCTCGGGTCGTCCGTGCCGCCCTCTGCCACGCTGACGATGTGGTCGAGGTCGAGTGCTGTCTCGGTGCCACTGATTCCGCACTGCCGGCAGTGGTTGCCGTCGCGGAGGATGATGCTTTTGCGGAGTACGCGCCATTCGCTGGTGCTGGTGCGTGGATCTCCTGCGCCCCAGGCCATCAGTACCTCCCGGCCACGCTGGAGGCGGTGCGGGCGCAGCTGTAGCAGGATGCGTGGTCGCCGCTGGTCATCACTGCGTTGCCGGTGCAGTTCTTGTAGTTGTAGTGGCACTGACCGCCGGCGGCGGCGATGGTGGCTTTCTCTGCGCGTGTCGGTGTGCGCCAACTGTCGGGGTAGTTGTCGTCTTGGTAGCTGGCCATGTGGTTCTCCTGTCTTGGGGTTGAGCGGACCCGACGTGGTGGTCGGGTCCGCTCGGTGTGGCGCTGGTTCGGCCTCGCCGGAAAGGGTGGGTCGTGGGCCGTCCATCCGTTCCGCTCCCGACGTCGTCGACCCGTCAGGTGGTGTGGTTGACGCCGTGTCAGTCAGACCTTGAGGCCCTCAGGTAGGCCCTGACCCTGCTCGACCTCACGCTGACGGGCTTCACGCTCGGCGTTCTCGTAGACGTCGAGAATCGCGTTCGCTTCGGTGGGGGTGTTGAGCCGCAGCGTCGTGTGCTGGAGGACGAACTGCCAGCGGCCTCCCCGTCGGCCCTGCTGCCGCAGCGGGTCGAGTGCCAGTGCGGCGTCCTGAATGTTGCCTCGTGGCCCATCCATGAGGAACGCGACCTTCTGGCAGTCACCGCGGCGTTCGAGCTGGCGGTTGCCCACGATCTCGGGACCGTCACCGTCCACTGCCAGCCACGCGATGATGACGTTGAGGATCTCGTCGAGGGTGCGCCGGTGCTGAGGCAGTGTGCGCCACACCTCGGCGGCTTCGGCACCCATGTCGATCACCTGGTCTGCGGTGGCTTCGGGTGAGAAGTGATTGGATGCGTTGACCATGGCCGCGGCTGCGGTGTCGAATGCCGGCCGCAGGGACTCGATCACAGCGTCACCGGACTTCCCTTTCAGCTCGTCGTAGAACCGGCGGATGAGTGCGAGTTCGGCGCTGAGTCGGATCTTCGCGACCTTCTCGTTACCGCCGTCCGTGGTGGTGGCCTGCTCGAGCAGCTTCGCTGCCGTGGTGGGGGTGAACTTTCCCTCGGCGATTGCATTGGTGAGTGCGGCTGTGGGGTCCGGTGCGGTCCAGGCCTTGAGTGCGTCGAACCCTGTGAGGGTGTCGGCCAGGGGCTTCGGGATGGTGCCGCCCAGGCGGGTGACGGACTCGGTGAAGCGCTTGCATGAGGCGGGGGTCATCGATCTGAGCATCAGTTGCTCCTTCTGTTAGTCGGTGTTCAGCGTTTGGGCTGGCGGGTGCGGGCGACCATCGCGGCGAAGTCGTCCTCACTGAGTGCGGCGAGGTAGTCCTCTACCCCGCGCTTGAGTTCCCGGGAGGGGTTGGTCCGGCCCGGGATCCGCCAACTGTCCGGATACGAGTCGTCCTCTGCCTGCTGTTCGGTCATGCGGCTTCTCCTGCGTTGGCGTGCGCTGCATAGGCTTCGACCACGGCGCGGTCGAAGATCCAGCGGCCGGCGGTGCGTCGGCCATCGAGGGAGGCCGCGATGCGCTGGACGTGGCGTGGACTCACGTTCAGGACCTCCGCGGCTTCTCTCGTGCTGATCAGTTCCACATCCGATGATTCATCGTCGGGGGGTGGTGCGACGTCGTGATGTCGCAACGCGGACAACGCATCTCGGTGACATTCACCGAGCAGAGCCTGTAGCCGGTAGACGTCGGGGCGGACGGCGTGCCCGTTGCGTTCGGCGGCCCGGATCCCGGTCGAGACGAGCCAGTACGCATCCGCGATGGCAGGTCCCTGCAAGAGCAACGCGTTACCGAGCTTCTGGACTGCCGGCCCGTTCATGACAGTCGGGCCCTGCGTTTGGCGCGGAGTACCTCAATTGTGGTGATGACCTGTTCCGCGAACTGCACGGCATCGGCTTCGCTGAGCAGGACATTGACGCCGCCGATGGTGATCGTGAGGTTCCGTGCCGATGCGGAGACAGTGAGGTCGACCTCGGCTTCTAGGTGGATCTTGGCGTTCACAGCGGGCCCCGTCATCGGTCCCTCCGCCCAGGCTCAGCGGCATCAGCGAGGGTGTTGAGCGAGATCGCCAGGAGTCGAGCCTCGCTGGCATCGAGGGACCACTGACCGATCTCGATACGTGCGCCGCTCAATCCATCCGGGATGAATACCGCCGTGACCGGGATCGTTTGCCACTCGTCGAGCACGGTGTGCCGTAGTTCGTGGTGGTGCCGTTCTATCAGGAGTCTCGGCGCGTCCTCGTACGTCGGCTGAACTGGGTCAGCGGGCAGCTCGGTCCAGGGTGCGATCGGTGTCTCGACAGGTGGTCGCGGATGTTCCCAGAACTTCTCGGTCATGACGCTTTGGCCTCCATCATCTCGGTCTGTTGTGCCTGGCGTTCGGGGCACTGCCACGCCTCGGGGCAGCCGGCGCATAGCTTCTCGGCCGCTGCCTGGCGTGGTCGGGTGCCGTCGTTGCTCTCGTCGTGGTCCTCGTCGAACAGTTCGTGTCGCCCGATGCACGCGGCCCCTGGGAGTGATGGACGTTCGCTGAGGATGGTCTCGAGGAGTGCGACCCAGTCGCGTTCCACGTTCTTCCGGGCGGTCACGGGGTGCCCCAGACACACGCAGCGATCTCGCGGGCGCGGTCCAGGTCTCCGTCCTGAACGGCGTCCCGGAGAGCTAGCAGTGTGTTGACGTCACCGGTGCCGTCCACCTCGGGCGAGACCTTCGAAGTGACATGTCGAAGGTCTCGAGCAAAGGCCTCGGCCACCTGGTCGGCAGTCTCTCGGTCGAAGTAGGTGCCGTCAATCTTCAGCACGACGTCGAAACAGTCCTTTTCCACCTCCACGACAACCACTTCCAGCCAGTTGCGTCGGCTGTCGAGGAAGTCGTCAGCGCTCATGACGTCGTCCTTGATCTCGGTCATTGGCACCAATGTCACTGCGCGCTTCTCGGTCATGCTGCGTCTCCTCCGATGGTTGTGCCAGACCCGAGCCACTGCCCCGGCTGACGGCCAGGCGTGCGAACGGTCGGGTGGGGTGAATCGATCCCTGGCTCGGCAGCGGCATTGAGGCGCGCCGCAATCTGCTCGGCCCTGGTCGTCCGAACACCGGACGTTGAGCCGCTTTCGTGGGTGTCTTCTTCGAAGTGGTGCAACTGGTCCGAGTGGTGCATCTGGGGGTCGCGTGCACCACTTTCACCGGTTGTGCCACTTGCACCACTTCGATTCCGACCTATGCCCAACCGGTGCCAGACCGGTGCGAGGATGGACCGTGAGTACCCACGAGAACCTCTGCCACCAGGCCGAACGGTGGTTACCTTCGATGCCTGCGCGACCAATTTCGCCATCCGGTGTGGTGTCAGCTCTTTGCCGTAGCTGCTCCGCTCGCCCCAGTACTCGGGGTTGTGACGGATCAGTTTGACGATGAGGTCCTGCGAGGGCGCGAAGTCCTCACCTTGCGGCCAGACTGCATGGAGGTCTGTCAGCAGAACCATTCCGGGGGGAAGGGTAAGCAGGCCGGCGTCCCGCTCGCTGGCGTCCTCGGCGAGGTTCCGTGAGATCAGGTCGTCTGCGATGGCTGGCCAGTGACCTCCGGCTGCGACCGCAACCCGCTTGAGCGGCCTCCACTTCTCTTTAGCCCTACCCATGCACCCTGCCGGTAGGTCGACTGTCATGCCCTTGATCTCGTCACGGACACCGTCTGCGAAGGAACTGATTCGAGCCGCCAACACCGCCGCGTCATCCTCGAGCAGTTCCCAGTCCGAGTCTTCGATCACTCCGTCTAGATCGGGCATCAACAGCACTCGGATCGATCGAGATCGGGTGTCGTCGGGCAGGCGAGGACTGTTGCCGGCCATCGCAACTGGGCAGAAGGTGGGCATCTCCCGGACCTCCCAGTTCCCACCCTTGGCGGGCACCAGCACGGGCCGCGTGGCCCCGCGTCTATAGCCGGAGTTCAGAATCCCGATCAGGTCCTCAACTCCAGGCTTGTTGGGTGAGAGGGACCTATCCACCTCGTCGATTAGCACGGTTCGGACACCGTTCTGCAGCAATCGGACCAGCAGTGCCGGCGACGATAGCGAGGCGGCCTGTACCGATGCGCAGCACAAGCGCTGGAGATGATCCAGCACAGTTGTCTTTCCGCTCCCTGGCATCGTGGAGTCGATGAGAAGTCGGGGCGTCGTATAGGTCTCGAGCGCAACGTGGGTACTCACGGTCCACAAAGCCAGCAGGCTCAGATCCCGATCGTCTGGCACCGCAATGAACCGCCCGAACCACCCTTCGATGTCGTCGAGGACCTCCGCTCCGCTCATGCAGCCCTCCCAGTAGTGCGCTCGGCGCTCCGCAAGCACGTTTCGATTTCTCTCTCCTCTAGTCCCGTGGACAGAGCAGCCGAACGAATCTCGTCCACAACGTCACTGCTCCCCCGTTCGAGTGCCCTGCAGAACGCCCAGAACGTGATCGCATTGCGGCCACCACCTTGGGCTTCAGCGACCTTGCGGACCACACCGCTGTTCCGGACCTCGGGGCGTGCCCGGGTGGGCTGCGGAACGTAGTTGGGAACCTCTACCAACGGGAGCAGCTGCAATGGCAACGGTGCGATCGGAAGGTCACGTTCGATCCGGTACAACTCCCCGGTGTCGGGGTGAACGGATCCCGGCATGACGGTGTATCCGGTGCGCCAGGTCTTCAGGTCGATCCCCTGATGTCCCTGGAGCTTCCCTCGTACCTTGCCTGGGAAGCGGAAGGGCACGTGTCGGCCACCCGAACCAGTCCGGATAACCATCGTGTCGGGAATCCCTGGCATTCCGAGGGACTCGAACAGTGCCTCCAGATTGCCGCCGTTGCGCGGATCCTCGTCGAGGAACATGACACCCTCGCAGGTGCCGCCCCAGTTGCATCGCGGGTATCTGCGGGCCTGGCGTTCGATTACTGCGCGGTCGGTGGTGAAGTCGTGGAATCCACCCGGCAAGAACGCCTTCTTACCCTCGAGGGGACCGATCGCGAACCCGAGGTCGAGCATCCTGGTGGGGATCATGCGGACCTCCCGAGCTTCGCTGCGCAGCGCGGTCCGAGGTGGCGCCTGACGGATTCCGGTGCGACCAACCATGTGCCGCACACGTGGCACTGGACTGCCAGCCGGAATGCGTGGCCTCGCAACGCGGCCTGGAGGAGTTTGTCGGCGGCATCGATGAGGTTCTCGTCGAACTCAGGAGCCTCTGTCGTAGTATCTGGTGTTGGCATTTGGGGTGCCTTTCTTTGGTTTAGCTGGGGCGAAGCTGTGCGGGCTTTGCCCCAGCTCGCGTTCGGTGGCTGATCCCCGTGGTGGTAGTTGGCGTGATCTCAGTTGCGGTTGAACCGGGCGAAGTCGACCGCGATCCATGCGACGCTCTGGACGAGCACGAACCCTGCGAGAGCGAGTTCAAGGGCGCTCATTGGAGACCCTCACGGACTTCGGCTTCGGTCTGGACGCGCTCAGCGTCACGAACGAGAGCCTTGACCTCCTCGCCCTCAGCGGAAGCAAGCGCGGTGGCGATTGAGTCCATGAGATCGACGGCGTCCGGAACGGTCAGGTGAGCGGAAACGTCCGAGCCGAGCCAGATGACGATCCGTTCGACGTCGGCGTTGTACTTCACCCGAGGCGGATCGGTGACGGGCTGAACGAAGTGCACCGAGGAGGTCATCAGTTGTCCTCCGCATGGTTCTGGTTCTGCCACGTCCGGTAGAGGTCCGTCAGCGCGGTGATGAGGTGCGGTATCTCGCTCGGGTGAATCTCAGCGCCGCCACCGGAGTACCGAGGGGCCTCGAACAGCACCGACACCGCCGGCTCATCTCCTCGACGTTTGATCTGCTCCAGGGAGATCTCGAGGGTTTGGTCGCCGGAGCCGATTGCAGTCGTGGACAGCTTCGTGATGTCGACGATCGACTCGAGGGCGAGATAGGCGGCAGCCTCTTCGGACAGACGCGATACAGTGTTCATGGAACATCCCTTCAAGAGGTGATTGGATTCCCTGCCCTCGATGCCCTGGCCGGCGTCGGGGGCGTTTTTCATCGTGGGGCTCATTTAGGCAGCACCCGGGCGGTCGTCTGTGCGGGTCATCGTGTTCGCATCGATCCAGGCATAGAGGTCATCCCAGTCGTAGAACACGCGCTTTCCGAGTTTCTTGAACTTCGGCCCGGTCCCCTTGTAGCGCTCCTGCGCCAGGCTCGCCTCGCTGATTCGGCGATACGCGGCAATCTCTTTGGGTGTGGCGAGTGGGATTCGCCTATCAGACTGAGTCATGTCCCAACCCCTCGTAGTGACTTGGTATCGCATCATTTCGATGCAACATGACATCATCATGCAGAGTTTGTTCGAGTGAGTCAAGGTGATCTGGCAATCGATCACTTTGATAGGGCATACTTCACTCATGGCTGAGAAGAAGAACCCGCTGGGTCCCATCGGCGAAATCGCCGCCGGCAATGTGAAGCGACTTCGAGAACACCACCGACTGTCGTATGCCGAACTCAGTCGTCGACTCGCAGACCTTGGGCGTCCAATTGCACCCTTGGGACTGTCACGTATCGAGAGCGGCGAGCGGCGAATAGACACAGATGACCTCGTTGCGCTCGCGATCTCGTTCCGAGTGTCACCGCTGGCGCTCATCCTCCCGAGGGAGTCGTCGACACTCACCCCCGCGGGCGAGGTATATGACCAGCAGGAAATCTGGGAGTGGGGCCAGGGCACGGATTCACTTGAGCCCGACCGAGACGACCCAGCGGCGCAGCTCGCTTTTATGCGGGAATCGAATCCACTGCTGTATGCCAAGGTCATTGAGACGAAGGCGTTGAACGATCGGAACCTGCCGAAGTTGGTCGACGATGGCGACGATTGAGTCATACGACACGAAGGCCGGCAAGCGTTACCGAGTTCGCTACCGGACGCCCGACCGCAAGCAGACCGACAAGCGGGGTTTCACCACCAAGCGGGCCGCTCAGGACTTCGCGGCGACAGTGGAAGTCGAGAAGCTCACCGGCTCGTATATTCCTCCGTCGGCCGGGCGTGTCGCGTTCGGTGAATGCGCCGAGCTGTGGATGGCCGGCAAGGTGAATCTGTCGGAGTCGACACGGTCGCGATACCGGTCCGCTCTCGACGTGCACGTGCTGCCAACGTTCAAGGCCACTCCCCTGTCCGACATGAGCCGCGAGAAGCTGCGGCGCTGGGTAACGGCGATGTGCGAGACCAGCTCGGCCGCGACGGTGCAGAAGAACGTCGGCGTTGTGCGCCAGGTGCTCGAGCAGGCTGTCGAGGACTCGCGGATCGTCGCAAACCCTGCGACCGGCCTGGACCTCCCCACAATCGAGCACAACGAGATGCGGTACCTCACGGTTCAGCAAGTGAACTCACTCGCCGATGCGGCGGACCAGCACTCGCTGCTCTGCTACACGCTCGCCTATTGCGGACCCCGGTTCGGTGAAGCTGCAGCGCTGCAAGTCGCCGACGTCGATCTCGACCGCCAACGTCTCCGGATCCACCGGTCGGTGACCGTGGTCGACAGCAAGCTCGTGTTCTCCTCCACGAAGTCGAACAAGGGTCGAGATGTGCCCATCCCAGGGTTCCTCTGCGAGCTATTTGAGAAGCGCCTCGATGGCAAGAGCCCAGAAGCGCTCGTATTCCCGGACTCGCGGGGCGGGCCTATGCGGGCGAACAACGTGAGGCGCCGGTGGTGGAACACGGCTGTGGAGAAGTCGACCGCACCGGAAGGGCTCACACCGCACGAGATGCGCCACACGTGCGCGTCCCTGGCGATCACTGCGGGAGCGAACATCAAGACGCTGCAGAGGATGCTGGGCCACTCCTCGGCGGCACTGACGCTCGACCGGTACGGCCACCTGTTCGACGACGACCTCGGAATGGTCGGCGACCAGCTCGACAAACTGGCTCGAGGTGAGCTGCGATCACTCCGAGTTGTCGGCTGATGTGGGCAAAATGTGGGCAGGACAGCAAAAGAGCCACCTTCCCGTTTCCGAGAAAGTGGCTCTGACCTGCTGTCCAACTTGTGGAGCCTAGGAGATTCGAACTCCTGACATCTGCCTTGCAAAGGCAGCGCTCTACCAACTGAGCTAAGGCCCCGTTACCTCGTGCCACACCTCGTTGCCGCGGAGCAACTTGGTCAGTCCGATTGCCACCAGCACTCCGGCTCCCACGAACAGGAGGACCTTCATGCGACTGACCTTTCACCGGCACCAGGAGTGGGCCTAGGAGGACTTGAACCTCCGACCTCTTCGTTATCAGCGAAGCGCTCTAACCGCCTGAGCTATAGGCCCCTGAAGTCCGGAAACTCATCTCGCACAGTTCCCTGAACCGAGTCGGAAGATTACCCCACCGGACCGGCAACTACCAAAACCGGTCCGGCGAGACGCTCTTTTCCCAGCTCAGTCCCTATCGGTTTTCGCGTTCAGTCCCGGTCCGCGAGCGTCACTTCGACGCCCCCGACGAGATCCGAACACAGGTTGTAGATGAACGCGCCAATCGTCGCCAGCGCGGTGAAGAGCACCATGTTGGCGAGTCCGATGACGGCGGCGTATCCGAAGACCTGCCCGGCCGTCACGAGCCCGTCAGAGCTCGACTCCGCGACGATGTCGGTGAACGCATTGTTCAGGCGGTCCCACACGCCCATCCCGTCCAGGACGACGTACAGCAGACCGACGGCCACCATCCACACGAAGAACAGCGACACCGAGATCACGGACGAGATCTTCAGCGTCGACCACGGGTCGATCTTGCGGACCTGCACCGACGCGCGGAGGGCCTCACCCTCCTCGACCCGCTGCGGGGCCACGGCGATCTTCGGCTGCTGCCCCGTGGCCGCCGCCCCCGGCAGGGGGTGCTTGGCCTCGGACAGGTCCGGCATGTCCTTGGGGAGGACGTCCCGGTTGATGTGCCGGGTGGGTCCGTCGATCGCGGACGCCTTCGCCTTCGCGGCCTCCCGCTGCGTCACGGCCCCCGCCGCTGCGCCGGACACCGCACCGACCGCCGCGGTGGCAGCCGTCGCGGACGCGGTGCGATTGGTCTCCTGCTTCTGCGCGGGCTGCCCCTTGGCCGGTGCGGACGAGTTCGCTGCCGGCGACTTCTGCGTGGACACGGCCTGGGTGGGCACGGCCTGGGTGGGAGCACCCGGGTTCTGTCCGCCCTGCGGTCGCTGCCCCTGGGCTGCGCCCTCGGGCTGCGACTTCTGCGGCGAGGTGGTCTGCGAACCGCCCGCAGCCTTCGCTGCCGCGGCACCCGCGGCAGCCGCGGCAGCCGTTCCTGCACCGTTGACCGGGTTCGGCTGCCCCTCCGGGCGTGAGGCCTGCTTCGCTCCCGCCCCGCCCTGCAGGGGCCGCTTCAGGTTGGTCTGCGGCTCACGCTGCATTCCCCGCTGCCACGGCGGCGGCTGATTTCCCCGGACGGACTCGGTGGGCGCACCACCCGCGGGAGCCCGGTTACCGGGGGCCTGCTGCGGTGGGGCCTGATGCCCGGGGGCGTGCTGATTCGGAGCCTGACCCTGCTGCGGGACGGACCGGCCCTGCGGGGTCTGCGTACGCGGACCCTGATGCTGGGGCGTCGACGGAGACCGGGCCGGATCGGCCGGAGCCTGCCGATCCGGTCTCGCGTCGGGAGCACCGCCCGGCCGGGCAGCCGGCCCCGCCTGAGCGGGGCCACGACCGGCTGACGCCTGCGGCCCCTGCGGCGCGGAACCCTGCTGCGGGTTCGGTCGCGCCGACCCGTTCCCGGGAGTCCGGGAGGCCTGCTGGTCGGGTCGCGCCTGATTGGCGGAACCCGGGTTCTGCCGGTCACTGCCTGGCTGGTTGGGAGTGCTCACTAGGACTCCTTAGCTCCTTTGCCGCTGCTCTCGGCGTTGTCGTCGGTCTCGTCGGGTTCGTCGGCATTGCGCGCGATCGCGAGCAGGGTGTCGCCGTCCCCGAGGTTCATCAAACGAACACCCTTCGTCTGCCGACCCGCCTTGCGGACCTGCTTGGCGGCGGTGCGGATGACCCCACCGCCCGACGTGATCGCGTAGAGCTCGTCGTCGTCGTTCACGATGAGCGCTCCGACCAGGGTGCCACGTTTCTTGTCGTATTGAATCGTGAGTACACCCTTTCCGCCGCGTCCCTGGACCGGGTAGTCCTCCATGCCGGTGCGCTTCGAGTAGCCGCCCGACGTCGCCACCAGCAGGTAGGTCCCCTCGCGCACCACGTTGAGCGACAGCAGTTCGTCGTCGCCGTTGAATCGCATGCCCTGGACGCCGGACGTGGCGCGTCCCATCGGGCGCAGCGCCTCGTCGGTGGCGGAGAAGCGGATCGACTGTCCCTGCGCGGAGACGAGCAGCAGGTCGTCGTCGGAGGAGCAGAGGACCGCGCCGACCAGTTCGTCCTCGCCGCGCAGGTTGATCGCGACGATGCCGCCGCTGCGGTTCGAGTCGAAGTCGGTGAGCTTGGACTTCTTCACCAGACCGTTGCGGGTGGCGAGAACCAGGTAGGGCGCGTCCTCGTACGTCTTGATCTGGATGACGCTCTGGATGCGCTCGTCGGGCTGGAACGCGAGCAGGTTGGCGACGTGCTGTCCGCGGGCCGTGCGGCTCGCCTCCGGCAGCTCGTACGCCTTGGCCCGGTACACGCGGCCTTTCGTGGTGAAGAACAGCAGCCAGTCGTGGGTGGAGCTGACGAAGAAGTGCGAGACGATGTCGTCCTGCTTCAGCCCGGCGCCCTGCACACCCTTGCCGCCGCGCTTCTGCGAGCGGTACAGGTCGGTCTTGGTGCGCTTGGCGTAGCCGGTCTCGGTGATCGTGACAACGACGTCCTCGCGGGCGATCAGATCCTCGTCGGCCACGTCACCGTCGGCCGCGATGATGCGGGTCCGGCGGTCGTCGCCGTGCTTGTCGACGATCTCCTTCAGCTCGTCCCGGACGATCCGGCGCTGACGCTCGGGCTTCTCGAGAATGTCCTTGAGGTCGGCGATCTCCCGCTCGATCTCGGCGAGCTCGTCGATGATCTTCTGACGCTCGAGGGCGGCGAGGCGGCGCAGCTGCATCGCGAGGATCGCATCGGCCTGGATCTCGTCGACAGTGAGCAGCTCCATCAGGCCTGCACGCGCGATGTCCACGGTCTGCGACGCCCGGATGAGCGCGATGACCTCGTCGAGGGCGTCGAGGGCCTTCACCAGTCCGCGCAGGATGTGAGCGCGTTCCTCGGCCTTGCGGAGCAGGTACTCGGTGCGCCTGCGGATGACCTCGACCTGGTGGGCGACGTACAGCCGGATCATCTGGTCGAGGCGCAGGGTGCGCGGCACGCCGTCGACGATGGACAGCATGTTGCAGCCGAAGCTGGTCTGCAGCTGGGTGTGCTTGTACAGGTTGTTGAGCACGACCTTCGCGACCGCATCACGCTTGACGGTGACGACGATGCGCATACCCGCGCGGTCCGAGGACTCGTCGTGGATGTCGGAGATGCCGGCGATCTTCGCGTCGCGCACCTGCTCGGCGATCGACGTGATCAGGTTGTCGGGGTTCACCTGGTAGGGCAGTTCGGTGATGACGATCGTGGTGCGCCCCTTGGCGTCCTCCTCGATCTCCACCACACCGCGCATACGGACCGAACCGCGACCGGTGGTGTAGGCGTCGTGGATGCCCTGGCCGCCGACGATCAGGCCGTGCGTCGGGAAGTCGGGGCCCTTGACGCGTTCCATGACCGCGGCGAGGGTGGACTCCTCGTCCGCTTCCCAGTTCTCCAGGGCCCAGTAGATGGCCTCGGCGACCTCGCGCAGGTTGTGCGGCGGAATGTTGGTGGCCATACCGACGGCGATGCCGCCGGAACCATTGATCAACAGGTTGGGGATACGGCTGGGGAGAACTGACGGTTCCTGTGTACGACCGTCGTAGTTCGGGGTGAAATCGACCGTCTCGTGGTCGATCTCCCGGAGCATTTCCATCGCCAGCGGAGTCAGCCGGCACTCGGTGTACCGCATCGCGGCCGCGCCGTCGTTGCCGCGGGAACCGAAGTTGCCCTGGCCGTCGACGAGCGGGTACCGCAGCGACCACGGCTGGGCCATGCGGACGAGCGTGTCGTAGATCGAGGCGTCGCCGTGCGGGTGATAGTTACCCATCGTCTCGGCGACCGGTCGCGCAGACTTCACATAACCGCGATCGGGCCGGTACCCGTTGTCGTACATCGCGTACAGAACGCGGCGGTGCACCGGCTTGAGGCCGTCCCGCACGTCGGGCAGCGCGCGGCCCACGATCACGCTCATCGCGTAATCGATGTAGCTGCTCTGCATCTCCTGCTGAATGTCGACGGGCTCGATGCGGTCGTGCCCCGGTCCCTCCGGCGGCAACGTTGTGTCGGTCATGAGCTCCTTCTTCTACTCGGCTTGACGTCTCCTCGCGGACTCGCGGTCCAGCACGACGTCGCGCAACCACCCGAGTCTATAGGTGCAGGTCAGCTATGAGGGTGAAGGACTCGGGTGCGCCCGGGAATCGGTGCCGCAGGAGTCGCCCGATCTACTGGAGTTCGAGCTCCCTGCCCTGCGTCTCGGCGGCGAGGGATTCGGCGGCGAGCATGTCGGCCTCGAGTTCGAGCTCGGCGGCGACACGGTCGGGCGCCATCAGCAGGGCGGTGATCGGGATGGTGACCACCAGCATGCCCAGCACGAAGACGGGGAACAGGATCGAGAACACCTCGAGGCCGTCCGGACGCGCCACGGCCTGGTCGACGGCAGCGCTCAGCCCGAACACGCCGGTGTAGTGCATGGCCACCAGTCCGGCGGCCACGACCACCGACGCCACCAGCCGCAGCGTGCGCGACTCGAGGGCCGAGATGGACCACATGATTCCGGCGCCGACGACGAGGCCGATCACGGCGGACGCCGAGGTCAGCAGGATGTCGGAGTTCACCGAGCCCTGGATCTCGAGGGAGGCGACGATCGCGAGGTCCATTCCGGTGAACCCGATGCCGAGGAGCACCGCACCACCTGCGAGGCGGCCGATCTCCACCGTTGCACTCGGCAGCCGGTGCTTCGTCGGCGGCGGGCTGATGATCAGCAACGCGACCGCGGCGGCCGCGACGGGCACGACGAACGAGATCACGATCCACAGGACGTCGTAGCGCACCACGCTGCCGTAGACCTCGAACCCGACCATCGCGATGTAGTGCGGCAGCCACGCGCCGATACCGCCGATGGACAGCGCGCCCCACGCCAGCCACAGATACCGCTGCCTCGGGTTCGGCGCGGTCACCGCCTTGCGGGCGCTGGCGATACCGACGAAGACGCCGATGAACGACGTGACCGCGGCGAGGGCGACGATCCACGTGCCCATGGAGAAGTGCTGCAACTCGTCCGACATGTTTCGAATCCTCAGTACGCGGCCGTGTGGAGCTTGGTCAGTGCGTATTCGGTGATCGCGACCAGGGCGCGTTTCGCCGATTCCCGGTCACGCGCGTCGATCGGGATGATCGGCACGTCCTCGGAGATCGCGAGGGCCGCCCGAATGTCCTCGATCGGGTAGCGGGGGGCGTCGTCGAACTCGTTGATCGCGACGAGGAACGGCAGCTGCCGGGCCTCGAAGAAGTCGACCGCCGCGAAACTCTCGTCCAGCCGACGGGTGTCGATCAGGACGATCGCCCCGATCGCACCGCGGATCAGGTCGTCCCACATGAACCAGAACCGGTGCTGACCGGGCGTGCCGAACAGGTACAGCACCAGGTCGTCGGCCAGGCTGATGCGACCGAAGTCCATGGCGACGGTGGTCGTGCCCTTCTGCGGTGTCGCAGCCAGGTTGTCCACGCCGTCGCTGGCGTTGGTGACGAGCGCCTCGGTGCGCAGCGGGACGATCTCGGAGACCGCCCCCACCAGCGTGGTCTTGCCGACGCCGAACCCGCCGGCGATCACGATCTTGGTCGAGGTCACCCGATTGCGGGGATCAGATTTCGCGAAGTCCACTGAGGACCCTTTCGATGAGTTCACGACGTTCGGAGTCGGTCGAGTCTTCCTTCAGGGTGGCCAGGATCTGAAGATGACCGGCCTCGACCAGGTCGGCGACCAGGACGCGTGCCACTCCGAGGGGCACACCCACCCGGGCGGCGATCTCGGCGACCGACGGCGACTGCTGGCACAACGCGACGATGGCCGCGTTGACGTCGTCGAGTTCCCACTGCCGGTCCACCGACTGCGGCAGTGCCTGAATCAACGCTTCGAGCGCGAGCTCGACCGCGGGCCGGGTCCGGCCCGACGTCAGCGAGTACGGGCGCACGATGTTCGGGCCCGGCCGCTCCGAGTGGTGGTCGTTCATGGGCATGGGCTGGTCAGAGACCCTGCGGGGTGCGGGCCGTGGCCTGCACCGATGCGCCGACGCGGTCGACCAGGATCGCCATCTCGTAGCCGACCTGCCCGATGTCGCACTCGGCGTCCGTGAGCGTCGCGAGGTGCGAGCCGTCGCCGACGCTCATGAGCAGCAGGTACCCGTGCTGCATCTCGACCACCGACTGCAGCACGCCGCCGCCCTCGAACAACCGGGACACGCCGGCCGACAGGCTGGCGAGCCCCGACGTGACCGCGGCCAGCTGCTCGGCCCGGTCGATCGGGAGGTGGGCGCTGGCCGCCATCAGGAGACCGTCCGCGGACACCAGCACGGCGTGCGAGACACCGGGGACGTCACTGGCGAAGTTCGAAACCAACCAGTCGAGAGGTCGCGTGACGTCGGATCCATGAGCGGTGTTCATCGGTCTCCTTCAATGCTGTTACGTTCCGCGAGCCTCGTGGCCCTGCCGTTTCGGACGCCCTGCTGGTGACGACTGAGATTGGCGCGAATTGTCTCGGGGTCGCGCACCCGGCGCAGGGTCCCCGTATTGTGCGCGCCTTCGACCGTGCCGGGAACCAGCCGGTCGCCGGGGCGCCGCTTCGGCAGTCCGATCTCCGGGTCGACCTCGACGGGGGTCTCGCTGATCCGTTCCGCGGCGGACCATCCGGCGTCGCCGGCGGAATGCCAGACGCCGGGTGCGCCCTCGGCGCCGGTCGGATCGGTCAGCCAGTCGGACACCATGTCGGAGAAGATCGGGGTGCCGCCTCCGGGCCGCGGGGTCGCCGCCGCCTGGGGCGGATCGATCCGCGACTGGAAGAACGACGCGGTCTTCGCTGGGTTGGTGCGGTAGCGGTGCCGGACCGGTGCCTGGTCGTCGCCGTTCGACGACGGGGGCGCCGGTTGTTCCGCGGTCCGCGCCTCGACGCGATTCTCGCTGCGGGGTGCTTGCGGTGTGTGCTGCGGCTGCGATTCCGCCGGCGCCGTCTCCGGCCGCGATTCCGGGGTCGCCGCCTGCGGCCGCCGTACGGGCAGCTTCGGCATCGCTCCGGATCCGCGGACGTTGACGGTGTCCTGGGACTGCGCGGCCGGGGCAGCAGCCGACGATCCCGCGCCGGCCGCGATGCCGCTGGCACCGGGCTGCCGTCGGGGCAGGCTGGTGCCCGACGCCGTCGTCACCGCACCCGCGGAAGCCGGGCTCGGCGCAGGCGGAGGCGTGGACGGGCTGCGGGTCGGCAGTCCGTTGCGGGTGGCCGGCAGCTGCGGGTTGTCCTTGCGCGGCGCCGGGGCCGCAGGCGCCGGGATGGCGGTCCGGACCGGTGCCGCGGGAATCTTCCGCTGCGGTCCCGTGTCCTGCCGCGCGGCCTGCGACACGATCAGCGCGTTCGGGATGTGGATGCTGACGGTGACACCCGGGTTGCGGGCGGTGTCGAACGTCGACCGCAGGCGCACGGTCAGACCGTGCCGCTTCGCGAGTCGGCTGACGACGAACAGGCCCATGTGGCGGGCGGTCTCGGGACCGACCTCGCCACCCGACGCCAGGCGTTCGTTGACGGCGCGCATGTCGTCGGCGGGGATACCGATGCCGCGGTCCGCGATCTCCAGCAGCACTCCACCGTCGACGGCGCGAGCGAAGCTGAATGTCACCACCGTGTCCGGCGGCGAGGCGCGCAGCGAGTTGTCGACGAGTTCGGCGAGCAGGTGCACGACGTCGGTGACGACGCTGCCGCTGAGCGCGCCTTCGGGGGTCGCGCCCATCTGGACGCGCTGGTAGTCCTCGACCTCGGAGATCGCGGCGCGCAGCACGTCGCCGAGCGGGATCGGCGCCGCCTGCGACCGACGCACCCGGGTGCCGGCCAGAATCAGCAGGTTCTCACCGTTCCGGCGCATACGCGCGGCGAGGTGGTCGAGCCGGAACAGGCTCTCGAGCCGCTTCGGGTCCTTCTCCTCGAACTCGAGATTCTCGATCAGGCCGAGCTGCTGGTCGACGAGCGACTTGCTTCGGCGGGCGAGCGTTTCGAACATGTCGTTGATCTGCAGACGCAGTTGCGCCTGCTCACCGGCGAGCTTCAGTGCCTGCCCGTGGATGTCGTCCACGGCGCGGGCGAGCTGCCCGATCTCCTCGGACGAGTGCACGGCCACCGGTTCGAACGACAGCCCCCTCGGATCGTCGCTGGCCTTGATCTGCTCGATCGCGTCCGGCAGGTCGCGGCGGGCGGCCTTCAGCGCGCCGTACCGCAGTCGGCGGATCGGGCCGATCAGCGACCGCGACACGAGGAGCGCGAGCACGAGCGCGGCGAGCAGCGTTCCGAGGACGATCGCCGTGTCACGCAGCGCGGCGGACCGGGTCTCGGCGGCGCGGATCTGCACGGTGGACGCGATGTCCTTCGCCACGTCGCTGGTCAGGTCCTGGTAGATGTCGCGGCTGGCGATGAGCGAGGAACGCAGCTGCAGGATGGGCAGCACCCCGCCGCGTGCCGCGTCGGCCAGACCCCGGTCGATGAGGGCGTTGCGGTCGTTGATGTTGTTCCGCAGCGTCTGGAGCCGTTCGTCGCCCTTCGGGTAGTACCGGTCGAGGACGTCGAGGAGGCTCGATTCGGCGCCGGCGGCGGCGACGACGGCCGAGGTGGGAATGTTGCCTGTGCGGGCTTTCTCGCGTCCTTCGGGACTGGCGTACACGTCCTTCACGATCACGAGACCCATGGCCTGTTCGAACAGGCGGCGCTGCGCCTGCCAGGCGTTGGTCAGCTGGTAGCCCTTGTCGACGACTTCGCTGTCCTCGATGGGACGGACGATGTCGTCGACCTCCCGGATGAAGTCCGCGGCGAACGCGCGCTGGCGTTCCGCGAGCAGATCGGTGGCGACACCCGGAGAATCCATCAGGTTGAGGAGGGCCCGGCCGTCCGAGACGGTCTGGTTGATGGAACTCGCGACAGCGGGATCCAGTTCGGGGTTCCGGGCCTGTTCGGACACGTCGTTCATCAGGGATTCCGCGGCCGCACGGTCTTCCTTGGTGAGGGTGCCCGAGGCGTAACCACTGGTCACGGTACCCATCGAGGCCTCGAGGGCCACGATGTCCGGGACGACGACGATCTGGTCGGCGGCCTCGGTGAAGTGGACGGCGTTGCTCAGCTCGCCCTGCACGCGGAGCCCGCCGAGCACCATGGCGACGGTGACGGGAACTGCGAGTACCGCAGTGACCTTCCACCGCAGGCCCCAGCCCTCGATATCCCAGAACTTTGCCCGGGGCGGCGAATCGTCGCTCATCCCACGCTTCCTTTCCCACCACTCATAGCTTGTCGCTCTGTGCTCGTGACCCCGCCCGCGAGAGGGCAGGCGTACCGGATCGGACGACACGCGTCGACAGAGGAAAGTGATCGATCAGTTGCGCTGTGCGCAGCGCTGCCCGACGCACCGATTTCCGAATGTAACGAGTTCATCACATCCCCATGGGGAACGTTCTTACCACAGAAATTCCCCGATCCTTACTTCCAAGTAACATCCGCACCACTGATCCCAGACGTTGCCGCCGCGGGGTGGATCAGCCGACCAGGCTACACAGAATCGCCGTTCACAGTCGAGGACGGAATTCTGCGTCATCCGTTCCCGCAACCGGCCCAGACAGGTGCAGCCACCGGGGTCTTCCGACCACCGGTGGCTGCACGCGATCCGTATTCTCTTGTGCCGGATACCTAGACGTCGAGGAAGCGGACGTCCTTGGCGTTACGGGTGATGAAGCTTCGCCGGGCCTCGACGTCCTCGCCCATGAGGACGCTGAACAACTCGTCGGCTGCGGCCGCGTCGTCGAGCGTCACGAGACGCAGAACACGCACGGTCGGATCCATCGTGGTCTCCCACAGTTCCTTGGCGTTCATCTCGCCGAGACCCTTGTAGCGCTGGATGCCGTCGTCCTTGTTGATCTTCTTGCCCGACTCGAGGCCGGCCTTGACGAGGGCGTCGCGCTCGCGGTCGGAGTAGGCGAACTCCGGGTCGGCGCGCTGCCACTTGAGCTTGTACAGCGGGGGCTGCGCCAGGTACACGTGGCCGTGCTCGACGAGCGGCCGCATGAAGCGGAACAGCAGCGTGAGCAGCAGCGTTGCGATGTGCTGGCCGTCGACGTCGGCGTCGGCCATCAGCACGATCTTGTGGTACCGCAGCTTCGCGATGTCGAACTCGTCGTGGATGCCGGTGCCGAACGCGGTGATGATCGACTGGACTTCGGTGTTCTTCAGCACACGGTCGATGCGTGCCTTCTCGACGTTGATGATCTTGCCTCGCAGCGGCAGGATCGCCTGGTACATCGAGTCACGGCCGGACTTCGCGGAGCCGCCTGCGGAGTCGCCCTCCACGATGTAGATCTCGGACTTGCTCGGGTCGTTGGACCGGCAGTCGGCGAGCTTGCCCGGCAGGCCGCCGAGGTCGGTGGCGCTCTTGCGCCGCACCAGTTCGCGGGCCTTGCGGGCGGCGACGCGGGCCTGCGCCGACGACACCGCCTTGTTCACGATGGTCTTCGCGTCGGCCGGGTTCGCCTCGAACCAGTGCGACAGGTGCTCGTTGCTCGCCTTCTGCACGAACGACCGGACCTCGGTGTTGCCGAGCTTCGTCTTCGTCTGACCCTCGAACTGCGGTTCACCTACCTTGACGGAGATGATCGCCGCGAGACCCTCACGGATGTCGTCACCGGTGAGTTTCGGGTCCTTCTCCTTGAGGAGTTTCTTGTCGAGCGCGTACTTGTTGACCGTCGCCGTCAGGGCGGACCGGAACCCCTCTTCGTGGGTGCCGCCCTCATGGGTGTTGATGGTGTTCGCGAACGTGTGGACCGACTCCGAGTAGCCGGAGTTCCACTGCATCGCGATCTCGAGTTCGTGGCCGGTGCCCTTCGCGGTGAACCCGACGACGGAGTTGTGGATGGGCTGCTTCGTGCGGTTGATGTGCCGCACGTAGTCCTCGAGTCCGCCCGGGTAGTGGTAGACGCGGGTCTTGACCTTGTGGACGGCCGGCGCATCGGCTTCGGCGTGCTCGTCCTCGGCGGACTTCGGGGCGTCCGCGACCTGGCTGACGACCTCTTCGGTGACCTCGGCGTCGCTGACGCGCTCGTCGGTGAGGGTGATCGTCAGGCCCTTGTTGAGGAACGCCATCTCCTGGAGGCGGCGCGCGACCGTCTCGAAGCTGTAGACCGTGGTCTCGAAGATGTTCGGATCGGCCCAGAACGTGACCGTGGTGCCCGTCTCCTTGGTGGCCTCGCCCTTGACGAGTTCACCCGGCTTGGAGTCGGAGTACGTCTGGTTCCAGCGGAAGCCGTCGCGCTTGATGTCGACGTCGAGCCGGGTGGACAGCGCGTTGACGACGGAGATACCGACACCGTGCAGACCGCCGGACACGGCGTAGGAGTCGGAGTCGAACTTGCCGCCGGCGTGTAGCTGGGTGAGGACGACCTCGACGGTGGGGACACCGGAGGCGTGCATCCCGACGGGGATGCCTCGGCCGTCGTCGACGACCTGGACGCCACCGTCTTCGAGAAGGGTGATCTCGACCTTGCTGGCGTAGCCGGCCATGGCCTCGTCGACGGAGTTGTCGACGACTTCCCAGATCAGGTGGTGGAGACCGCGTTCACCGGTGGAACCGATGTACATACCCGGTCGCTTACGGACGGCTTCGAGTCCCTCGAGGACGGTGATGGAAGAAGCGCCGTAGTCCTTGCTGGAGGTGCTTTTGTCTGACTTCTGGGCAGCCACGGGTGGGTAGCTCTCCTTCTCCGTCCAATGCCCGACGCAGGCGCCCACCGCCCTGGTCGGGCACGCGGGAGACGAGAATCGGGAATCTTGCCGCTAGTTACCTCGGCCATCTTACTGGTACGTCTGGCCCAGGAGCGGGCTATGACACCCCTGAGCGCCCCGTAGACGAATTTTCAGGGCGCCTCGGGAGTGAAAACCTAGGCCGACGCGCTCTCGGACGGCCCGTCCGGGGCATTTCCCCACTGCCGGTCCTCGACGTCCAGCACGAACTCCGCGGCGAGTTGCGCGATGTCCTCGGCGTGGGAGATGGGTGACCAGTGACCGGCGTCGACCCCTCGACGGCGCAGGTCGGGTGCCCATTTCTCGGTGTCCTCGTACCCGACGGGCCGTACCGCCTTGTCGTTCTCGTTCAGGATCAGCTGGACGGGGACGTCGGTGTACCGCTCACGCGGCCTGAATAGGCTGGTCCGGATGTTCGCCCGGTACAGCTTGAGACCGTTGACCATGTCATCCGCCAGCGTCGGCGCCGGACGCACCAGGGCCGGGTCGAGGCGGTCGAAGAACTTCAGGAACGCCGGCCAGTGCCGGGAGAACCACAGCCGCAGCGGCAGCGTCGCCAGGCCCGGGATCTGGAACAGGACGGTGTAGCCGGACGCGACGGCCTGCGCGAGCGGCCCGCCGAACCGGCGGTCGGCGATGCGGCGGCGCATCCACTTCCCGAGATGGTCGAGGTTCGGCCCGGAGACGGATGTGAACGACGCGATCCGCGTGCGGGCGCCCGGTTCGCAGACCGCCTCCCACGCCTCCACCGACCCCCAGTCGTGCGCGAGCACGTGCACCGGCCTGCCCGGGCTGACGGCGTCGATCACCGCGAACAGGTCGCCCGCCAGGGCGGGCAGCCGGTAGTCCTCGACCCGGGTGGGCACGGTGCTCTCGCCGGCGCCGCGGCTGTCGTAGCTGACCACCCGGAACCGTTCCTTCAGGAACGGCACCACCCGGCTCCACAGTTCGTGGGTGTCGGGCCAGCCGTGGACGAGCACCATCGTCTCGCCCGCGGGGTTGCCGTCCTCGAACACGGCGAGGTCGACGGAACCGTTGGTGATCCGCCGGGCGGTACCGGACGTGGATGAAGTCATGGGTGTCCTCTGGTCGTCGTTCGGGTTCGGGAATCGGTGGATTACAGGTCGAGGACGAGGCGGCCGCCGTCGGCGCGGGACACGCAGATCAGCATCTCGTTCTCCTGCTCGGCGTCGGTGAGTCGCGTCTCGCGGTGGTCCGGCGTGCCGGACAGCACCTTGACCCTGCACGTCCCGCAGAAGCCCTGCTGGCACGAATATCCCACTCCGGGCATCGTCTTCTTGATTACCGTGAGCGCGGATTCGTCGGCGGGCACGGTGAGCACTTCACCGGTGCTGACGAGTTGCACTTCGAATTCCGTTCCGCCCTGCACCGGCGGCGCGCCGAATCGCTCGAAATGTAACGCGGTGGCGGGGCTTCCGGGAAAGGCGCGGCGCACCGACTCGAGCATCGGCGTCGGCCCGCAGCAGTAGACGGCGCCGCCGGGCGCGGCACGCTCGAGCAATTCCTCGGCGGTCGGCAGTCCGAATTCGTCGTCGGGTCGGATGAAAATCCTTGACGGATCGAATGTTTCGATCTCGTCGAGGAACGGCATCGACTCCCGCGACCGGCCGGAATACACGAACTGCCAGTCCATGCCGAGATCGCGCGCGGCGCGCACCATCGCCAGGATAGGCGTGATGCCGATACCACCGGCGACGAAGAGCGCGCTCCCCTCGCCCACGAACGGAAATCCGTTGCGGGGGCCGCGAACCGTCACCGACGCCCCCGGCTCGAGGGCATGCATCTCGAGGGATCCGCCACCGCCGTCGGGGATCCGGCGGACGGCGATGCTGTAGCCCCTGCGGTCGGACGGGTCGCCGCACAGCGAGTACTGGCGTCGCAGCCCGGACGGCAGGTGGAAGTCGAGGTGCGAACCCGGCTGCCACGCAGGCAGTTCGGCACCGTCCTCCGCCTCGAACCGCAACTGCACGACGTTGTCGTCCAGTGCGACGACGCCCCTATGGGAGACAACCATTTTCATCGCCGTGTCAGGGTTGTGCCCGGCGACGCCGGGGTCGTACTCGTACGCAGTGAGAACACGGAGATACTTGGCTGCCACCGCCTCGGTGAGCCGCATGGCGCGGTCGGGGCGCGCGCGGCCCTTGATGTCCGGCGGCGCGCCGTGGCGGGGCAGCCCCTGCCCGGTGAACACCTCCCGAACCTGGGACAGCTTCATCGCTCGGCCGCCCGGGCCGCCGGCGAGGACGCCAGGTATTTCACGGCCTGCGCCGTCGAACCCTCGTTGCTCGGGTGGTACGCACGCGTGAAATACGTGGACATCCGCTTGCCGAGTTCGCGGGCCGTCGGGAGGGTGCCGCGCTTGCCCGCCGCGAAGAAATCGGTCAGGTGCGGCTTGCGGCGGTGCGCCGACCACCGCGCGAGCTCCGGATCGTTCCGCATGAGGAATCGGGTGCCGCGCACCCACAGCCACACGATGACCGGGGTCACGATCAGCTGGGTGCGGATCCGCCGCGACTCCCGCTTGTCGAAGTACCGCATGACGTCGTACGCCACCGACCGGTGCTCCACCTCCTCGGCGCCGTGCCAGCGCAGCAGGTCGAGCATCGTCGGATGCAGCCCCGCGCGGTCGAGGCCCTCGGCGTTCAGCACCCAGTCGCCGAGGAACGCGGTGATGTGCTCGATGGCGGCGATGACCGCCAGCCGCTCGATGAGGTAGTTCTTCTCGCGCAGACCGGTCAGCGGTCGCGGTCCGAGGATCTTGGAGAAGGTCCACTCCATCTGTTCGGTGAAGGGCGTCGGATCGAGACCCTTCTCCTTCAGGTGCACCAGCACGCCGGTGTGCGCGTTGGCATGCATCGCCTCCTGGCCGATGAACCCGACGACGTCGTCGCGGAGCTGCTCGTCCTCGATCAGCGGCAGGGCCTCTTTGAACGTCTCGACGAACCACTCCTCGCCCGCGGGCAGGAGAAGGTGCAGAACGTTGAGGACGTGCGTGCTGAACGGGTCGCCCGGGATCCAGTGCATCGGGAGGTTCGACCAGTCGAACTCCACGTTTCTGGCCTGCAACAGGATGTGGTCCGGTTCGGGGATCGCGTTCCGGGGCGCAGTCGGGGCGGACATCTCATTACTCCTTCGTGCCGGCGGCTGCGCCACGACGAAGGCTTGTGGCACAGTTCACTCGATGACTTGGAGTAACTGTAACACTGGGTAATAGACAAAACTAGGGACCGAACGCCCGCTCCGGTCTATCCGTAGGTGTCCCTGGGGCCGCGCCCCCGGATGTGCCGTTCCCCTTTTCGCCAGCTCGGCGCGGTCGGACCGGTGATCCGCAGCGACTTCACGACGCCGTCGCCGACGGCCGCGGCGATCTTCGCGAGTATCTGCGACTGCATCATCCGGAGCTGGGTCGCCCAGGCCGTCGACTCCGCGGAGACGCTGAGAATCCCGTCCCGCAGCCCGGTCGGCTCGGCGTGCGCGGCGATGTCCTCACCGACCACCTGCACCCACCGACCGAGGACCGTTCCCTCGGACACCTTGGGAGACCAGCCGCGTTGTTTCGCGAGCGCGCTGGTCAGCGCACCGAACGGCTGGGGATCGCGATCGTCGGGCCCGGGACCGGACCAGCCTCGCCTGCGCCGGGCGCGCAACGCCCGCACGCCGGTCCCGGACCGCCGGCCCTGCCCGACGGATTTTCCGCTCGCCTTCGCTGCGGCCCGCGCCTCCTCGAGGGCACGCCGGGCGAGATCGATTCCCTTCACCTCCGGTTCGGGGGTCGCCGCGGGCACGGTGGGTTCGGCATCATCCGTCACGGCCGTCCTCCGTCTCTTCCAGGATGTGTGAGATTCTTCCTCGTTCGGTGTCGCGGGCCTCGACGCCGAACCGGACGGCATCGAGTTCTTCCGGTACATCTTCCGGCACGGCGGCCGTGATCAACACCTGTTCGGCGTCCAATGCCACCTTGGCGAGGGCGCGGCGACGCTTGCGGTCGAGTTCGGCGAACACGTCGTCGAGCATGAGGACCGGATCGCTGCCGTCCGACCGCAGCAGAGCGAATCCCGCGAGCCGCAGCGACAGCGCGAACGACCACGACTCGCCGTGACTCGCGAACCCCTTGGCAGGGGTGTCGCCGAGTTGCAGTTCGAGATCGTCACGATGCGGTCCGACCAGGCACACACCCCGCTCGATTTCCTTCGAGCGCATCACGGACAACTCCTGGAGGAACCGCTCCTCGAGGAACGCGATGTCGCCGGACTCGGGCACTCGCGCCGGCTCGGTGAACTCCGGCGGCAGGGACGAGCCCAGACTCGAGCGGTAGCGGATGCTCGCGGGCCGCGATTCGGGCGCCAGCGACTGGTACGACTCAGCCAGGTGCGGCGCGAGATCGTGGACGAGATGCAACCGCCCGGCGAGCAGCTGAGCGCCGTGCGCGGCGAGATGTCCGTCCCAGACTTCCAGTGTGGCAAGGGCACTCGCACCGTCCTCGCCCGGCTGACCGCTGCCCCGCGAAGACCGTCGCAACGCGCCGCCCGCGGTCTTGAGCAACGCCGACCGCTGGCGCAGCACCCGTTCGTAATCGGCGCGCACCGCCGCCATCCGGGGGATCCGGGACGTGAGGAGTTCGTCGAGGTAGCGGCGTCGCTCCCCCGGATCTCCGCGGACCAGCGACAGATCCTCCGGCGCGAACAGCACCGTCTGCAGAATGCCGAGAATCTCCCGCGGCCGCCGGGTGGGCGACTGGTTGATCCGCGCCCGGTTGGACTTGCCCTCGTTCAACTCGAGATCGACGGTCAGTTCCCGGCCCGTGTTGACGACGGTGGCCCCCGCGAACGCCTGAGCCATGCCCGTCCGGATCAGTGGGGCGTCCGAGCTGACCCGATGCGACGAGAGCGTCGACAAGTAGCCGAGCGCCTCGAGCACATTCGTCTTGCCGTGCCCGTTGGGTCCGACGAAGACGGTGCAGCCCGGACGCAGGGTCAGACCGAGGGCGTCCCAGGAACGGAAATCTCTGAGCGAGAGTGCGCGAACGAACACCTACGTTCCAGAACCGGCTTCTGCCTCGCCTGCCGCCTTCTTCACGGCGTGACCACCGAACTGGTTGCGCAGCGCCGAGACGGCCTTCATCGCGGGAGAATCGTCCTGACGGGACGCGAACCGCGCGAACAGCGCGGCCGAGATCACCGGCGCGGGCACTGCGTGGTCGATCGCCTCCAGCACGGTCCAGCGGCCCTCACCGGAATCGTCTGTGTAACCGGAGATCTCGGCAAAATCGGGATCCTCACCCAGGGCCTTGACGAGCAGTTCCAGCAGCCACGACCGGACGACGGTGCCGTTGGTCCACGCGCGCAGCACACCGTGGACGTCGGTGACGAGGTCTTCGGCCTCGAGCAGTTCGTAGCCCTCGGCGTACGCCTGCATCAGTCCGTACTCGATGCCGTTGTGGATCATCTTCGCGTAGTGGCCGGCGCCGATCGGGCCTGCGTGAACGAACCCGTCCGCACGCTCACCCTCGGGGCGCAGTGCGTCGAAGATCGGCAGCGCCCGCTCGACGTCCGCGGCCGACCCGCCGACCATCAGCCCGTAGCCGTTCTCGAGTCCCCAGACCCCGCCGGACACACCGCAGTCGAGGTAGCCGATGCCGTGGGATCCGAGCAGCTCACCGTGAATCTTGTCGTCGGTGTATCTCGAGTTGCCGCCGTCGATCACCAGGTCGCCGCTCTCGAGCACCGACGCCAGCCCGGTCACCGTGTCCTGGGTGATCTTTCCCGCCGGAACCATCACCCACACGACGCGCGGAGACTCGAGTCGCTGCGCGAGTTCCGCCAGCGACGCCACATCCGTGACCTCGGGGCGGGGGTCGTAGCCGACCACCTCGTGTCCGTGCGCGCGCAACCGCTCGCGCATGTTGAATCCCATTTTTCCGAGCCCGACCAACCCGATCTGCATCGTGATCTCCGTCCACTCGTGAGATGTCTTACGGCAGTACTGGTTTCGCTTCCTCGAATCGTCAGCCCGGCAGACGCACCGGCATCAGCAGGTACGTGTACGCGCTCTCCGGTGCGGCGAAATTGCCGGAATCGTCGGGCTCGATCTCTTCCTCGGTGGCCGGACGCAGCACCGCGGGCCGGCTGGGGGTCGTGAAGCCGAACAGCACCTGCTCGCTGTGCAGCGAGGACAACCCGTCGATCAGGTAGCCGGGGTTGAAGGCAATGGTGAGCGGCTCGCCCTGGAACACCGCGTTCAAGCCTTCCTCGGCCCGACCGGCGTCGTCGCCGCCGGCGGAGAGCAGCAGCCCCTCGGTGGAGAACTGCAGGCGGACCTGCGCGCCGCGCTCGGCGACGAGCGCCACACGCTTGATGGCCTCGACGAGTGGGGCGATCTCCACGGTGGCCAGTGCAGTGTGCTCGGACGGCAGCAGCTGCCGGAACTTCGGGAACTCGGCGTCCAGCAGTCGGGTGGTGGTGCGACGGCCCTCGTTGACGATGCCGAGGAGGCCGTCGTTTCCGACCGCGGAGCCCGAGCCGAGAGCCAGCTCGACCGGTGAGGTGGCATCTCCCGCAAGCGTTTTCGCCGACTCGGAGAGGGTCTTGGCCGGGATGAGGACGGCCGCGGCGGTGTCGGGGTTCGCCGGCGACCACTCGAGTTCACGAACCGCGAGACGGAACCGGTCGGTGGCCGCGAGCACGATCGCGTTGCGTTCGATCTCGACCCGGATGCCGGTGAGCATCGGCAGGGTGTCGTCCTTGCCCGCCGCGACAGCCACCTGACTGATCGCCTCGGAGAACAGGTCCGCGGGAATCGAGCCGGTCTGCTGCGGCAACTGCGGAAGCTGGGGGTAGTCCTCGACCGGCATGGTGGGCAGGGAGAACTTGGCGCTACCGCAGGTGATCAGCACACGAGTGCCCTCGAGCGTCACGTCGACGGGCTTGTTGGGAAGCGACTTCGTGATGTCGGCGAGAAGCTTGCCCGAGACCAGGACCTGACCGGCGCTACCGACCTCGGCCCCGACCCTGACCTGGGCCGACACCTCGTAGTCGAATCCGGAAACCGTCAACCCTTGCTCGGTCGCGTCCAGGAGAACTCCGCCGAGGACGGGCACGGGAGGCCGCGACGGCAGACTGCGAGCGACCCATGCCACTGAATCGGCGAATTCTTCCCGGGAGACACGAAACTTCAGGCTTCCAAGCTCCATCGCCGGGTTGTTCCTCTCGGTAGGCACGGTTGTTCGCCACGGTCGGACCGTGACCACAGCACTGCAGTCTTTCACAGAGCGGCGATGCATAACCGTATGCCCTCGAGGACGAACTTGAAAGCGGAACGTCTCCGTCCTCGAGTCTCCGACGGAGGCCTGTGAACGGACGCGATCCCCAACCCTGTTTTCAAAGAGTTTTTTAAAAGAATTAATGAGAAGTACTATTAGGTCCTGTGGAATCTGTGGACGAACAGCTGTAGACGCTGGTCCCTCCGCGTACTCGTATGGGGAATTCTCGAGGACAAACTCGAGGACCGATCCGGCACCCGTGTGGACTACTCGAGGTTGTTCAAAGTTCTGCACGTTCTGTCCACAGAGATTCCACCTCATCCCCACATTTATCCACAGGTGTGCATGCTTTATCCCAGGTCCCGGCGTCGGCGTGTTGCCCCGGTGTGTCGCGCCGGCGGGGGTGTGCGCGAGCCTCGAGTAGGCCCTCGAGCGGTACCTCGAGGACCCGCTCGAGCCCACCCTCGAGGACTGGCTCGAGGAGCCCCTCGAGTTGCTCGCGGCGGCGGAGTCGGACCATCGCGCCCGCAAAACGACCTGTGCCCCCGGTAGGCGAGCTACCCGGGGCACAGGAGGGGCAGAGGCGGCTGACTACCTCTTGGACCGCTGCTTGATCCGGGCGGTCAGCTCCTGGACCTGGTCGTAGACCTTCCGCCGCTCCGTCATCTCCTTGCGAATCTTCTTGTCCGCGTACATGACGGTGGTGTGGTCGCGGCCGAACGTCTGCCCGATCTTCGGAAGGGACAGATCGGTCAGCTCCCGGCACAGGTACATGGAGATCTGGCGGGCAGACGCCAGCGGACGCGCCTTGCCGGGCCCGCACAGGTCGTCGATCGACATGTTGAAGTACTCCGCGGTGACCGCCATGATCGTCGCCGCATTGATCTCGAGACTCGACGAGTCCGGCATCAGGTCACGCAGCACCACCTCGGCGAGCGTGAGGTCCAGAGGTTGCCTGTTCAGGGACGCGAACGCCGTCACCCGGATGAGGGCACCCTCGAGTTCCCGGATGTTGCGTTCGATCCGGGAGGCGATCAACTCGAGGACGTCGTCGGGCACCTCGAGCCGGTCCATTCGGGCCTTCTTGCTGAGGATGGCGATACGGGTCTCGAGTTCGGGGGGCTGAACGTCGGTGATCAGGCCCCATTCGAACCGGGTGCGCAGGCGTTCCTCGAGTGTCGCCAGCTGCTTCGGCGGCCGGTCGGAGGAGACGACGATCTGCTTGTTCGCGTTGTGCAGGGTGTTGAAGGTGTGGAAGAACTCCTCCTGGATACCTTCCTTGCCCTCGATGAACTGGATGTCGTCCACCAGCAGCACGTCGGTCTCGCGGTAGCGGCGTTTGAACGCCACCTTGCGGTCGTCACGGAGGCTGTTGATGAAGTCGTTGGTGAATTCCTCGGTCGAGACGTACTTGACGCGCATCCCCGGGAACAGCCGCTGGGCGTAGTGGCCGGCGGCGTGCAACAGGTGCGTCTTGCCGAGGCCGGACGCACCCCAGATGAACAACGGGTTGTACGCGCGCGCCGGTGCCTCGGCGATGGCGACCGCCGCGGCGTGGGCGAACCGGTTGGACGAGCCGATCACGAACGTGTCGAACGTGTACTTCGCGTTGAGGCTGTTCCCACCCGTCGCCGCAGGTGCCGGGCCCGCGGGCGGCTTCGTGAAATACGACGGCCAGGATTCGTGGACGCTGGCGAGGGCCTCGGTGTCGTCGTCCACCTCCTCGAAGTCCGTGGTGTCCGAGTAGGGCTGGTCTTCTCCGGAGCCGAAGCGGCGCCTGCGGAACGTGCCGGAACTGGTGACGGAAGGCTCGAGATGGCGAGGGGTGTGGACCGGTTCCGGGTCGGGCCTGCGCTCCCGGCTCGGGGCCTCGGATTCGGGTTCGTCGTCGACCGGGGCGGCGATGCGCACACCGAGACCCTCGACCTGCTCACCGAGATGCCGGCCGAGCGCGTGGAGGATCGGCTCACGCAGATCCCGTTCGATCGCTTCCTGCGCGAAGGGCGACGGAACGGACAGGAGCGCGAAGCCCTGTGCGAGTGTCAGCGGTTTGACGAGCGCCAACCACGCCTTCTGTCCCCTCGTCAGCGGCGGCAGATCGCCGCCGGGCGAATCGGATGTGAGGTCGGCGACGACGTCGATCCAGATCCGTGCGAGCGCATTCGGATCGTCGTTCACGTGGTTCCTCCCCAGTGTGTTCGCGGACTCGGCGGGTGCGGTGCCGAGTCCAGTGTCGGTGCCGTCGTCGAGGCGGAAATGGGAGCTTCCCCGACCTGAGGATGGACCCCGTACGGACCTACGAATATGCCATCTGAACTGTGTTTCCACACAATTATCCACAGATGTGGACAAACCGCAGACGCCTGCCGCCGCGGCGTCGTGTGGCGGTGAGGAGTCCAGATTGAGCGCGCTGACCTGCGCATATGCATGCGAAACCTGGATGAGCGGGTGCGGGGACCCGAGAAGTGAAGGGTGTCAGGAACCCTCGTGATGATCCGAAGCGGGACACCATCTGTGCCCTGTGGATGAATTGTGGTGAATGTGCAGATGAGAACGCTGAAGTCGAGAGCTGGGCACTCGATCAGGGTTCATCGGCGAGACCATGCATAGACGCTAGCAACAGTGTCGGCAACCTCACAGCGGTTTGGCACATTGGAAGTCGGGGTGCAAGCATTTGTCGATCCTCGGCGTGTCGGTCAGCTGATTCGCGGGGGAATTGCAGGTGAGCGAGTTTGACCTGACCGGGAGTGGTAAGTACTCTCGAACAGTCACCCTGTGGTGAGGTGGCGGTTTCGTGCTGGCTTGAGTCCAGTTTCGAAGTCGTTCCATCCCCACCCTGTGGATGAACACCTGAGTTTTCGCCAATGTTAGATCCATGACGCCGGGAGGCGTCGATGAACTTCGAGGAGTGTTGACCGTGGCCAAGGGCAAGCGGACGTTCCAGCCGAACAACCGACGCCGCGCGCGCGTTCACGGCTTCCGTCTTCGTATGCGGACCCGTGCGGGTCGTGCAATCGTTTCGGCGCGTCGCCGTAAGGGCCGCGAATCCCTCACCGCCTGATCCCGACACTGGGTTCGGGAGCTCGGGGTGTTGCCTGAGCCGCACCGATTGCGTCGTCATTCAGATTTTTCGTTGACTGTGCGACGTGGTCGTCGGATGGGAAGACGCGACCTGGTTGTGCACGCTTTCGATCGTGCACAGGCAGATGAGCTGGTGAGTAGCGGCGGTCCGCGATTCGGACTGGTTGTGAGTAAGGCTGTCGGGCCGGCGGTGATTCGACATCGAGTCGCACGCCGGCTTCGTCATATCTGCATCGACCTCGTGGACGTGGTTCCACGGGGAACCGATGTGGTGATTCGCGCTCTTCCGGGAGCTGCGACTGCAAGTAGCCGGGACCTGGAGAAGCAACTCCGTGCAGGTCTCCTTCGATTGGACCTTCTTGCGCCCGTGAGTAACTCCACATGAAACGCGCACTCCACGAGTCGCGCACCGACACGGTCGAGGGCAGCTCCTCGGCCTCTTCCGCGTGGAAGTCGGTTCGTGCGTTGCCGGCGCGCACTCTCATTTTCTTCATCGAGCTCTACCGGACGTATGTGTCGCCCCTGAGGTTGCCGACCTGCCGGTTCATGCCGACCTGTAGCGAGTACGCGGTGGAATCCCTGCGTACCCACGGGGCGATCAAAGGCCTTCTTTTGACGGTGGTTCGGTTGGCGAAGTGTGCCCCCTGGCACCCTGGAGGGTGGGACCCGGTCCCTGCCCGTCACGACCGTCATGCGGGTAGCCGTCGTTGCTGTCCGGCGAACGTGGACGAACAGAGGAGTACATAGAGCCGTGCTCGACTTCATTTACTATCCGGTGTCCGGGATCCTATGGGTCTGGCACAAGGTTTTCGGTGCCATTCCCTTCCTGGGTCCGGACAGCGGCATCACGTGGGCGCTCTCCGTGGTGTTCCTCGTGTTCACGCTGCGTGCGGTGCTGTACAAGCCGTTCGTCAAGCAGGTCCGCACGACGCGCCAGATGCAGGAACTTCAGCCGCAGATCAAGGCTCTGCAGAAGAAGTACTCGGGTGACCGCCAGCGTCAGGCCACCGAGATGCAGAAGCTCCAGAAGGAGCACGGGTTCAACCCGATCATGGGCTGCCTCCCGGTTCTCGCGCAGGCGCCGGTCTTCATCGGCCTGTTTCACGTGCTTCGCTCGTTCAACCGCACAGGCACCGGTATCGGTCAGCTCGGCATGTCGGTCGAGGCCAACGCGAACACCCCGAACTACTTCTTCAGCGTCGAGGACGTGCAGTCCTTCCTGAGTGCCCGCCTGTTCGGTGCCCCGATCTCGGCCTGGATCACCATGCCGAAGGCACAGCTCGACGCGTTCGCCGCATACGGTCCCATCCCCACGGTGCTGAACATCGCCGTCGTCGCGGTTCCGCTGATGATCATCGCGAGCATCGCAACGCACTTCAACTCGCGTGCTTCCGTCGGGCGCCAGAGCCCCGAGGCCGCCGCGAACCCGCAGTCGGCGATCATGAACAAGCTCGCGCTGTGGGTGTTCCCGCTCGGTGTGCTCGTCGGTGGCCCGTTCCTCCCCATCGCGATCCTCCTGTACTGGGTGAGTAACAACATTTGGACGTACGGGCAGCAGCACATCGTCTTCCGCAAGATCGACGCGGAAGAGGAAGAGAAGAAGCAGGCTGCCCTCGCACGCCGGGCGGACAACGCTCCGAAGCCTGGCGCACGGCCCGATCTCACCAAGAAAAAGAAGAAGGCCGCGACCGCAACGGACGGTTCCGACGCCGACAACGAACCGGAGATCGTCGAGGGCGTCGTCGAAAGCGACGTCTCCGATCAGCCGAGTGGTGACGGTTCGGCGTCGAAGCCGAAGCCGGGTGCCCGCCCCCAGTCCAACCGCGGAAAGTCCCCCAAGCGCAAGCGGCGCTGATTCAGAAAAGAGAACGAGCATGGCTAGTGAGCCTGACATCGCAGTGGACGGAGATGAGACAGACGTGACTGCACCGACGCAGAACCCGGACACCGAGGTGGATTCCGATTCTGACGACTACCTGATCGAGGAAGGGGAAATCGCCGGCGACTACCTGGAGCAGCTGCTCGACGTACTCGACTTCGACGGCGACATCGACCTGGACGTCGAGGGCGACCGCGCTGTTGTCAGCATCGACGGTGGAGACGATCTCACCAAGTTGGTCGGGCGTAAGGGTGAGGTGCTGGACGCCCTTCAGGAACTGACTCGCCTCGCCGTGCAGCAGGCGACGGGCGAACGCAGTCGACTGATGCTGGACATCGCCGGATGGCGTGCCGGCCGCCGCGCCGAACTCACCGAGCTGGGTTCCTCGGCGGCACGTCGCGTACTCGAGAGCGGTGAACGCGAGGAACTCGCTCCGATGACGCCGTTCGAGCGCAAGATCGTTCACGACGCAGTCGCGAAGGTCGACGGCGTATCGAGCGAGAGCGAAGGCGCCGAGCCGTCACGTCGCGTGGTCGTCATCAAGGACTGATCCACACACGCACCAAGGCGGGGCTCCCGGATTCACTTCCGGGAGCCCCGCCCTTTTTGGTTTGTCGTGTCCCATCCCGTCACTTTGGGTGCGTTTCGTTTCACGTGAAACACAGACCCCTCCCCTCCCCCACCGAGGGGTGGTGCGTGAAAGCGCGACGCGGTGTCGGATCTCGAGTAAGTTCCCGTGCCTGCTGAACCCGACTCGAGTCGGCCATGACGCATCGAAGTCGCCGATGACTTTCCCGCGGAGCGCCCCTAACCACAACCGCACAACCGAGAGGGCAAATCTTCGGTCGCCGAAGAGGGGGTCGGTTCTCGGGTTCCGGTGGTGGGATAGGTCGGCCAGACGCGACACCTCAATGCAACGGACGTGAACAACAGTCGGCGTCACTCTGACGGACACGGATCGCGAGCCCGCGATCGCCAGGTGGGTCTTGCCGGTGCTCCGAAGTCGAGCCGCCCCGGTAAGTGCTCGAGTCCCGCTCGAGACGATGGGCACCCTCGATGGGAACTCCTCGGAATGAACTGCGGGCCGGACGTCGCACCGGCGATGAGTTTCGACGCGTTCCGAAGTCCACACCTTCCAAGGGGCCGAACCGGGGCCCGTCGACTGGATGGAGTGACAGATGAGCGAGGACGAACAACAGATTCGGAATCTGATCGAAGGTTGGGCCGAGGCTGTGCACGGTGGTGACATGGCTGGGGTTCTCGCGGACCACTCCGACGACATCGTGATGTTCGACGTGCCACCCCCGTACGAAGGCGCTCGCGGAATCAATGAGTATCGCGAGACATGGCCGCCATTCTTCGAATGGCAGTCGAGTGGTGCCAGGTTCGAGTTGGTGTCATTGGATGTGACCGCGGGCGAGGATGTCGCATTCGCCCACGCGCTCCTCCGGTGCGGAACGGAAACGGAGCTCGCCGACAACCCAGAGAACCGTCTTCGGCTCACCGTCGGGTTGCGGAAGGAAGACGGTCGTTGGCTCGTCGCTCACGAGCACCATTCCTTTCCCGACACCAGTGTCTGACGGGTGACCGATGTGGGTCGGCGACAGTTATTCTCTGGGGCCTCCTCGAGCATTCGTTGGGCCTTTTCGGGCGAGTTTAGGTTGTAGTTTCACCCACCCAACCACACCCGGGAGTTTCGTCACTGTGATGATTACGAAATCGGAATCATCGGTGCGAAAGCGAAATTTCGAGAGAAGGGCGCGCGTGGTTCGAGTGGCGTTCGCGAGACGGTGGCGCCGATCCCACAGAGTGTGTTCCACGTGAAACACCGCTCCGATGTTCCACGTGAAACTGCTCGGCGACCCGACCGGCGCGGTGAACTCTGCTCGTCGAGGTGACGCGGGTCCGGTCGGGTAGGAACGAGAATCAGTGCCGTCCGGGGCGCGGCCACGTGACCTTGCCGCGACACCGCGTTCGCCGCTGCGGTTCCACGTGAAACATCCCCTGGGCGACCCTCGAGGCGGTGTCGCGCCATCATCGGCCGAAGGCAGCGCCGCCCAACCCCTCCCCTCCCCCACCGGAAGGGGTGCGGCTCGACACTGTTCGGCGTTGCGCGTTCGAGTTGAGGGACATAGTCGCGGGCGAGGGCGGATAATGGAGAGGCTGTGTTTGTTGATTTCGCGTTATTCGCGGGAGGATGTTTCACGTGGAACCGAATGCTGGAGAGCCGGCCGAATGGGACGAACAAGCGGCGGCACGCCAGGTGTTCGGTGAACGATTCGATATTGCGGAGCGCTATTACAAATCGTTGGCGACCGACGGTGTCGAGCGGGGGTTGATCGGACCGCGGGAGGTTCCGCGACTCTGGGAACGTCATCTCCTCAACTGTGCCGTCGTCGGCGAGTTGATCGCTGAGGGCGAGTCGGTCGTCGACGTGGGAAGCGGAGCCGGGTTGCCCGGTATCCCCCTCGCGATCGCCCGGCCCGATCTCCGGATCACGTTGGTCGAGCCGTTGCTGCGACGGTCGGTGTACCTCGCGGAGTTCGTGGAGTCGAACGGCCTGGACGTGCTCGTCGTCCGGGGTCGCGCCGAGGAGTCCGGGGTGGTGAAGGAAGCCGGCGGCGCGGATGTCGTCACTTCCCGCGCGGTGGCCCCGTTGGAGAAGTTGGCCAAGTGGTCACTGCCGCTGATTCATGAGCATGGGAGAATGCTCGCATTGAAAGGTTCGAGCGCCGCCGAAGAGATTTCACGTGATCGCGCTTCCCTGACTCGGTTGGGTGCTGGCAAGCTGGATATCGTGGAATGCGGAGTGGGCCTGCTTCCTGTCCCCACCGTTGTCGTTCGGGCAGAACGTTTACCGAAACGCCGTCAGCGTCGATGACGATGAGCAGAGTGGTCCAGGGAGTGAGTATGTCGAGTAACGAGCGATTCCCAATCGAAGGAGTAGTCAATGTCGGGTGGGCCTGAATCCGCCGTTTCACGTGAAACCGACCATCAATCCGACCAGGCGACTAGCTCCGGGAACGGAGACGACGGATTCACTGCCCCCTACAACGGAATCTCCGTCGAGGAGACTCCGATCGGTGCCGCCGCGCACCGCGCAAGCCAGGTGCTGCACCCACACTCGGTGGGCCTGCCGAAACCACCCGAACGGCGGATCCTCACCATCGCCAACCAGAAGGGCGGCGTCGGCAAGACGACGAGTGCCGTCAACCTCGCATCCGCTCTCGCGGTTCAGGGGCTGACTGTTCTGGTGATCGACCTCGACCCGCAGGGCAATGCCAGCACCGCGTTGGGGGTGGCCCACCACTCCGGTGTGCCGTCCAGTTACGAGCTTCTGCTCGGTGAGGTGACGGCCGCGGAGGCGATCCAGAAGAGTCCGCACAACGACCGGCTGTTCTGCATTCCGGCCACGATCGACCTCGCCGGCGCCGAAATCGAACTGGTCTCCATGGTCGCCCGCGAGGGACGGCTGAAGGGTGCGCTGTCCGAGAAGGCACTCGGCGAGGTGGATGCCGACTTCATCCTGATCGACTGCCCGCCGTCGCTCGGACTGCTCACGGTGAACGCGATGGTCGCCGCCAAGGAGGTGCTGATCCCGATCCAGTGCGAGTACTACGCACTCGAGGGTGTGGGACAGCTGCTGCGGAATATCGAACTGGTACAGGCGCATCTCAACCCCGACCTCCACGTGTCGACGGTTCTCCTCACGATGTACGACGGCCGCACCAAGTTGGCGGATCAGGTGGCCGAGGAGGTGCGTACCCACTTCGGGGACGCCGTCCTCCGCGCTGTCATTCCGCGCAGCGTCAAGGTGTCCGAAGCTCCCGGGTACGGGATGACCGTGCTCGATTACGACCCCGGTTCACGTGGGGCGATGAGTTACCTCGATGCGGGACGTGAACTCGCAGCACGCACCGCGCACATCACGAAGCAGGAGCAGCGATGAGTCAGACGCGTAAGGGTGGACTTGGCCGTGGACTGGCTGCGCTCATTCCTACCGGGCCGACCACGACCGGACCGGGGTTGGGCACCGCCGCCGCCGACGTCGTGATCGGGGCGGACCGGCGCAACGTGCTGACCGCTCCCGCACCGAACTCGTCGGACTCTGCGAGCGAGGAGAAATCTGCTCCCACGTCCACGGGAAACAACGGAGGGCGCAAGGGAGCTAGCAAGGGCGCCGACGGCGCATCCGGGAACGGTGCCCAACCCCTCCCCTCCCCCACCGGAGCGGTGTACCGGGAGATCGCTCCCGACCTGATCGAGCGGAACCCGAAGCAGCCGCGTCAGGTGTTCGATGACGACGCTCTCGCGGAACTCGTTCACTCGATTCGCGAGTTCGGCCTGATGCAGCCGATCGTGGTGCGCCCGCTCGAGGACGGCAAGTTCCAACTCGTCATGGGCGAGCGTCGGTGGCGTGCCAGTCAGGAAGCCGAGCTGGAGACGATCCCGGCCATCGTCCGTGAGACCGGCGACGACGCCATGCTCCGCGACGCGCTGCTGGAGAACATCCACCGCGTCCAGCTGAACCCGCTCGAAGAGGCTGCGGCGTACCAGCAGTTGCTCGAAGAGTTCGAGGTCACCCACGAGGAACTGGCGGCGAAGATCGGCCGCTCGCGTCCTGTCGTGACGAACATGATCCGACTGCTGAAGTTGCCGATTCCCGTGCAACGACGCGTCGCGGCGGGTGTGCTGTCCGCCGGTCACGCTCGCGCCCTGCTGTCACTGGAAGCGGGTGCCGATGCGCAGGAAGTGATGGCGGCCCGCATCGTCGCGGAGGGCATGTCGGTTCGCGCGACCGAGGAGGCGGTGACGCTCGCCAACCGCAGCGACGACCAGGCGCACCCCGTCCAGCGCCGCAAGCCGATCCAGATGCCGGGCCTGCAGGACGTCGCCGAGCGGTTGTCCGATTCGTTCGACACGAGGGTCACGGTCAGCCTCGGTAAGCGCAAGGGCAAGATTGTGGTCGAGTTCGGTTCGGTGGACGATCTGCAGAGGATTGTTGGAATGATGGAGGCACAGAAGGCCGATTCGTGAGCGCCTGAGAGAGGTAGAAGTACCCGCGGATGATCCGTCACTGTGACAGCGGCCCGCCGGCGGACCGGATCCAGCAGAACTATCGGGGGCGAAACACATTGAATACCAGAGGATGTCGAATGATCTGCGGTAGTGACATTTGGAGGCTGAGCTAGCCAGTGTCGACTCACGTCACATCGCTCACTCTCGACGGCTTGGATAAACTCTCCGCCCATGCCCGTCGCTGTGTCTTCTGGGAGATGGATCCGGCGGCGATCCACAGTTCGCGCGGATTCTGCGACCAGGAATTCGAGAAGGAAGCCTGGCTGTCGATGGTCATGCTCGAATGGGGATCGTGCGGGCAGGTTGCCGTCATGGACGGGAAGCCGGTCGGCAGCGCTCTCTACGCTCCCCCGCGGACCGTGCCCCGTGCGCAGTTACTCCCGACCGCTCCGGTCGGTGCCGATGCCGTCCTCCTCACGAGTCTCCGGCTCGAGCCCGCCGGCGAAGAACAGAACCTGGGGACCACGTTGATCCAGGCCGTCGTGGCCGATCTGGTGCGTCGCGGTGTTCGTGCTCTCGAGGCATTCGGGATCCGCAGCACGGAGGAAACCGGGCCGGTCGACACAATGGGACTGGCCTCGGCGACCGCGGCTCGCGAGTGCTCCCCCGAGGAGTGCATGATTCCGGCGACCTTCCTCGAGGACAACGGTTTCGAGATCGTCGCGCCCCACCACCGGTTCCCACGACTGCGGCTCGAACTGAACCGGGATCACGGATGGAAGGAAGACGTGGAGGCCGCGCTGGAGCGTCTCATCCACACCGCATCGGTCAGCATGGTCGACATCGGAGAACGCACGCCCGTCGGAGCGCACTGAGCGCTCGGCGGGAGATCAGAAACGTTCGGAGGAAGACAGCTCTTCGGCGAGCAACTCCGCGAACGTGAACGTTCCGGTCGGCTGATCGTCCTGACCGAGCAGGTACAGGCGCTTCACGGAGATCAGGATCGCCTCGGCGATGGCGTCACGCGCCCGCGGGTTGGAGAGAACCGTGGCGTCCAATTCGTTGGTGAGGTATCCGAGGTCGATCTGCACGGTCGGCATGTTCGTCAGACGCAGCAGATCCCAGGTGCGGCCGTGGGTGCGGCAGTCCTGCAACGGCGTGCGTGCCACGATCTCCCGCTGGATGAATCCGGTGAGCACCTGACCGATCATCGACGTCGAACCGTGCGAGTTGCCGAAGTGGAAGCTGGCGACACCGTTTGCGGAAGGGCTGGTGTTCCCGTCGCAGCGCAGCGAGATCATCAGGTCGGCATCGAAGGCGTTCGACGTGGATGCGCGTTCGATGTCGGTGGGGTTCTCGTGGTGCGGGCGAGACAGGAACGTCTCCATCCCGGTGGCGGCCATGCGACCTTCGAGTCGGCTGGCGAGGTCCCACAGGATGTCGGACTCCGAGATCGTGCCGTACGGGGAACGGACGATGGTTCCGTAGGTGTTGCCGCCGAGGCCCGGATCGATGACGATCCGCTTGCCGCTCAGCTGCGGTCCGGAGCTGCGGACCATTTCCTCTTCGCTCATCGCGTGCGGCGACCCACCGGTGACGCGGGTGCCGAGCAACTCGAGTGACCGCAGGGTGGCGGGACCGCAGATGCCGTCGGCGGCGATGCCGATCTCCCGCTGGAACGAGGACAGGGAGTCGTGGGTCTGCGGGCCGAAGAAGCCGTCGACGCGTCCGACGTAGAACCCGAGGTCCTGCAGGCGGGTCTGCAGGGTGGCGACGTCGTCGCCGTAGAGCGGTGCGGACAGCTGGTAGATCAGCGTCCGCGCGCCCAGGCGGTACGACGCCTCTTTCATGGACCGGTAGGTGGCCGGACCCACGATTCCGTCGACGAGGAGCCCACGCTGCTGCTGGAAGGCCCGTACGGCGCTGTCGAGGTGATGATCGAACACGGCGTCGGGGGCGATCCAGTGAGATCCGTTGATGTTGTCACGCCGGGTGCCGGGGACACCGTTGTGCAGGAATCCGAGACCGGCCAGGGTGCCCCGAATCTCAGCGACGGCCGGACCATGGTCGCCGTGACGGAGTCGGTGCATGTTTCAGGGCCTCTCAGTCCGAATCAACGAGAAATACGAATCTCGGTACAAACAAAACGATCGATGTGCCCGGTCGGTCTAGCTGATGCGACTGGAGCACATCGATCGATTGTCTCAGAGATTCCCACAAAATCGGGAATCGCGCTGGGTGTTCGGGTGTCGATCAGAGAACGTCGGCGAGCTCTTTCAGCAGCGCAGCCTTGCCCTTGGTGCCGACGATCGTGTTGATCGGCTTGCCGTCCTTGAACAGGATCAGCGTGGGGATCGACATGACCTGGAAGTCGCGGGCAGCGCCCGGGTTGGCGTCGATGTCGAGCTTCGCGATGGTCAGCTTGTCGCTGTGCTCACCGGCGATCTCCTCCAGGACGGGGGCGATCATCTTGCAGGGGCCGCACCAGGTGGCCCAGAAGTCGACCAGGACGGGCTTGTCGCTGGAAATGACGTCCTGCTGGAACGAATCATCGGTGATGGTGACGGTATTCGACACGGGGATTTCCCTTACTCGAGATGGGTAGGTGGGTGTGTGCGGACGGCTCAGGCGTCGACGGGTGAGCCGGCGGCTGCGACGGTGTTGGCGGTGATGTCGCCGCGCTCGGCCAGCCAGCGCTCGGCATCCATCGCCGCGGAACATCCGGTACCGGCAGCGGTGATCGCCTGCTGGTAGATGTGATCGACGAGGTCGCCGGCGGCGAAGACGCCGTCCACCGAGGTGGCGGTGGTCGGGTTCTCGACGATCACGTAGCCGGCCTCGTCGAGGTCGACCTGACCCTTGACCAGTTCGCTGCGCGGATCGTGACCGATGGCGACGAACATTCCGGTGACGTCCAGCGTGGACGTCTCACCGGTGACGGTGTCGCGGATCACGAGCCCGGTGACGCTGTTCTCCCCCAGCACCTCGACGGGCGCCGCGTTGGTCACGAACCGGATCTTCGCGTTCGCCTTGGCGCGCTCGAGCATGATGCGGGACGCGCGGAACTCCTCACGGCGGTGCACCACGGTGACGCTGCGGGCGAAGCGGGTGAGGAAGGTGGCCTCCTCCATGGCGGAGTCGCCGCCGCCGACCACAACGATGTCCTGATCCTTGAAGAAGAATCCGTCGCACGTGGCACAGGCGCTGACGCCGCGGCCGAGCAACTTCTCTTCACCGGGAATCCCCAGGTAGCGGGCTGCGGCACCCATCGCCAGCACGACCGCGTGCGCTTGGTAGGTCTCGCCGTTCACGACGACCTTCTTGATCGGGCCGGTGAGGTCGAGTTCCTCGACGTCCTCGGTGCGGATGTCGGTGCCGAAGCGCTTGGCCTGCTCGCGCATCTGGTCCATCAGATCGGGTCCCATGATTCCCTCGCGGAATCCGGGGAAGTTCTCGACCTCGGTGGTGGTCATGAGGGCACCACCGAACTGGGTCCCCTCGAACTGCAGCGGCTCGAGTTCCGCGCGCGCCGCGTAGACGGCAGCGGTGTATCCGGCAGGTCCCGAACCAACGATGATGAGTTCATGAACCGTCGATGGAGTGGTCATGCGGGCCTTCCAGTAGTGAGGGGTGCTCAGTCGTATGGATCAACACAAGACTAAAGGGTGTTGTTCCCGGACTGCAGGTGATACCGGTCGCTCCCCCCGCAGGCCACGTGATCAGCGCAGAGTCTCCCGGATGACGCAGCGCGTCCCCGTGTAGATCGTGGGCATGCACTTGTTGCAGTGGATGCACAGTCCCTCGGCGACGTGCCGGTCGCGGAACTTGTTCACGAGGTCCGGGTCGCGGAGCAGGGCGCGGGCCATCGCGACGAACTCGAATCCTTCGCCGAGCGCGTTCTCGATGGTGTCGAGCCGGTTGATTCCGCCGAGGAGGATGAGCGGCATCGACAGGGCGTCGCGGAACTGCCGGGCCATCGGCAGGAAGAAGGCCTCCTCGAATGGGTAGGTCGGAAAGATGCGCGGCCCGTACACCTTCAGTCCCCAGCCCACCAGCTTCGGCTGTGAGGCAACGAATTCCGCCATCGGGACTTCGCCGCGGAAGAAGTACATCCCGTTGAGCAGTGAGCTGCCGCCGGTGAGCTGCATCGCGTCGAGGTGCCCGTCGGCCTCGAGGAGCTGGGCGATGCGGAGACTGTCGTCGAGCCACAGCCCTTTCGGAACACCGTCCGTCATGTTGAATTTGGCGGTGACGGCCACCGAGTCGCCGACGGCGTGGCGCACCCGCTCGAGCACCCGGCGCGGGAACGCCGCCCGTCGCTCCAGGCTGCCCCCGTACTCGTCCGTGCGCCGGTTGAGATTGGGGCTCATGAACGAGCTGAGCAGATAGTTGTGGCCGAGGTGGACCTCGATCGCGTCGAATCCGGCGTCGACGGCGTTGCGTGCCGTGTTCTCGAAGTCGAGGGTGACCTCGTCGAGTTCGTCCCGGGTGGCACCTCGCACGAGACCCATCGCCGGCGGGCTGAGCCGAGTGGACGGCGCGAGCGTCTTGGTGCGGTTGGACAGCGTGTTCGCGACCAGCCCGGCATGACCGATCTGGGCCGCGGCCAATCCCCCCTCGGCGTGGACGGCGTCGGTGAGCCGGCGCAGGTCGGGGACGCGGGCGCGGTCGAGCACCAGGGTGTTCGCGTGGACGCGTCCGCCGGGTGAGACGGCGCAGTACGCGACGGTCGTCAGTGCGGCGCCGCCGCGGGCGACCTCGGCGTGGAAGTCGACGAGCCGGTCGGTGACGCGGCCGCGCGGCATGACACCCTCGAACGTGGCTGCCTTCACGATGCGGTTGCGCAGCGTCAGGGGGCCCAGGCGGGCCGGCGCCCAGATATCGGGTCGCGGTGGTGGAACGGTCATGGTGGTCTGCCTTCTGGGGTGCTGGGTTCTCAGGCGAAGGTCGCGGCCAGCGCCGCGCGGGCGAGTCGCCAGGTGAGCCCGAAATCGTCGCGGGTTCTCGAGTCGTCGGTGGGCGTGGCCGAGGTGAGGAGCCAGGCCGCCTCGTAACCGAGCCCGGGGCTGAGGGGCGTGAGTCTGCCGATCACGTCGGCGATCCGCCCGATCGTGCGAAAGGCGCTGCCCGACAGCGGGATACGCCGGATGCGACGACCCGAGGAGTGTTCGAGGACGTCGATGAGCTGATTGAACTCGACGAGTTGACCGCCGCAGACGTACCGGCGTGGACCACGGCCGGGGTGCATCGCGGCGGCATGGACGGCGGCCACGTCCCGCACGTCGATCATCTGCATGCCGCCGTCGAATCGCGGCGCCACCCCGCCGCCGACGATCGCGCCCCAGCCCTGTTCGGTGACCCCTTTCGTGGTTCCGACCCCGGGGCCGACGACGCTGGTCGGGTAGGTGATGACCACCGGGGCGCCCGCGTCCTGGAGTGCGCGGGCGATGCGGTCGGCGGCGGCCTTGGTGCGGCCGTAGGCGCTGCGGCCGGGCGCGGTCGGACTGTCCGGTCCGATGACGGCGTCGGGCGACGGAAACAGGGCGCTGAAACTCGCGACGTGGACGATCGGATCGAGTCCGAGGAAGGCCGCGCGGGTGAGGATCGCGGCGGTGGCCTGCGTGTTGATCTCCCACATCAACTGTTCGCGGCGGTCGTCGGTGCCCACTACCCCGCGGCGTGGAGGAGGGCGTCGCAGCCGTCGAGGAGGCGCGCCACCGTCTCGGCGTCGCGGATGTCGCCGACCACCGGTTCGATCCGCGCGGCGTCGGCCCCGGCCGCCGTGAGCAGGGCGTCGGGAGTTTCGGTGGGGAGGACCAGCAGCCGAACCTCGTGCCCGTCGGCGAGCAGCGCCAGCGTGGTGTGGGCGCCGACGTAGCCGGTGCCGCCGGTGACCGCGATCTTCATGTATCCGCCTCGCTCGAATTACGGTGCCACTGGACTCGTAAGGGGTACGATATAGCGCGGACGGCACTTCTGTCCCACAATTCGAACCAATGAATGCAACCGGAACCGGCCGCCCTCGCGACCCGCGGATCGACACCGACGTCCTCGCAGTCACCCGCGCGATGCTCGTGGAGTCGGGCTGGGAACAACTGAGCATGCGAGCCATCGCGACGCGGTCCGGGGTGAGCCGGGCGTCCATCACCAGGCGGTGGCCGTCGAAGGCGCACCTGGTTCTCGACGCCATCCTCGGCGCGACACCCGACCTGACGCCGTTCGAGGGCACCGATCGCGAAGGCTGGATCCGCTGGGTGGTGACCGGCAGCGCCGAACTGTTCTCACGACCCGAGGTGCGGGCGGCCACGCCGGGACTGCTGGCCGCGATACGGGACCACGACGATCTCCGCACCACGCTCTGGCGGGGATTCAGCGGGCCGAGTACTCAACTGTTCGGAAGCGCGGACTCCGAAGAGTCGAGCACTGCGACGGCCGTGCTGGTGCTCGCCGCAGGCGCGGCCCTGTTCACGAGCCTGATCGCGGTAGAGGACGATACTCCCGCACTGCGGGCGAAGATCCTCGAGTTGCTCATGCCGGTCGCCCGTTCGGAACCCGGAAAGGACTGAGGGTCAACCGATGTCGGTGACGGCGATCGTGGCCGGGTCGCCCGCGCCGCACTCGCGGCCCACCACCAGCGCGGTGATCTGCGGCGGACGTGGCGCGGCCACCAGGAGCAGTACCCCGGGCACGCCGTCGAGACGAACCTCACCGGAACCGATAAGCGCACGGGCCGGGTCGATACCGTTGGCGCTCAGGCATTCTGCCAGCCGATCAGGATTCTCGAGCGGACCGAGTTGCCGCGAACCGATCACGGTGAGGAGGCGCCCGGAATCGAGATCCGAGCCCAGGTCGAGAACCTCCGGTGCCTGCGAGGTCTCGGAACCGGGCAGGGCAACGGGCGGCGGCTCGGATTCCCCGCCGTCCGGTACCACGACCGCGACGGCCACCACGACCGCTGCCGCCGCCGCGAACGTTCCCGCGGCCGCCGCAGCCCACTTCCGGCGCCGGGCGAGCGGCACGACGGTGGCCTCGGCGGGGGTGTCGCGTTCCGCGGCGAGCGCGCGGTTGATGCGGTCGGCGATGTCGGCGGGAATCGGGGTCGAGACGGAATGATCGCGGCCGAGCGCACCGAGCTGATCGGTGACCCGGTCGAGGGCGTCGATGACGGCCATCGCCTGCGGGTCGCTGCGGACGAGCGGCCACAGACGATCGCCGACCGACTCCGGCAGCACCCCGGCATGCAGATCCGCGAGTAGGTCCTCGGAATAGGGAGGTTCGGGTAGTGCGGCATCGGACGGCTCGGATTCACGGTCGGCCATGGCACCTCCTCACCGAGTCATCGTGGTCCGGGACGTCAGAACACTTCCCCGCTCCTATCAGGTTTTGACGCTGCGGAGTCATGATCGGTTCCCCTCCACCCGAAAATATTCGAGAGAGGCGGCCAGCTTCTTCCGGCCGCGGGCGCAGCGGCTCTTCACGGTGCCCTCCGGAACCCCGAGGAGCGCCGCGGCCTCGCTGGTCGACCGGCCCTCGAGGTCCACGGCCACGATCGCGGTCCGCTGTTCCGGCGGGAGCTGCGCCAACGCGCGCTCGACCACCAGGCTGAGCTCCACCTCGGAGACGTAATCGCGGGTGTCGCGCGGTTCGTCGTCCTCGTCGGCGGACAGGGACACCGCCGGGCGGGCCTTGTTCCGGCGGATCCGGTCGAGGCAGGCGTTGACGACGATCGTGTGCAGCCAGCTCCGGACCGCGGCGTCCCGGCGGAACGAGCCCGCGTTGCGATGCGCCGACAGCAGCGCCTCCTGCAGGGCGTCCGCCGCGTCCTCGGTGGTGTAGCTGGTGCGTTTGGCGACGTGCCACAGGTGGTCGTAGTGCCGTCCGAGCAGGGTCTCGAAGGCGTGCCGATCGCCGGCGACGTGCGCAGCCAACAGGTCGACGTCCGAGGGCTCACCCTCGGAATCCCCCCGGAAGATTCGCACCGGCGGATGTTAGCTCAGTTCGCCGCTCCACGAGCATCGGGTGCCGACTACGTGGATGCGTTGAAACCGATGTCGGCGATGGACGATTGGTTGGTGCCGCGGGAATTGCTCAGGCCGGTGATCCACACCAGGACGTTCTTGGTGGGTCCCTCCGACTTGACCGGGATCTCGGTGACGCCGTTGCCGAGGACCTTCGAACCGAGGACCTGCGTCTGGTCGAGGGTCGGGTCCTCGGACGGGGCGCTGCGGATCTCGACGTTGGTGCCGGGGGTCGGCGAGTTGATCCACACGCTCGACAGGGTCGCCGGCTCGTCCAGCGTGACCATCAGGCCCACACCGTTCTTCAGTGCGGGGAACGGCTGGAAGTACGAGTCGGTGCTCCACACGGTGGACGTGTTGCCGTCGATGGCCAGCCGGGCGTTGGCGGCGGAGTCGGGAGTGCCCTGCGGCGAGAACACCGTCGCGCCCGAGGGCTTGATCGGTGCGACGTTCGCCGCCGGGGTGGGCGCGGCGGCGGGCGACTCCGGGTTCGGTGGGGCCTCCGCCGAGGTGGTGAGTCCGAAGTCCTGTTCGGTGAGCGGCGCGTCGGAACTGCTGCCCGTGAGGAACGTGGCGAGCCAGAAGCCCAGCAGCGCCAGCACGATGATCGTGACGACCGCCAGCCCGACGAGCGCAGCGATCATCCGGTTGGACTTCTTCTTCTCCGCCTCCAGTGCTTCCGGGTCGGCGAGAGCGTGACCGGACGGGCCGGGGGCCCGCTGCCCGAGCCGCAGTACGGGGATGAACTCGGTCTTCTCGTTGACGACGGACGCCTGATCGAGGATGTGCTGCACGGTGGCCGCCGTGCGGATTCCACCGTTCGGCTCGAGCGAGCGCAGGGCCACCGCGGAGATCTCGAACGGGACCTCCGGCCGGATCACCCGCGGACCGATGGGCTGCCCGCTGGAGTCGCGGTCGGCCAGTCGCATGCCGCCGATGCTGCCCGGGCGGTGCGAACCCGACGGCTCACCCGCGGGAGCGGACGGGTCGCCGAGCGGCCAGCGGGCGGTGATGAGCGCGTAGAGCATGGCGCCCAGCCCGCGCACGTCGGAACTCGAGTCGGAGTCGGCGAGCGTGGCCGGGAACGCCAGCACGGCATCGCCGTTGATGCTGATCCGGACGCGGTCGGGATGGTCGATGGACAGTGCCCCACCGGCCCGGTGCGCGGTCTCGGCGGCCGCGGCGAGCGCGCGGATGGCGCTGGCGGCGCCGATCGGAGATGGCTTGGTGTCGGCCATCTCCCGCAGCGACCGGCCCGGCGTCCACTCGGCGACGACGATGCCGCCGGAGCTTCCCCGGACCACGTCGAGGACACGGGCGAGGCCGGGCGAATTGATCCGGCCCAGTCGCAGGGTGCGCGACAGAATTGCTTGCGGGCCTTCGGGACCGGCCGAGGTGGAGCGCTGCTCGGCGTCGACGAATGTCAGCGCCACCTCGCGGTCGAGCTTGACGTCCAGTGCCTGCCAGAACTGCAGTCCCCGCGAACCGCCGTGCGGGGTCAGCAGGCGGTAGCGACCACCGGCGACGGAGGCGCCGGGAATGAGCTTGGGGCCACGGGGAGTACGACGCGGGCCCGCTCCGGGGTCACGACCGGGCGCGGGTGTGATCGGGATCACGCCGGTGTCGTAGCTGAGATCCCGTGCGGGTGCGGAGCCCATGTGACGTGTGTCTCGACGTTCGTCGGCGGGCGACTCGCCGGAGTTGTCGCTGGGAGTCTTCGGCGCCGCCTTCTTCTCGGCGTTCGCCCCGGTCTCGTTGCTCTGCGCAGGTTTCGGAGTGCCGGCAGAGGCCGCGGACGCGTCGGCGGTCTTCTTTTGCGAGGTGTCCGCGTCTTTCTTCTGCGGTGCGTCGGCGCCGGCCTTCGTGTCGGACTTCGCGGAGTCGGTGGAGGCCGACTCGGACGAGATCCGGGTCGTCGGGGCGTCGACGCCGTTGGGTGCGGCGGCCGAATCGCGTTCGGACGCTTGCACCGTAGAACCTCCGGCTCTCTTGCTGCCGGCCACGTCGTCGTCGCTCACCCTCACTCCTTCATTTTCGAATGCCCAACTCCGACCAGTACCGGGCGGCGATCCGACCCGCTCGTGTCCAGGGTACGGGAGTCCACCGGGTCGTTCGATACCACGCGGCTGTCCTCCGGCGTCGCGCGGTGTGGCGCGGACCACGGGAATCAGTTCTGTTTCGGCGTCTGCGAGCGGGTCGACCTCCGGCTCCGGTGCGGCGCCGCGACCGCGCAGGGCGCGGACCTTGCGGGTGACGGCGACGGTGATGGACACGATTTCGGGGATCTTCGCGAACCAGAGGATCACGAACGTGACGACGAGCATCAGCATGCCGCTGATGGCGACGCGGACCATGGAACCCGGTCCGCCGAACAGTTCGGTGAGCCGGTCGAGTTGCAGCAGCCGGTCGGCGCCGAGCATGGCGAGGGCGCCCGCGAGGGATGCGAGGACCACCACCCACACGGTCTTGCCGACATTCGCCATCTGGAGATTGCCGAGACTGCGGTGCAGCAGGTACCCGCCGACGAGGGCACCGGTGATGTAGCCGAGGCCGTTGGCCACGCCGAGCAGGATCACCACCTGGTCGTCGCTCGAGGCGATCATCGGGGTGAGCGCGGACAGCGCGATCTTCACCGCGGTGATACCGAGGACGATCCAGGTGGGAGTCCACGCCTGTTCGCGGGCGTAGAAGACGCGGAGCTGGATCAGCACGAGCGAGTACGGGATGAGCGTGAACGCGGACCAGCTGACGGCCTCGCCGAGACGTTCGGCGTCACCGGACCCGAAGTTGCCGTACCCGTACAGCGCCTGACCGATCTCCGGTCCGGCGAACGTGAGGAACGTGATGATCGGGATCAGGGAGATCATGGTCAGCCGGGTGGCGACGGACAGGTCGTCGACCACGGCGGGGGTGTCGTCGGCGGCGGCGTTGCGGCTGAGTCGCGGCATGATCGCCGTCAGCACCGTCACGCCGAGCACGCCGTACGGCAGCTGCAGCAGCAGCCACGCGTTGTTGTAGATCGCGGGACCCGACGCGTCCGCGTGGGACGAGATGCGGGTGGCGACGATCATGCCCGCCTGGCTGATCAGCACGTACAGGATGATGGCGACGGCCATGCCGCCGAACTGCTTGAGCCGGTCGTCGAGGCCCCACAGCGGTTTCAGCGAGATGCCCTCGCGCCGGATCGCCGGCACCAGACTCATCGCCTGCACCACGACACCGAGCGTGACGCCGACGCCGAGGACCAGCAGTTTCGGGTCGCTCATCCGGACCGGGTCGAGGGTGATCTCCCCCGGGGTGGCGTAGTAGATCACCAGCACGGTGAGCATCACGACGTTGTTCAGCACCGGGGCCCAGGCACCGGGTTTGAACACCTGCCGGGTGTTGAGAATCGCCGTGAGCAGCGCCGACAGTCCGTAGAACAGGATCGCGGGCAGGAGCAGATAGGACAGGGCTGTGGTGAGGGACGTGTTCACCTTGCCGTCGGCCGACAGGAAGACGTGGGTGGTGAGCACGGGCGCCGCGGCGGTCGCCAGCAGCGCCGCGGTTCCGAGCAGCACACAGGTGGCGGTGAACAGGCGGCGCACGAACGCGGCACCCTGGTCCGGGTCCTCCCGTTCGGCGCGCACCAGGACGGGCACCACGATGGCGGTGAGCACCGCGCCCAGCACCAGCTCGGAGATCATGTTCGGGATCTGGCTGGCGACGGTGAACGAGCTGGCCACCGACCCGCCCAGCAGCGTCAGGACGAGCAGCTGCTTGGCGAATCCGGTGATGCGGCTGACGAGCGTCGCCACCGCGATCGACCCGGTCGACGCCAGCAGGCGGGAGTTGCCCTGCTTCTGCGGCGCCGTCGACGGCCCCGAGTCCTGGACCGGAGGCGGCGGCGGAGGGTCGACCCGGATGGCCGCGAACTGCACCGTCGGCGCCTCGTCCGGCCGGATCTCCCGAGCCCAGTGGTCCCGCTCCCATGGCGCGACCCGGGGATGAGAGCGATCGGGAAGCCTCTGGCCCCTACTGGGCAAGTTCCCGGTCATGAACGTTCGTACCCTTCGTCAGCTGGATCCGGCTGGCCGCGGAATCGATGCCACAGCCGGCGGCCGGCGAGGAACAGCAGCAGAGCACCCGCGCATGCTGTCAGTATCGCCAACGCCTGCCCGTACGCGTTGGACCGTACCGTCACGCTGGTCGGCTCTCCCAGTTGCTGTCCATCGGCGGTGGTCAGAGAGAAGTTGACGACGAGCTTGCGGGAGTCGTTGGCCTCGGTGGGAACGGTGAGGGTGCGACTGCCCCGCGGAGGCAGCGTGGTGGGGCCGATGTCGGTGATGGTCATCCCGGAAGGCGCGTCCACCTGCAGACGGACGGTGATCCCGACCGGGAGGTCGTTTCTGGCGACCAGCAGCAGCGGGCTCTGTTCCGACGCCAGCGTGTAGACGCCGCCCGGCGACACGACGGTGACGGCCCCGAACATGTCGTCCATGGTTTCGGCCACCTCGTCGGCGCGCGTGTCCGACGCTTCCTCCGCGGACCGGCGTTCGTCGTCGCGGCGATGCGCGAGGCTCATCGACCGCACCAGGTCCTCGCGGAGCGGCGCGGTGAACCGCTCCGGGGTGAGCGGGGCCTGCGGGTCGTCGACCAGCGCCGCGTTCAGCGCCTCGATCCGGGGCATCTGTGTGGCGGCGGCGTCGCGGATGTGGGCGGGGACGCCGTCCTCGGCGGCCTGATCCGGGTAGTCCAGGCTCGCGACCTCGGGTGATCCGGGCTGACGGCCCAGCAACGCGGGCAACGGCCGGGGCGTCGCGAGCCCCGAGCGCATCAGCGACGACACCGTCGACAGCAGCGTCTTCGCATCGTCGGCGCCTGCCGTCCACAGTTGCGGCGGCACCACCATCAACGATCGGGGGACACCGGCGGCCCGTGCGGCCTCGGGTTCGAGGGCAGACCACGACACCGCACCGAGCGCGTCCTGCAGCCGGGCGGTCTGGGAATCGTCCGAGAGGTCGTACCGGGCGCGCTGGGGGGTGTAGGACGGAGTCTGCGGAGTCGTTCCCATCGCGGCGAGCGCCGTGCCGACGGACGGATCGAACAGCAGCGCGTCGACGCTCCCCGTGGCCGCGGGCGTCTCGGTGGCCGCCGGGGTGGTCGTCTCCCCGTTCGCCGGGACGGGGGCTGGGGGCGGCGGTGTCGCCTCGATGACGTGGGCGCTGTCCCGGGGCGTGGTCGTGTCGACGGAGTTCGCGGCCACGAGCGCGGTGGTCGCTTCGTCTCCGCGGAGCATCTGCGCCGTCGCGTCGTCGAGCACGCCGGCGTCGCTCCACACGAAATTGCGCAGCGACGTGACACCCAGCACGTTGTCGACGATGTCGGCGGGGGCGTCGACGGCGGTCGCGGTGAGGTCGGCGTTCCCGACCTCGGTGATCGCGGACAGGTCGGCCTGCGCGAACGGCACCGGCGTGGTGCACATCGTCGCGGCCAGCGTCCGGGCGCGCTCGAGCCACGCCGACGCGGCATCCTTGCCCGCACCCTCGTGCGCGGAACCGGTGGGATCGGACGGGTCGTCCACCACCAGATAGCCGCGGGTCATGTTCTCGACGGTGATCAGCAGGTCCGGGTCCACCGCCAGGCACAGACTGTCCCGCAGCGTGTGGTCCCGGTCGACGCTCTCCCGGGTGGCGAATTCCACCGCCCCCAGCAGTTCGTCGAGCCGGCCGCCGTCGCCGAGCGAGGTTGCGAGGTCGTCGTCGACGAGACGCACCGGTTCGGTGACGGAGCCGGCGACACCCGCCGCGAGCCGGGGGCGGTCGGCGAGGGGCCACATCATGGTGACGGCGACGGGACTGGAGATGTCCGGGGGCACCGCCGGATTGCCCGGGACCCCGAACACGGGCAGCAGGAAGCGGGCGTCGTCGAGGCGCGCGGCCCCGCCGTACTCGGGGGTGCCGTTCACGTTCACCATCAGCGGGTACACGCCGGGTTCGGTGATGTCGAGAGAGAGGTCGGTGTCGGAACGCAGCGGCAGCGACAGCGTGAACTGCTTGCTCTGGCCCTCGTCGAGGCGGCCCGCGACCGTGTCGAACATGCCGACCGTGTCGTAGCGGGACTGATCGAGGGTGAGGGACGTGCGGAGACCCTCGCTGCTCGCGACGGCCGGCGCGCGCTGCAGCCGCACGCTGACGTCGCGGACCGTGCGGTCGCCGATGTTCTTCACCGAGCCCGTGACGGTGACGATCGGGTCGCTGGTGGTGGTCACCGTGGACGGGGTGACGTTGTCGATGTGCAGTTCGAGGAACTCGGGGTCCTCGTCGACTAGCTGGGTCCCGGCGCTCTCCGGCGGCACGGGTTCCTGGGCCGACGCCACCACGGTGCTGGTGGGAGCCAGAACGACCGCGAGTGCGGTCAACGTCACGGCACCGACCCGACGCAAAGCCATCCTCATCCGGCGTCTGGCCCCTTCTGGAGCTTCAGGTCGGGTGCGGGCGGAGTGGTAGTCATCTTGGAGATCAAGTCACCGGCGATTTCTGCGAGTTTCCGTTCGTCTGCGTAGGCCAGGCGTGATCCCAGCTCGGCGAGCGGCACCCACGCTACCTCGGTGACTTCCACGTCTTCGTCCGACAGTTCCCCGCCGAGGCATCTCAGCAGATAGTGGTGGACGGTCTTGTGGACCCGGCGGCCCTCGGTGACGAACCAGTAGTCGATGCTGCCGAGCGACGCGAGGACGGTGCCCTGGATGCCGGTCTCTTCCTGGACCTCACGCATCGCGGTCTGTTCGGCGGTCTCGCCCTGCTCGATATGCCCCTTGGGCAGCGACCACAGCAGCCGCCCGCGACGGTCGGTGCGCCCGATCAGCGCGGCGCACAGATTCTCCCGCGGTCCGCCGAGACCGTTGACGACGAGCCCGCCCGCCGACGTTTCCCGCACCGTCCTCATGTGGGGTTTCGCGGGTTTGCCGACGGCGCCGCGCCGCCGCGAGTTGCGGCGACTCCTGTTCGCACGTTCGGCAGCAGACACCCCATCGATAGTAGTTGGCTTTGCCGTTTCCACCGGAACGCCGCACCCGAACCGAGACGCTTCGTGACACACCTGTGGTGAACCGAACTGCGAGGTGACAGCGTGTATGCGTATCCCGCTATTTGCGCACCTCGGTAAGCTTCCTGGACGTGACTGCCCCTTCTCTCGACGACGAGCGCCGTACGCGACTGCTTGCCGGCGCGGCGACGACGCTGCGCGAGCTGTCCGAAGTCCTGACGCCGCTCGGTGAGAAGTTCGCTTCCGCCGGTCACGAGTTGTACCTGGTGGGCGGCAGTGTCCGGGACGCGATCCTGGGTCGCCTCGGCACCGACCTCGACTTCACCACCGACGCCCGCCCGGAGCAGGTGCAGAAACTGCTGTCCGGCTGGGTCGACAACCAGTGGGACACGGGCATCGAGTTCGGGACGATCAGCGCCGCCAAGGCGGGTCAGCAGATCGAGATCACGACGTACCGGGCGGACGCCTACGACCGGGTGTCGCGCAATCCTGTCGTCCAGTTCGGGACGAAACTCGAGGACGACCTGGTGCGGCGCGATTTCACGGTCAACGCGATGGCCGTCCGGATCGGTGCGGACGGCTCGCAGGACTTCGTCGACCCCCTGAGCGGCATGGACGCGCTGCTGGCCGGGGTGCTGGACACGCCGTCGGCGCCGGAGAACTCGTTCAACGACGACCCGCTGCGCATGCTGCGGGCCGCCCGGTTCGTGTCCCAGCTCGGGTTCACCCTGCACGAGCGGGTGCATCGGGCGATCGCCGACATGGCCCCGCAGATCGAGCGGATCACCGCCGAACGCGTGCGCGCCGAACTGGACAAGCTGATCCTCGGCGAGTTCCCCATCGACGGCATGAACGTGATGTGCGAGACCGGTCTGGCCGATTTCGTGCTGCCCGAGGTGCCGCAGATGAAGCTCGAGATCGACGAGCACCACCAGCACAAGGACGTGTACTGGCACTCGCTGACGGTGCTGAAGCAGGCCGTCGACCTCGAGGACGGCGACCCCGACCTGGTGCTGCGCTGGGCGGCGCTGCTGCACGACATCGGCAAACCGGACACGAAGCGCAACGAGCCGGGTGGCGGCGTGAGTTTCCACCACCACGAGGTGGTCGGCGCGAAGATGGTCCGTAAGCGGATGCGGGCCCTGAAGTACTCGAAGCAGATGGTCGACGACGTCTCGCAGCTCGTGTTCCTGCACCTGCGGTTCCACGGCTACGGCAAGGGGCAGTGGACCGATTCCGCGGTGCGCCGGTACGTGACGGACGCCGGTCCGCTGCTGCCGCGCCTCCACAAGCTGGTCCGCGCCGATTGCACCACCCGCAACAAGCGGCGGGCGGCCGCGCTGCAGGCGACGTACGACGACATCGAGGAGCGGATCGCCCGGATCGCCGAGCAGGAAGACCTCGCCCGGGTGCGCCCCGACCTCGACGGCAACGCGATCATGGAACTCCTCGGCATTCCCGCGGGGCCGGAGGTCGGGAAGGCCTGGAAGTACCTCAAGGAGCTCCGGCTCGACCGCGGCCCTCTCAGCCGCGACGAGGCCGAGGCCGAACTCCTGTCATGGTGGGCCGAGCAGAAGAAGGCCTGACCGCTCCGCCGGTTCCTCCCCTGCTCAGCCACACTGCACACCTGAATCGAGTGATGCAGGTCACATGACCTGGTCGTTGCCGCGGTGCCGACATCACCACCGCGCCCGCGGCCGGGTGCGAGAGACGTCATCGAACGCTCACCGGGGTTAATCCCGACGAAACACGCCGGTCGGCACCATTGATACAGGTCGTGCGCCAGGTGGACACGCGGCGACCGTGCAGGTGAGGAGCGAGTCGATGCAGCAGCAGAAAGCCGGGACTTCCACAGTGAAGACCGCCTGCTCGTACTGCGGCGTCGGCTGCGGCATGGTGCTCGAGATCGGGATCGATCCCGAGACGAATGCGCGCCGGGTGCTCAAGGCGTCCGGCGACAAGGACCATCCCACCAACTTCGGGCGGCTCTGCACCAAGGGCGCGACGAGCGCGGAGATGCTCGTGGCCGGTGGCCGCATGGAAACCGGGTACGTGCGGGACGAGCGCGGGGAGGCGCCCACCGCGGTGGACGTCGGCGCCGCCATCAGCGAGACCGCCCGCCGGCTGAAGGAACAACTCGACGAGCACGGTCCCGACGCCCTGTCCTTCTACGTCTCCGGTCAGATGTCCATCGAGGCGCAGTATCTGATCACCAAACTGGCGAAGGGTTTCGTCGGGACCAACCAGATCGAGTCGAACTCGCGTCTGTGCATGGCCAGTGCCGGCACCGGCTACAAGCAGTCCCTCGGCGCCGACGGTCCGCCCGGCTCGTATCAGGACTTCGACAAGGCCGACGTGTTCTTCGTGATCGGCGCCAACATGGCGGACTGTCACCCCATCCTGTTCCTGCGGATGATGGACCGGATCAAGGCCGGCGCCAAGCTGATCGTCGTCGACCCGCGCCGCAACGCGACCGCCGACAAGGCCGGCCTGTTCATGCAGATCGCGCCGGGCACCGACCTCGCACTGCTCAACGGCCTGCTGCATCTGCTCGTGCAGAACGGGCACACCGATCCGGCGTTCATCGCCGAGTTCACCGAGGGCTGGGAGGTGATGCCCGAGTTCCTCGAGGAGTACACCCCCGAGAAGGTCGCGGAGATCACCGGCATCCCCGAGGCCGACATCCGGCAGGCCGCCCAGTGGATCGGTGAGGCCGAGAACTGGATGAGCTGCTGGACGATGGGCCTCAACCAGAGCACCCACGGCACCTGGAACACCAACGCGATCTGCAACCTGCACCTGGCGACCGGGGCGATCTGCCGTCCGGGCAGCGGCCCGTTCTCCCTCACCGGTCAGCCGAACGCCATGGGCGGCCGCGAGATGGGATACATGGGGCCCGGTCTGCCCGGCCAGCGGTCCGTGCTCGCCGCCGACGACCGGGCGTTCATCGAGGATCTGTGGGAGCTGCCCGAAGGCAGCATCCGCACCGAGGTCGGCACCGGCACCGTCGACATGTTCGAGCGCATGGTGGCGGGCGACATCAAGGCGTGCTGGATCATCTGCACCAATCCCGTTGCCACCGTGGCCAACCGGCGAACCGTGATCGAGGGCCTCGAGGCCGCCGAGCTTGTGATCACCCAGGACGTCTTCCTCGACACGGAGACCAACGGGTACGCCGACATCCTGCTGCCCGGCGCGCTGTGGGCGGAGTCGGATTCGGTGATGATCAACTCCGAGCGCAACCTCACCCTGCTGCAGCAGGCGGTCGACCCGGTCGGCCAGGCCCTGCCCGACTGGCAGATCATCGCCCGCGTCGCCTCCGAGATGGGGTATGCGGACGCGTTCACCTACGAATCGTCGGAGGACGTGTTCGAGGAGATCAAGCGCACCTGGAATCCCAAGACCGGCTACGACCTTCGCGGCGTCAGCTACGACCGGCTGCGGGAGACGCCGGTGCAGTGGCCGAGCCCGCCCGGCAACCGTAACGATCGCAACCCGGTCCGTTACGTCAACGACGGCGTCAGCCAGAACCTGCTGTCGGCTCCCGACGGTTCACTCCCCCGCCTCGCGTTCGCCACCGCGAGCGGCAAGGCCGCCTTCTTCCCGCGCCCGCACATGCTGCCCGCGGAGATGCCCGACGACGACTACCCCCTGGTCCTCAACACCGGTCGCCTGCAGCACCAGTGGCACACCATGACGAAGACCGGCAAGGTCGCCAAGCTCAACAAGTTGAACTCCGGCCCGTTCGTCGAGATCAACCCGGCCGATGCGCAGAAGCTGTCGATCTCCGAGGGCGACAAGGTGGAGGTCGCGTCCCGGCGCGGTCGCGCGGTGCTGCCCGCCGTCGTCAGCGACCGCGTGCTGCCCGGAGGCTGTTTCGCCCCGTTCCACTGGAACGACTCGTTCGGTGAATACCTCAGCATCAACGCCGTCACCAACGACGCCGTCGACCCCACCTCCTTCCAGCCGGAGTTCAAGGTGTGTGCCGTCTCCCTGACCCGGGTGGCCCCGGTGTCCGAGCCCGAGGTTCCCGAATCGGGTGGGGCTCTCACCCTCGCGAGCGGCTCGCCCGCCGCGGAGATGAGCCGCATTCTCGGACTGGACGATTCGGCATCCCCGACGTTCGACGAGCACGAGCGCACATACCTCGCGGGACTGCTGGCGGGTCTGCAGTCCACCGAACTGCAGGGCGTTCCGGTTCTTCCGCGCACCGCGCCGATCTCCGGGTCGAAGAGGGTGTGGCTGGACGGTCTGATGGCGGGGCTGTTCTCCCGCTCCGCCGTGCCGGACGGCTCCGCGGCGCCGGACGCGAGTCCCGCGACCGCTGAATCGGTCCAGCACCCCGTGGTCGTGGTGTGGGCGTCGCAGACCGGCAACGCGGAGGAGTTCGCCGCCGAATGCGCCCGCCAGCTCGAGGAAGCCGGCCACGGCACGCACCTGACCAGCATGGACGACTACGACGTCGCGCGCCTCGCCGACGTCCGCGATCTGCTGATCATCACCAGCACATTCGGGGACGGCGACGCCCCCGACAACGGCAGCAGCTTCTGGTCCGCGCTCAGCAGCGACGAGGCACCGAGGCTGGCGCAGACCCGCTACGCCGTATTGGCTTTCGGTGACTCGAACTACGACGACTTCTGCGGGCACGGCAAGCGGATCGACGCCCGGTTGGAGCAGCTCGAGGCGAAGCGGTTGACCGAGCGCGTCGACTGCGAACCCGACTACGAGGACCAGGCGCATCAGTGGCTGACCCAGGTACAGAACCTGGTCCGCGAGCGCGCGGCAGGCGGTGCTGCCGCGGCCGCCCCGGCGCCTGCCGCACCCGCAGCGAAGAAGGCGGCGACGTTCACCCGGAAGTCTCCCCTCGTCACCCGGTTGACGAGGAACATCCCGCTCAGCGCGGCCGGTTCCTCGAAGGACGTGCGGCAGTTCGGCTTCGAGGTGAACGATCCGGAATTCTCCTACGAGGCGGGCGACGCGCTCGGTGTGTGGCCCACCAACAGCGATGGCGTCGTCGACGAGTGGCTGAAGGTCACCCGGTCGATACCGGATACCCCCGTCACGCTGCCGGACCTGCCGGAGATGACGCTGCGGGAGGCGCTGCGCACGAAGCTCGAGATCACCAAGGTGACGCCCGAACTGCTGCGGTTCGTGCAGAGCCGCACGCAGGACACCGAGCTGGCGCGACTGCTGCGTCCGCACAACAAGATCGCGCTCCAGCAGTGGTTGTGGGGACGGCAGTCGATGGACGTGCTGGCGCAGTACGAAGTCGACGCCGACGCGGAGGAGTGGCTGGGCGTCCTCAAGCGCCTCCAGCCGCGGCTGTACTCGATCTCGTCGAGCCCCAAGGTGGACCCGGGCGAGGTGCAGCTGACCGTCTCCGCGGTGCGCTACAACCACGAGGGCAAGAACCGCTCCGGGGTGTGCTCGACGTTCCTTGCCGATCACTGCGACGACGCCGACGTGCCGATCTTCGTGCAGAAGTCGGCGCACTTCCGTCCCCCGTCGGCCGCCGATGCGCCGATGATCATGGTCGGCCCCGGCACCGGGATCGCACCGTTCCGCGGATTTCTGCACGAACGCAGGGAATTGGGTCACACGGGCAAGAACTGGATGTTCTTCGGTGAGCAGCACGAGGCTACCGACTTCTACTACCGCGAGGAGATGGAAGCTATGCACCGCGACGGATTCCTCACCCACCTCGATGCGGCGTTCTCCCGGGACCAGCGACAGAAGATCTACGTGCAGGACCGCATTCGCGAACACGGCGCCAAGCTGTGGGGCTGGATGCAGGAGGGTGCCTCCCTCTACGTGTGCGGCGACGCCAGCCGGATGGCGAAGGACGTCGACGAGACGGTCCGGGAGGTCGTCCGCACCCACGGTCGCCTGGACGAGGAGGACACCGAGCTGTACATGAAGCAGCTGTCCAGCGACAAGCGCTACGTGCGGGACGTGTACTGATCCGCATCTGCGGAAGTCTTTTCTTGATTGGTCCGTATTTGCTGACATAGTATGTCGGTCATGACGCATGCGCGGACGATCTCCGGATGACGGGTATCCGGATACGCCAGGCCGCGGAACTCCTCGGCGTCAGCGACGACACGGTTCGCCGGTGGATCGACAACGGCAGCCTCGCGGCGGACAAGGACGAGTCGGGCCGCAAGGTGATCGACGGTCCCGCCCTCGCCGAGTTCGCGCGCGCCAACGCGTCGAAGTCGCCCGACCTGCTCGGATCGGAATCCTCGGCGCGTAACCGATTCACCGGCATCGTCACCGCGGTCGTGATGGACAAGGTGATGGCCCAGGTCGAGATGCAGTGCGGGCCTTTCCGTGTCGTTTCCCTGATGAGCAGTGAAGCCGTCCGCGACCTCGGGCTCGAGCCCGGCAAGGTCGCGGTAGCCGTCGTCAAGTCGACCACGGTGATCGTCGAAACTCCTGGAGGAATTTCATGAAGATGTCCTGGCGGCGGGTCACGACGGGGGCTGCTGCGGCCGCACTCGGTCTGGGCCTTCTCACCGGTTGCGGTTCGAACGACGACAGCGGCGCCTCGGGTTCGGCCGAGTCGACGTCCGCGGCCGCATCGGGCGGCGACATCACGGTGTTCGCCGCGGCGTCGCTGAAGGGCACGTTCACCGAACTCGGCGAGATGTTCGAGACCGCGAACCCCGGATCTCACGTGGAGTTCAGCTTCGCGGGTTCGTCCGACCTCGCCGCGCAACTCGACCAGGGCGCCGGCGCGGACGTGTTCGCGTCCGCCGACACGAACAACATGACGAAGGTCGTCGACGCCGGGCTCGTCGCGGGAACCCCCGTCAACTTCGCGACCAACACGCTGACCATCGTGACGGCACCCGGAAACCCCAAGGGCATCACGTCCTTCGCGGATCTGAACCGTGAGGGCACACTCGTCGTCACGTGTGCCCCGCAGGTTCCGTGCGGTTCCGCGACACAGAAGGTCGAGACGGCTTCGGGTGTCGACCTCACCCCCGTCAGCGAGGAGTCGTCGGTCACCGACGTGCTGAACAAGGTGACGGCCGGTCAGGCGGACGCCGGACTCGTGTACGTCACCGACGCGGCGGGCGCGGGCGACAAGGTGACCGCGGTGCCCTTCCCGGAGGCCGCGCAGGCCGTGAACACCTATCCGATTGCCGCGCTGTCCGCTTCGAAGCAGCCGGAGGCGGCGCAGGGGTTCATCGACCTCGTCACCGGACCCGAGGGCCAGGCGGTGCTGGCGAAGGCCGGATTCGCTAAGCCGTGATCCGAGCGCCGCGTGTGAAGGTTCCGTCCGGGCTTCCGGGCTGGATCTTCGTGCCCGCAGCGGTGGGCGGCCTGTTCGTCGTCCTGCCGTTGTTCGCGATGCTGGCGAGTGTCGACTGGACGCGCTTCTTCGAACTGGTCACGTCGGAATCCTCACTCGCGGCGCTGGAACTGAGTGTGCGCACCGCCGCCGCGAGTACCGTCCTGTGCATCCTGTTGGGTGTTCCGATGGCGGCGGTGCTGTCCCGCAGCAGCTTTCGTGGCCTCGAGGTGCTGCGGTCGCTGGTGCTGCTGCCTTTGGTGCTCCCACCGGTGGTCGGGGGTATCGCCCTGCTCTACACGTTCGGTCGGAAGGGTCTGATCGGGCAGCACCTCGAGGTCGCGGGCATCCACATCGCGTTCACCACCACGGCCGTGGTGCTCGCACAGACCTTCGTCGCGCTGCCGTTCCTGGTGGTGAGCCTCGAAGGGTCGCTGCGGACCGCGGGGAGGCGGTACGAGCACGCCGCCGCGACGCTCGGTGCGAGCCCCACCACCGTCTTCCGGCGGGTGACGCTGCCCCTGGTGCTGCCCGGACTCGTGTCCGGTTCGGTGCTGGCATTCGCGCGGGCGCTCGGCGAGTTCGGGGCGACGTTGACGTTCGCGGGCAGTCTGCAGGGTGTCACGCGAACCCTGCCGCTCGAGATCTACCTGCAGCGCGAGACGGACGCGGATGCGGCCGTGGCGTTGTCGTTGGTGCTGGTGATCGTCGCGGTCGTCATCGTGGTGGGTTCGCGGGGCTGGGCGTCGAGGGCGGCGCTGTGACCGGCCTGAGCGTCGAGGCCCGGGTCGCGGCGCGCGGCGTCGAGGTGGGATTCGACCTCGCCGAGGGTGAGGTGCTGGCCGTCCTCGGACCGAACGGCGCAGGCAAGTCGACGGTGCTGTCGGTGGTTGCGGGCCTGGTTCGCCCGGACGCCGGACGTGTCGAACTGAACGGTCGTGTGCTCACCGACACCGAGCGTGGCATCGCGGTGCCGCCGCACCGTCGCGGTATCGCGCTGCTCGCGCAGCAGGCACTGCTGTTTCCGCATCTGACGGTGGCCGCGAATGTGGCGTTCGCGCCGCGTAGTTCGGGCCGCGGGCGCCGGGAGTCGCGGGCGGTCGCCGAGAAGTGGCTGGACGCAGTCGATGCGACCCAGTTCGCCGATCGCCGTCCGCACGAGTTGTCCGGGGGGCAGGCGCAGCGGGTCGCGGTGGCCAGGGCGCTCGCCGCGGAACCTCAGGCGCTGCTGCTCGACGAACCCATGTCCGCCCTCGACGTCGCTGCGGCCCCGGCCCTGCGGGTGCTGCTCAGGCGGGTGCTGCGGGAGGGCGACCAGACCGCGGTCGTGGTCACCCACGACGTCCTCGACGCGCTGGCACTGGCCGACCGGGTGATCGTCGTCGAGGGCGGACAGGTCGTCGAATCCGGTTCGGTGCGCGACGTGTTGACGCGCCCGCGCAGTGCGTTCGCCGCGCGGATCGCCGGACTCAACCTCGTCCCCGTGTTCGCGGCGCAGGACGGGTTCGAGACGGAGACCGGTGTTCGGATGCAGGGTCTGCTCGACGCCGACTTCGTCGGGGGCGCGCCGGCCGTCGCGGTGTTCGCACCGCATTCGGTGGCCGTGCATCGGCGGTCTCCGGAAGGCAGTCCACGCAACGTCTTCCAGGTGACCATCTCGGAGATCGAGGTGCGCGGGCCGACGGTCCGGGTGCGCGCCGCCGAAGCCGGCGGCCGGCTGGAGCTGAGCGCCGACGTGACCGCGGCGTCCGTCGCGGAACTCGATCTGGTGCCGGGCCTGGACGTGTACTTCGTGGTCAAGGCCACCGAAGTTGCGCTTCACACCGTGCGTACTTGTTAACGTCGGGCGGTTGACAAGTACTCACGGGTGCAGGGACGCGTGCATCAGGTAGACGTTGTAGCTGTCCCACTCCGAGATCGTGAAATACAGATCCTCGTCCGTCGACCACGGGTGGATGAAGCCGCCGTACGCCTTCGGATAGTCGGCCGTGTCGACGAGCGTCGCCGCGTCTGACCATGCACCCTGCGGGCTCGACGACTGCCGGAGGATGATCGAACCGCCGACGGGTTCGAGATAGCTCATCTGCCACGTGTCCGCGGCCGCGTCGTAGCGCACCGACAACTCGCTGGCCACCCCACCGACGATGGGGGTCGCGAGGCGCTGGGACACGGGTGTCCACGTGCCGTCCGACCAGTACTGGTACGACGTGGTGTTGAGTACCTGGTCGACGGGGACCCGGGCCAGGCCGATGGTGCCGATCCGCCCGTTGGGGGTGCCGAACATGTACACGTAGTCGCCGTGCGGCACCATCGCGGACACCTGGAACCGGGCACCGAAGATGTTGTCCCACTTGGCGTGCTGGTCCTTGATCCAGGTCTGCCCGTTGTCGTCGGAGTAGGCGATGCCGCCGTAGTTCGTGTACCACATGCCGGGGACCATGCTCCAGCGCTTCACCGACATGTAGCTGAGGTACTGACGGTCACCGATCGCGAACCCCGACGTGGGGATGGTGGTCGTCTCGAAATTGTTGATGTGCCTGCTGTCGATGATCTCAGCGGCGTGGCACCGGCTGTCCTGGACCATGCTGTCGATGGTCATGCCGTCGGACAGGTCGGTGTCGGTGCTGTGGCCGAGAACGTTGCTCCGCCAGTCCTCGCCGAACGCGCCGGGCGGGGCCCAGTCCTTGCCGAACGTGTCGCCGAACGCGACCGCCACCTCGCCGGGCTTCGTCTCCCACGTGATGCCGAGGTCGGTGCCGTCCACCTGCCAGCGCTTGTCCGTCCGGTTCTCCGAACCCTGTCCGGTCAGCTGCGACACCAGCCGGACGTCGCCGACGCCCGGCTTCGCCATCGCGGCGGTGAGGGAACCCCTTACGGCCGGGTTGATCTCGACCGGCGGCGCCGGCTGCGGTTCGGGTCCCGGACCGCCGGGAACGGGAATGGGAATGGTCTCGGGCCGCGGATCGATCGAGATCTTCGGGATGGTCAGCGCACTCGAGCCGGACGAGCCCGACGATCCGGACGATCCCGAGGACCCGGCCGAACCCGAACCCGGGCCGGTGTCCGGCTTTTCGACGGCGTCGGTGAGGTCGGGGCACGGGTCCGTGCACGGATCGGCGGGTAGGTCCTGGGCGACGCGGGTCTGATCGACGCGCGGTCCGGGGACGGGGACGGGCACGAAGTCGGGGTACGGGATCGGGATGCTCACGGTCGGTGGGATCGGGGGCAGCAGTGGCCCGCCCAGGCTCGGCGGCTCCTTCGCCGGGTTGAATCCGGTCTCGCCGCAGGCGTTCACCGGGAGCCACGGCAGGGTCTCGGCTGACGCCGGTGCGGCGGTGAACCCGATCGTCGCGGCGATGACGGCGGCAACGCACAGGGGCACTCCGGGCACAGACCAGGACTTGTCGACCACGGGACCCCTCCACATCGGTGGTCGGAGTGACGGTGGACCGACCTGCACGCGCGGGGTCGAAGATAACACCGGGGGATGGCATCCGCGGCGCACGCGCCCGGCCCGTCCGGTTGCGGTCCGGTCACGGTGCGTTTTCACCGTCGCAGCTGTAGGGTCGCGCGGCCGGTGGCATTTTGAGACGCTGCGAACTGCGGACTTGTCACTTTTCTCACGGCGTGGCCACAGCAATCAGTCTCAATTCCCTGGCATTTCCTCAGCCATTACGAAGCGAGACGGTCGTGCCGCCGCGACGGCGATCAGGGCGCTCTGACACCGATGACAGGAGCGGTTTGTGATTCCGCAAGCGGATCCCGATCCGGGACGAGCGTCGCCGGCGGCCGGGAATGCGCTCGGCGCCGATCTCGTCCCGCTGATGGTTAGCTCATCGGCTTCGGCTGCCCGCACGGAGGGCAATATCGAGTGATAGTAGGTCCTTGATGCCCACCCTTCGGTTGACCGCGATGTAGTGGTCGTTGAGCGCCGCGACTTCGTGGTCGGTGGGTGGGCGCCACCTGTTGACGCGGAGCCATCGGACGGTTCCTACTACCAGACTTGTGGCCGCGTACACCATGTCGTCATTCGAGATGTCATAGGAGCCGTGCATGTTGTTGAGTCGCCGGAACGCCCGGCGAGCAGTGTCGCTGTCGTAGGCGAGGTCTATGAACTGTGCGAGAGAATCGACGTGTCGTCGACGCGCTTCTGTGCGGGCCTGACGTACGTGCCGGTCTCGCCGAGTAGTCCGCCGATCGAAGGAACCGCGAAGGTGTGGAACTGGGCGAACGCCTCTGCGTAGAACACGTCCCACGGGAATTCGTGCTGGTGAGGTATGCGGACGATCTCTTGGCGGTCCTTCTGTTAGTGGAGACGATCGATCTCGCGCTTCCAGGCGTAGCGCCTTCCGCTGGTCAGGCCGAGGGATCGACCACCCGCCCGGCGCCTGCACCCGGATCTTGGCTGGTGGGAGGTCTCGTGGTTGTGTCGTAGACGTCAGTGCGTGGTTGGGCCAGATGGCCGGAAGGGGAATGGGGCGATGGCCTACGTGAGAGCGGTGGATCGGGAACGACAGATCGTGGCGGCCGCGATCTCGGTGTTGAGCGAGGTGGGCGTGCCGGGGACGACGCTGCGGGCGGTCGCGGCTGCCGCGCAAGTCCCACTCGGGACGCTGTACTACGTCTTCCCGACGAAGGACCAGTTGCTCAAGGCAGTCATCGTGGCGGTCATCGAAGAGACATCCGCCGCGCTGCGAGCCGAGCTCGAACTGGATCGAGGCATAGAGCACGCCCTACGCCACGGAATCTCCAGCTTCTGGCACAAGCTGATCGACAACCACATCGGCATCCAAGTAATGCAGTACGAACTGATCGCCTACTCGGTGCGTGCCGCCGGCCACGAAGAGCTTGCGCTCCTTCTCTACGAAAGCTACTCCTCGCTGGTCACGGACTTCTGTCGACAGGCGGCGGAAGCGGCAGGTGAGCGTTGCGCCGTCGAGTTCGACGTACTGGGTCGGTTGGCGTGGGCTCAGGTCGACGGCCTGATCCTGCAGTACGCGACCGATCCCGATCGGGGGCGCGCGGCTCGGGACCTAGCGGCCGCGCTCGACATGATCGTCCTTTTCGCCGCCCCGCGCCGGGTGACGCACCGTGGAACCGGCAGCCCTGCGGACGAGGCCACGCAGACGTAGGCCTACTGCCGGACCGGTACGCGCCTGTCCGAAGGCCGTGTCCAGGCCGAGAGAATCACCCCATTGCGATGTGCGTCACACCTCGTTATCGTGAGTCAGACGGTTGACCGACTTAGTTTGGAGTGAAGGTATGAGTGCACCAGCCGATGAAGGCCCAGGTGAGGTCCAGCGAGTCGATGTCGCGATTGTTGGCGCTGGACTGTCGGGGCTGATCGCAGCGCGTGACCTCCAGGCTCGGGGGCTCGACGTCGTCGTCCTCGAGGCCGCGGACCGCCCGGGCGGGCGGGTGCTCACGGCGACCACGGTCCTCGGCTCGCAGGTCGATCTCGGCGGACAGTGGGTGGGCCACGACCATCACCGATTCCAGGACCTTGCTGCAGAGCTCGGCGCGACCGTCTTCCGCATGCGCACGCCCAAGAACCCCGCCGTGTACGACTCGAAGGGCGTGCTCGCCAAGAACGGATTGTCGATGACGCTGGCGAACCTGGTGCTGCTTCGTTGGGAGGCGGCGATCAAGTTCGGATCGCCGAAGAAGTGGCGTGTGCGGACGGTGCAGCAGTGGCTCGACGCGAACGTGCGCAACGCCCGAGCGCGCCGCCTGCTCGAGGTGCTCGTTGCGGCAACTGCGTCGACGGATCTGAACCGGCTGAGCATGGATGCCTTCATTGCCTTCGCGCGCCACAACAACGGGCTGCCCGTCATGCTGGCGACCGCCGGTGGAGCGCAGGACTCGCTCGTGGTCGAAGGCGCGGGAACACTCGCCGTGCGCGTCGCTGACGGCCTCGGCGATCGCGTGCGCACGGGCTGCCGGGTCCTCGCCATCAGGCGTGACACCGACGGGGCCACCGTTGTCACAGACGCCGGCCCGATCCGCGCAGGCCAGGTGATCATCACTGCGCCGCCGCCCATGGCCGCCCGTATCGACCACGAGCCGCCCTTACCAGCCGAACGCCGAACACTCGAGGGCTCGATGTACATGGGCACCGTATACAAGGCGATCGCGATCTACGACCGTCCGTTCTGGCGCGACTCAACGGACGCGGAGTCCATCTTCCTCGGCACCGAGGGCAGTGCGGTCTTCGACAGTTCCCCGCCCAGCGGCCCCGGGCACCTGACCATTCTGGTGGGCGGCCGCGACGCGTGGCCGCTCGACGAGCTCACCCAGCATCAGCGGCAGGCGACACTGCTCGCTCCGCTGGTCGATCGACTCGGTCCCGCGATTGCGGAACCGGTCGGGTGGCACGAGAAATCGTGGCACCTCGATCAGTACGCCGGCGGCGGGTACGTCGCGCTACCCGAGCCAGGCACCACCGCCGGGAACTACCCCGTCGCGGCGACTCCCATCGGCCCGCTGCACTGGGCGGGCACCGAGACCGCGAGCGAGCACGCAGGCTACATCGAGGGCGCGATCGAATCAGGTCAGCGCGTCGCCCTGGAGGTCATCGGTGCGCTCGGTGACGCGCCCTGCCTGACTCATTCCTCAACGAATTCACACCAATCGAACTACCTGGATGAAAGACGAGAAGAATCATGACTGGTCCCACTGACGGAATCGCACCCGCAACGAGCTTCGATCCGCGTCAGTTCGCAACTGACATCGAGCGGATCACCAACGAGGGGCTCGTCGACGAGCTCATGGCGAAGTTCGCCCCCGATGCGGTCGCAGATTGGGTCATGGACGGTGCGCGCGACCGACACGTGGGCATCGACGCGATTCGCGCTGCCGTGGTCGAGCTGACCGATGTGTGCCATACGCTCGACCTGAAGGTGAACAAGCGCGTCGAGTGCGCTGATGAGAACACAATCGTGATGAGCTGGACCGGTGGCTTCGCGGGCGCCGACAACCAGTTCGGCATAGAGATCTGCACTTTGCGTGGCGGACTTATTGTTCGCCAGCAGATGTACTCCTACCTGGACGTCCGTTCCAGTAGGTCGCCTTGGGCGAGTCTGCGGTTGCTCACAGTCGCGCCGCGAGTCGTCGCCGCGACTCTCCGCTACCGGCGCGCGCACGGCACCCTTCTCAACCGTTAGGCCGCCGGGTGGCCCGGGAGAATCTCACCCCCGCGCTCCCACAGAGTGAACGTGACAGTCTCCCGTCACTCCGCTCGTCTCATCTGATCCGTTCGAACTCGGCCATCCCAGTGGGCGAACAGGCGAGGCTGCCGTTCGAGCAGTCCGTTCCACCACCGCAGGACTCCAATGCGACCAACACCTTCCTTCCGTGCCTGCCACTCAGTCGTGCAATGCACGACCGCATCATTCGGCGTAGCGTTCGAATTCCACGGTCGGGAACTCCCGCGGGCACAGTGGTGACCGCCGCTGACCGTCACCGACCAACGATCGTCGTCCGGTGCGCCGCTCAGGGTTCCTCAAAGCCGTCGGTGTGGTTCAAGCGCTGCTCGCAGACCAGGTCCTTGTGCCACGCTCGATCGATAGTCTGGTCGCAACGAGTCACCCCGCCCGATGCCAAAGAGTTGGGAGCAATCGCGCACGGTCCGACGCTGCTGGCCCGCGCGGATGGGGTGACGGTGGGGCTGCGGTCGATTGTGGCCTACACATCCGGCCTCGATCTCGCGGTTGTCGTGGTCGCCACCGGTGTTCATGCTGACGCACTGCAACGCCAGTACACAGCGCCGGCGATCATCGATCCAGCAACCGGTCGGCGGCGGCCGGGCGAAACGCACGGGCGACCCTTACGGTTGAGAGCCCTCGAAGACTCCGTTCTTCAACCGATCCGGCACAGAGACGGCCAGGGATACCAAAGCCCGGAGATGTACCAGCGCGAATACCTCTTTGAGCTGACACCCCTACCCGATGCCGAGGACCTACCGCTCATCGCCGAGTGGCCAGAGATCGGACTCAGGCCCGTCACGACCCACCTGACGCTGCCGCCGCCCGCCGAACTCGCGGCAGCGATCATCCCATTGCCGTAGTCAGGTGAGGATCCGCGAGCGGAACAACAAGCGGAGGTAGGCCTGCTAGCGGACATGCCAACCTCCCTGTAGGCGGACACGTTCGTCCCTGCTGACGGACAGCTGATCTCCCTGTCGATGGACATGGGGCCGGCGGTGTGTCGGTCCTGACACCGACGCCCCTCCGGGGTTTTGCTCGAGGTCTTCGACCACCTTGAGCGACTCCACCGGAGGGACGCATGAAGAAGTCTGACAGGGACATCATGGAAATTCTCGAGG
>NZ_JARJBD010000509.1:0-463 GCF_029269925.1 Rhodococcus sp. T2V
TCGAGGTGGTCGGAAATGAGATGCGGGGCACAATTCGCGGGCTTCGCGGCAAGCGTGGTACGTCACTAGCGTCGTGTTGCGCTGCCGGCATTCCGCTTCCGCCCCCTTCACCGCTCCTGTGACCGAAACGTTATAATTTGGTTATGAGTTCGAATCTCAGGGTGTCCATCGGGGCGAGTGCGGTGCGGCGCGTACCCGGACGAAGAGAGCACCGGCGCAGCGAAATCCCGCTTCGGGACCATGGCGGGGAAGTTGAAGGGGGAGATGATGCCGACGGGGCCGACGGGCTGGCGGATGGAGGCGACGTCGACGTTGGTGGAGGCGTTCTCCGTCATGCCGCCCTTGAGCAGATGGGCGATGCCGCAGGCGAATTCGACGACCTCCTGGCCGCGCGAGACTTCGCCCAATGCGTCGGAGACGACCTTGCCGTGTTCGGAGGTGATGATCTCGGCGAGTTCGCCCT
>NZ_JARJBD010000510.1:0-459 GCF_029269925.1 Rhodococcus sp. T2V
GTCCACCGAGCTCGAGCATCTGCCCGATCACGTCCGGTGGCTGATCCTCGACGACCGCCACCTCACAGGCGGTGATTCTGGTCCCGGCCGCACGCCAGCAGCGGACCAGCATCGTGTTCGTGCGCTGCGGGTCGAGCACCCCGCGTACGTGATCTACACCTCCGGGTCCACCGGCCGGCCCAAGGGTGTGGTCGTCACCCACCAGGGTCTGGCCAACCTGGCCCAGGAGACCGACGGCCGCTACGCGATCTACACCAAGATCCACCACGCCCTCGCCGACGGCGCATCCGCGATGAGGTTGCTCCGCGACAGCATGAGCGAGGACCCGCACCGCCGGAACATGCCCACGCCCTGGCAGCCCCGGACCCCGCTGGCGGCCGTGCCGGACGCGGGCACGGCCGCCGCGACCGGTCCCGGCTCCGCGCTTCCGGCCATGGCGTGGGACGCGGCCCGCGCCGC
>NZ_JARJBD010000511.1:0-456 GCF_029269925.1 Rhodococcus sp. T2V
TGTCGGCGATGACGACCTTCGCGCCGCGTTCGGCGAACAGCCGGGCCTCGGCCTCGCCTTGTCCGCGGCAGCCGCCGCTGATGAGGGCTACTTTGCCGGTGAGGTCAGCCATGATTTTCTCCGTTCGGGTGAGGGTGTGCGTCGTGGATCTACGCTGCGACGTGGTCTTAGATGGCCATGCACAGGCGGTTGGAGTCGAGGATGGCGGCGTGGATGTTGCGGCTCGAGAGGCCTTAGGCTCCGCCGACAGCCTCTAGGACAGGCTCCCCCGTGTCGTCATTCCGGGGCGGAGCAAAGCGAAGAACCCGGAACCCAGGACGACAGCGACGGCGCTGATCCATTGGGCACTGGGGATGACCCCCTGGGTTCCGGGTTCGTCCTTCGGACGCCCCGGAATGACGTTCATGGGCTGAATGTCGATTAAACCTCGAGCGTGATTCACCGCATCGATGAAAT
>NZ_JARJBD010000512.1:0-452 GCF_029269925.1 Rhodococcus sp. T2V
CGCACGGTGCCGCCCTCGGTGCGGACGAGGTCGCGGCCGTGAAGAAGGCGCTCGGTTTCGATCCGGACAAGACGTTCGAGGTTGCCGACGAGGTCATCGCGCACACCCGCAAGGTCGTCGAGCGCGGTGCGCAGGCGCACAAGGAATGGCAGGCCCAGTACGACGAGTGGGCGCAGCGCGCCCCGGAGGGCAAGAAGCTGCTCGACCGCCTGATCGGACGCGACCTCGCACGGTGCCGCCCTCGGTGCGGACGAGGTCGCGGCCGTGAAGAAGGCGCTCGGCTTCGATCCGGACAAGACGTTCGAGGTCGCCGACGAGGTCATCGCGCACACCCGCAAGGTCGTCGAGCGCGGCGCGCAGGCACACAAGGAATGGCAGGCCCAGTACGACGAGTGGACGCAGCGCGCCCCGGAGGGCAAGAAGCTGCTCGACCGCCTGATCGGACGCGACCT
>NZ_JARJBD010000513.1:0-450 GCF_029269925.1 Rhodococcus sp. T2V
TCATCGATGTCGTCAGCGCGGCGTTCATCGCGACGGCGCCGTAGCCGCCGAGGGAAGGACCGTTCTTCACCGGTGGCTTCTCGCCCCAGCCCTCCAGCCGAGGCAGGTGCACGAGGATCGTCGATCGGCTGCTGCGCTCGACGAGCGTGCCAATCGCGGACCGGCCGGTGCCGATGATCAGATCCCCCTCCCAGTGCCCCGGGACGGCGCGATCGGCGGCTTCGGACGTCGGCGAGACTACTCGAGCTGGGTCCACCTGCCGTGGTCATGCGCGTGCTCCCGTCCTACGCCTCGGCGTTGTCTTCTTCGCGGGGGTCTTCTTCGCAGCGGTCCTTTTCACGGGGGCCTTCTTCGCAGCGGCCTTCTTCGCTGCAGCCTTCTTCACGGGGGCCTTCTTCGCGGGGGTCTTCTGTGCAGCGGCCTTCTGGGGACGACGCCGGCGCGGCTCGG
>NZ_JARJBD010000514.1:0-449 GCF_029269925.1 Rhodococcus sp. T2V
GCCCCGTCGACCCCGACGTGTAAATCACATACGCCGGATGATCCACCGACAACGCGGCGACCCGATCCGAATCCTGCAGGGGTTCCGGGGAGTACGACGCCAGAGCATCGATCACGGCGTCGTCGTCGAGAACGAGCCATTGCGTCGAATCCGGCAGGTTGTCCCGCAACGCCGCGGTCGTGATACCGATCGGCGCACCACAATCCTCCAGCATGAACGCGATGCTGCCCTTACCGCCACCACCGCCGCCGGTGACCGCGTCCTTCACATCCGACGCCGTGTCCTTCACCTTGTCGGTCAGCCCGGAGAACAGTGACGTGCCATCGCCCTTCCCCTCACCGTTGCCGTTGCCGTTGCCCTTGCCGGTGACCGCGGACAGCAGGCTTCCGCCGCCGCCCTCGGCGTAGTCGGTCAACCGGCCGGTCGCGCCCGCCACCTTGTCGGAGACG
>NZ_JARJBD010000515.1:0-444 GCF_029269925.1 Rhodococcus sp. T2V
TCGGGGTGACGCCCTCGGTGATCACCCGGGTGCGGAATCGTCCCGGGGTGGCACGGGGTCCGCGGCGCATCAACCTGCGGTCGAAGACCAGCGTGACCTGGTCGGGGCGGCCGAGGTCGAGGTTGTCGCGGATGACGTGTTCGAAGAACACCCGCCCGGAGACCGGGGCGTCGAGCATCTGGGTCAGGGAGAACTCCGCCTGCAGCACCGACAGGTCGTAGCTGCCGACCATGTCGAGCAGCCCCTCGCTGATCGCGTAGCGGGCGGTGGCCAGGTCCGCGATCCGCCCGGCATGCATCACCGGGATGTCCAGTTCGTGCTTGACCCGACCGGCGAAGTCCAGATGGACCGCGGCGGGTGTGCCCATCGGTGCGATGATCTTCGCCATCGTGTTGTCGGAGTCGAGGTTTCCCTTGATCACGCTGAGGAAGTCGATGCCCTCGG
>NZ_JARJBD010000516.1:0-444 GCF_029269925.1 Rhodococcus sp. T2V
GGGAGAACCCCGAGCAGTACCGGCTGCTGACCACGATCCTCGACCCCTCCGACGCCACCGCGGAAGATCTCGCGCTCGCCTACGCCCAACGCTGGGAAATCGAGAACACCTTCGACGAGCTGAAAACCCATCAGCGCGGACCACGCGCCGTGCTGCGGTCGAAATCCCCACCGCTGGTCCTGCAGGAAATCTGGGGGCACCTGTGCTGCCACTACGCCATCCTGCCGACCATGTCGAGCAGCCCCTCGCTGATCGCGTAGCGGGCGGTGGCCAGGTCGGCGATCCGTCCGGCGTGCATCACCGGGATGTCCAGTTCGTGCTTGACGCGGCCGGCGAAGTCCAGATGCACGGCGGCGGGTGTGCCCATCGGTGCGATGATCTTCGCCATGGTGTTGTCGGAGTCGAGGTTTCCCTTGATCACGCTGAGGAAGTCGATGCCCTCGG
>NZ_JARJBD010000517.1:0-444 GCF_029269925.1 Rhodococcus sp. T2V
CCAGCAAGGTGTTCTCCAAGGTGGAGGGCCGGATCGTGTCCTCGCCGACCGACCCGGAGGAGCGGGACGCGGCCCGCCGGCGGCTGGTAGAGCAGGAAGCGGTCCGGGTCGTCGCGCGCAAGGGCCGGACCCTGATCACCGAGAACCGGCTCGGGATCGTGCAGGCCGCGTCCGGTATCGACGGCTCGAATGTGGAGGGCTCGGAACTGGCTCTGCTGCCGGTCTTGCGAATTTCATATTTATCGAAATTATTTTGGTAGAATTCTACTCCTTTCTATTTTTTATCCATGCTTCATATTTGAGTTTTAGATTAAATCTTTTTGATTTATAATTTTATTATTTTCACAACCATAAACTCATTTTACATAATTATTATCTCATATTGTTCTTATTTTTCAAATTGAAATACATTGTTTTGCTTTAGTATTTATAAAAGTACATTCG
>NZ_JARJBD010000053.1:0-68511 GCF_029269925.1 Rhodococcus sp. T2V
GGCGTGATGCCCGGTTGACGAAGATTTTCGAGGGCACCAGCGAGATCCAGATGCGGATCATCTCCGACGAACTGCTGGGGAGGGCGGCCGAATGAGTGCATCCACGATCGGCGATCGCACGGTGAGCGATGCCCGGCGAGTCTCCGAACTCGCACTGTCCCTGCCGGAATCGTCGTTGACGGGAATCGCCGTGGCGGGGCTGCTCGCCCCACGACCGGCGGCCGGAGCCATACGTGCGGGGCTGCAATGGAATTCGCAGTCTGCGGTGACGGATGATGACGTCGTCCGCGTCGAATCCGTCGTCACCCGGATCGAACAGTCGGCGGACGGAGCGGTTCTCGACCGCCACGTGCGGCTCGTCGACGACGGCGGGTCGGTCCGCGAGCAGGGTATCGAAACGTGGCGCCTGCCCGACCCCGCCGGCGTCCGATACGACCCGGCGGTGGACTTCTGCACCCCCGCCTGGGGAGAGGTTCTCCGCGAATCGCTCTCCGCCGACCCTGCCTTCGCGTCCGCGCTGGCGACGTGGGACGGCACGGTGGGCCTGCGCTGCACCGACGCCTCGGGCGGGGCCCGCGAGGTGCACCTGCGGATCTACCGCGGCCGGATCATCGACGTCGCGCGTCGCGTCCCCGGTGGGGCCACGTTCACGCTCGTCATCCCGGCCGTGACGTGGGTCGACCTGATGGTCGCCGAACACAACGACTTCATGCGCCGCGCGATCAGCGGTGAATTCTCCTCCAGCGGCGACGGGTACGAGTACCTGCGACTCACCAAGCCGCTCGACATCGTCATCGCCCATGCCCGCACCGCCGCACGTGAGTGGCAAAGCGTGTCGGGGCACACTTTGCCACTCACGTGCGGAAGGGAGGCCCGGTCGTGATCGAGGCCCGGTACCTGGAAATCGACGGCGCGCTCGGCTTCGTCGAAATCGTCACCCCCGACAATCGTCCGGACAGCGAGACACCCACCGTCCTGTGCCTGCACACCGCCGGGCAGAGCGGAGTCCAGTGGCGCCACGCCGCGTCCGCACTGGCAGACCGCGGCTATCGGGTGATCGTCCCCGACCTTCCGGGCCACGGGCGTTCCGAACCCGCCGTCGACGGCCCGATCACCAGCATCGTGGTGTTCGCGGACTGGCTCGGGAAGGTCCTCGACGCCCTCGCCGTCGAACGGCCGTTCGTCATGGGATGTTCCATCGGGGGCAAGCTGACCCTCGAACTCGCGACGCGTCCGTCCTGGCCCCTCGCCGGGGCGATCGCAATGGCGGCGGAGGCCGGTCCCGGCCGCGTCAACGTCGGCGGATTGCGCCGCGAACTCGAGGACGTCGCCGGACCCAGCCGCGCCGACCGCACGTACCTGGGCACCCTGGCGTCCATCGGGCGCTCCGTGCCCGAAGCGCAGGCCCGCCTGATCGCCACGATGCACAAGCGCGAGGATCCGGAGATCTCGTCCTCGGACCTCATCGCCTGGGGAACGCATGACGTGCGGGATCGTCTCGCCGACATCACCTGTCCCATCAGGCTCGTCGCCGGAGCGCAGGACCCGTGGATCCAGGCCGGCCTCGTCGAGCAGGCCGCAGCGAGAACCGAGGCTGCCCGTCCGGGATCGACGACGTTCACCCTGCTCGACGACATCGGTCACTACCCCATGGAGGAGATCGACGATTTCGCCTCGGTGACGGCCGGCTGGCTGTCCGAACTGCGCACTGCGGCGGTGCTCTCGTGACGGCGCACGACACGGCCACGCGCCGTGACACTCTCGCCGCACTGCTCGACGAACTCGTGACCGGCGACCCGGAGGCCCCCGCCACGATTGACGTCGTCGACGGCGAACCGCTCGTCAGCAGCCGCGCCGACCTTCGAGACCGCGTCGAGGCGCTGAAGTCGGAACTCGCCACGGTCGGTGTGCGCCGCGGACAGTGCGTGGCCGTGCTGCTCCCGAACTGGTCCGATGCACTCGTCTGGCAACTCGCCGCGTCGGCCGTCGGAGCACACGTCATCGGCGTGAACACCCGGTACAACACGCACGAGATCGCGCACATCCTCACCTCCGCCCGACCCGCGGTCGTGGCCGTGGCCGACCACTTCCACGGCCTCGACCTGTTCGGGCGACTCGGTGAGGCGCAGCAGTCCGTCGACCTCCCGGCACCGGCGGTCGCGGTAGTGCGCGGCCCCGCGGCCACGGGTGAGGCTCCCGATCCGACGCGGTTCGACCTCGGCGCCGGCGCCTGGACCGCGGGCAGCGCGGACACCGGCGGCGTCCGGGTGCCGGAGACACCCGACATGGCCACCACGACCGCCGCGGGCGAGCGGGCGGACCCCGGCGACCCGCTCGCAGTCGCATTCACCACGTCCGGCTCCACCGGCGTTCCGAAACTCGCGGCCCATCGGGAATCCGCGGTGGTCCGGCACGCCCGCGCCGATGCCGTCGTCCTCGGCGTCGAGCCCGGCGACGTCACGCTCTGTGTGCTGCCGGTGTCGGGAGTGTTCGGATTCAGCACAGCCCTGGCGACTCTCGCCGGCGGCGGCGCCCTGCTGATGGAACCCGTCTTCGACGCCGCGGCCACGCTGGGCCGCATGCAGTCGCTGAAGGTAACCCACGTGGTCGGCGGCGACGACCTCTTCACCCGTCTCCTGGACACGTGGCACGGGGGTGACCGCGCCGACCTGTCGTCGTTGAAGCGGCTCGGGATCGCCGACTTCCTCGGCCGTTCGCACGAGGTGGCCGCATGGGTCCGGGACGAATTCGACGCCGTCACCACGGGCGTCTTCGGCTCCTCCGAGGTGTTCGCCCTGATGCTGCTGTGGGATGTCACCGATCCGGAAGCCGTGCGCTGGAACGGCGGCGGGCGTCCGGTGGAACCCGCCATCGAGATCCGGATCGCCGACCCACTGGACGATTCCGTTCTCCCCGACGGCGAGCAAGGCGAGCTTCAGGTGCGCGGACCGAACGTCGTCGACGCGTACCTCGGCAATCCGGATGCGGCCGCGCAAGCATTCACGTCGGACGGGTGGTTCCGCAGCGGCGACCTCGCCGTCGCGACCGGAGACGGCGGCTACACCTACGTATGCCGGATGGGGGATGTACTTCGGCTGCGCGGATTCCTCGTGGATCCGGCCGAGATCGAGCACCGGATCGCCGAACACGACGGCGTCCACCTCACGAAGGTCGTGGGCATCACCGGGACCGGCGGATACACCGAAGCCGTTGCGTTCGTCGTCCCGGCCGAGAACGCCGACGTCGACGCCGCCGAGCTCAAGTCGTGGTGCGCAGAGTCGTTGGCGGCGTTCAAGGTTCCCGCCGCCGTGCACATGATCGAGGAAATGCCGACCACTGTGGGCGGTAACGGAGCCAAGATCCGAGCGGTCGAACTGCGCGAATGGGCGCAGCGCTGGACCGATCACGAAAGGGATTTCCGCAGTGCCTGAAAACTCGAACACGAAGGCGACCGATGTCGTCGTCTGTGAGCCCCTCCGCACCCCCGTCGGCCGATACGGCGGCCAGTTCACGGATGTTCCCGCCGCCGACCTGGGTGCCCGTGTGGTGTCCGAACTGCTCGATCGCACCGGCGTGGATCCGGGCAGCATCGACGACGTGATCTTCGGTCAGTGCTACCCGAACGGCGAGGCACCCGCCATCGGCCGCGTCGTGGCCCTCGATGCGGGCCTGCCGGTGACGGTTCCCGGTCAACAACTCGACCGTCGCTGCGGATCGGGTCTGCAGGCCGTGCTCGACGCAGCGATGCGGGTGCAGACGGGTATCGCCGAACTGGTGATCGCCGGCGGCGTGGAATCGATGAGCCGCGCCGAGTACTACACCGAGGCGATGCGCTGGGGAGCCAAGGGCGCCCCAGCAGCGCTCCACGACCGGCTCGCCCGCGGTCGCGTCACCGCAGGCGGACGCAACTACCCCGTCCCGGGCGGCATGCTCGAGACGGCGGAGAACCTGCGCCGCAAGTACCGGATCAGCCGCCGGGAACAGGACGAACTCGCGGTCAGCTCCCATCAGCGGGCGGTCGCCGCGATCGACTCGGGAAAGTTCGCCGAGGAGATCGTGCCAGTGGAAGTCCCGGTCCGCAAGGGTGATCCGCGGGTCGTCGACCGGGACGAGCATCCCCGGGCCGACACGACGGTCGAGTCACTCGCTCGGCTGCGACCCATCATGGGCGGCACCGACCCCGACGCGACCGTCACCGCAGGAAACGCCAGCGGACAGAACGACGGTGCGGCGGCCTGCCTCGTCACCAGCCGGGCGCAGGCGGAGCGGTCGGGGCTCCGGCCGCTCGCCCGCCTGGTCACCTGGGCGGTGGCGGGTGTGGAGCCGTCCGAGATGGGGATCGGACCGGTGCCGTCCACCGAGCGGGCCCTGAAACGCGCCGGGCTGACGCTCGCCGACATCGACCTCATCGAACTGAACGAGGCATTCGCGGCGCAGGCGCTGGCCGTCACGCGCGAATGGAATTTCGGTGCACAGGATTTCGCCCGCACCAACGTCAACGGTTCGGGAATCTCGCTCGGGCATCCCGTCGGCGCTACGGGAGTGCGGATCCTCACCACACTCCTGCGCGAGATGGACCGCCGCGGAGCCCGTTACGGCCTCGAGACGATGTGCATCGGCGGCGGCCAGGGCCTGACCGCGATCTTCGAGAGGATCTGACCACTCAGCTGTCGAGACCCCGGATCCAGTCGGTGAGCGCCCGCACAACCTGTGCGGGCGCTTCCGGCATCAGTGCATGGCTGGCGTTCGGGACGACGCTCACAGTGACCAATTCGCCGAACCGGTCCCGCAATTCGTTCGCCGTCTCGCGCGGCCGGAACGGGTCGAGAGCGGACTGCAGGTCGAGGATCGGCTGGTGCGCGACCGCCCACCATTCGTCCTTGGGTGTGGCGGCCGACGCGGCGAGCTGCCGCTTCGACACCTCCGGATACCAGCCGGTGAGCCATTCCGCCGGGTCGTTGCCCGGCGCGAAGAATCCGGTCTGCAGGTAGCCGATCCGCTCCGCGTCGGGCAGCGAGGAGTCCGAGCACTTCACCGCCAGCGCGGTCAGCGCGGCCGGGTAGTTGCGGGCGCCCGCCGCCGCGACGACGACGCCGCGCACCAGGTCCGGCCGGTCGGCGGCGAGCATCCGTGCGACGTAGTGCCCGAAGGCGTGACCGACGACGACGGCCGCGCCGTTGTCCTGTGCCTCGATCACCGCTCCGACGTCGGCGGCCAGGTCGTGCAGCGTGATGTCCTCCAGTGAACCCACGCTGCGGCCGATGCCGCGCGGCTGCGGACGGGAGACCCGGAACCCGTTGCGCGCAAGCCCACTCGCGACGTCGTCGTAGTCGTACGACTCTCGGCCGAGCGAGGGCAGCAGGATCACCGAGGGGCCGCTGCCCTCGACGACGACCTCGATCACGGCCGCCGCGGTGTGTACGAATTCCGTCGTCCGCGCTTCGGATGTGTTCGCCATGATGATTCCTCCACCAACGTCGAGACCCCGGGCGACGCGATCTCTCGCGTCGCCCGGGGGAATGGGCCGTGCCTCAGTCCGCGGCGGGATCGAGCGCGAAGTCGTAGGTGACGACCTTACGCCCGGTGTCGTCGAGCTGCGGAGCGAGGAGGAGTTCGGGCTTCGTTGCGCTCGCGACATCGTCGTCGATCCAGTCGCCGCCCGCGAAGTACAGCTGCGTGATGATCGGCTGCTTGCCCGGGGACGTCACCCGCAGGTGCAGGTGCGCCGGACGCCACGGGTGCCAGCCGGCGGACTCGATGAACTGACCGGTGGGGCCGTCGGTCGGGATCTGATACGGCGCAGGCTCGATGGTGGTGATCTCGTACCGACCCTCCGCGTCGGTGACGATCGTTCCGCGCAGGTTCCATTCGGGCAGGTGGGGAGCGAACTGCGAGTAATAGCCCTCGTCGTCGGCATGCCACAGCTCGATAACGGCGCCGCCGAGCCCGGTGCCGTCCAGGTCGGTGACCTGGCCCCGGAGAATGAGCGCGGTGTGTGCCCGGTCCTCGTCGCGCATCGGAAGTGTGCACTGCGCGGGGAGTTCCGGCGCTCCGGGGACGTAGTACGGTCCCTCGATGCTCCCCTTGGTGCCCTGGAGGTTCCGGGAGTTCACCTCTTCGATCTCGTGCTCGACGAACACGTCGAGGAGCAGCGGCCACTCGCCGCCCTCGCCGACGTCGATGAGCCATTGCTTGAGGACGCGGTACTCCGGGTAGGTGACGGCGTGCTTGTGGATCAGCGCGCTCAACCCGGCGAGCGCCTCGGTGGCGATGGCAGACAGGCGTTCCGGTGACGTGTCGGCGGTGAATCTGGCGCCCTTGAACTTGTCGGTGGCGGCGTTGCCGGAGCCGACCGCGGTGGGGCTTTCGGTGGTGGTCATGATTCTCCTGGGTCTCGAGGGGCTAGCTGCGGCCGAAATAGGAGACGTCGTCGTTGCCGATGAGGTCGGGCACGGTCCAGCCGTCGAGGTCGTACTCGGCCAGGCACTGCTCGGCCAGACCCTTCATCGAACTGACCGTGCCGCGGTTTTCGGCGAACATCAGCAGTTCGGCCTTCACACCCTCGTGGTTGCCGGCGTAGTTGCGCTCGTACAGCTCGTGGCGGCCACCGAACTCGCTGCCCACCGAATCCCACAGGGCCTTCATGATCTTCACCCGCTCGACGGCGGGCATGCCCTCGGAGCCGCGGACGTACTTGTCCAGATACGGCCGGACCTCGGGGCTCTTGAAGTCCGCCGACGACGACGGCAGGTAGATCAGGCCCGACGCGACGTCCTGCTCGATGATCTCCTTGATCCGCGGGTACCCCTGCTGCATGAACATCCGGTACGTGAGGCCGTATTCGAGCTTGGGGATGACGGTGTCTCCCACCCACGGCTCGGGGTCGCGGATCATCGATTCGGTCAACGACCAGAACAGGTTTCGCCAGCCGATCACTTCACCGACGCGGGTCTGCACACCGCGGAACCCGCCGGCGCCGGTGGCGTCGAGGGCCTTCATCAGCAGACCGGCGATGAAGTCGAGCTTCACGGCCAGTCGCGTGCACCCCTGCAGGGTGAAGCGGGGCAGGAACCCGGACTGCGGGAAGAAGGCATTGATCTTGTCCACATCGCCGTACATGAAGACGTTCTCCCACGGCACCAGCACCTTGTCGAAGACGAAGATGGTGTCGTTCTCGTCCATCCGCGACGACAGCGGGTAGTCGAACGGGCTGCCCATCACCGCGGCCTGCTGGGTATAGGACGTGCGGCAGATCAGCTTCACGCCCGGTGCATCCATCGGGACGGTGCAGATGAGCGCGAATTCCTTCTTCTTGATCGGCAGCCCGTAGTGGGCGATGAAGTTGTAGTTGGTGATCGCGGATCCGGTGGCCACGACCTTCGCGCCGGAGACGATGAGGCCGGCGTCGGTTTCCTTCTCCACCTTCATGAACACGTCGCCGACCTCGTCCGGCGGGAGCTGCCGGTCGACGGGCGGGTTGATGATGGCGTGGTTCCAGTACAAGACCTTTTCCTGCGATTCCTTGTACCAGCGCTCGGCGTTGTCCTGGAACGGCGAATACAGTTCCTTGTTGGCGTGCAGGGTGCCGAGGAACGAGGCCTTGTAGTCGGGGGAGCGACCCATCCAGCCGTACGTCATGCGTGCCCAGGTGGCGATGGCGTCGCGGTCCTTCAGGAGGTCGTCCGACGTCTTGGACGCACGGAAGAACGGCATCGTCACGCCGCCGTTGCCGGTGTCGGTGGGTGTCGTCAGGGTGTCGACGTGCTCGCCGGTGTGCATCGCGTCGTAGAGGCGGGCGGTCATCCGGACGGGGTTCCGGAACGCCGGGTGCGTCGTGACGTCCTTCACCCGTTCCCCGTGCAGCCAGATCTCGCGGTCGTCGCGCAGCGACTCGATGTACTCGTCACCGGTCATCGGTCGCGATGCGAAGTTGGCGGTGCGGTTCGCTTCACAGTCCGCAGCGACATTGACCTTGCTGCGGTCGGCGGGGGCTTCGGTGGTGGTCATGGTGTTCCCTTCGTGATGATGGGTCGGGGGCTGTTCGTCAGGACGCAGCGCGCGCGAGCTGCGGGTGAACCGGGGTGAATGACGCGGCGGCGTCGAACCACCCGCTGTGGGGGTCGTCGAGGCAGCCGTTCCACGCGGTGGTGCCGGACGCGGCCCCGAGATCATGGAAGGTGCTGCGGTAGAACAGTAGTGGGTCCTTGTCCGAGTCGACGGACGCGTCGACGATCTCGCCGATGAAGATGACGTGATCACCGCCGTCGTAGGAGGCCCAGGGCGCGCAGGTCAGGGTCGCCGCGTTGCCGGACAGCGCGGGAGCGATGCCGGAGTCCTCCCACACCGGTTCCGTCCGTTGTGGTTTGCCTGCGAAATGCATCGCGGTGTCGAGCTGATCGGCGGCCAGAATGTTCACCGCGAACGGCGCGTCACTCAGGTAGCTGCACGCCTTCGACTTCCGGGTCAACGTCACCTGGCACAGCCGAGGTTCCATCGAGATCGCGGTGAACGCGGTGACGGTGGCCCCGTGCGGCTTGCCGTCGGAGTTGGCGCACGTGATCACGGTGACGCCACTGGCGAACTGGCCGAAAATGTTACGGAGAGTGCGCTGATCCATTTTTCGTGACCGCCTTTCTGCACGATTCGTGCGATCACCCCTGCGTTTGGGGCACCTGCATAACGTATGACGGGCATCACAGTCCGTCGATCCGCAATGCGAACCGCCGATCCGGAACGCGAAACGGGATTGGCAGAGGCGCGGCACAGGGCCTTGCAGTGACGTGTGTCACAGGCGATGCTAGGGTCGGGAGTTGCTCGGACGACGCCGAAGCGCGAGGTGAGAGGTCTGGACGTACGTATGCGAGGACGGTTGGAGGGCCCCGGTTTCACCGACTGGGACGAGGTTCACGAGGTGGTCGCGGACGCGTACTTCCCTCATGAACTGCGTCCGCTGTCGCGTGACAACGCCGCGCGGTCGTCGCTGGAATCGTCCGACGTGGGGGCGTCGCGGCTCGCCCGGATCGGATTCGGGGCAGCCGTGGCCATCGAGTCCGACCATCCCGGCGCGTACGGCATCAACATCCCCCTGACCGGTCGCATCGTGTCCGTCACCGGCGGCACGGAAGTGACGTCGACGCCGGGACTCGCGACCATCTGCCCGCCCGACACCCGGACCGTGATCACCGACTGGAGCAGTTCCTGCGAGATCATCGGCTTCAAGGTGGACCGGAACTACCTGCAGCGGGAGATGGACCGCGTGCTCGCCCGGCCGGGGCAGGTGTTGCCGCGGCAACTCGACCTGCGCGCGGGCGCCGGAGCGGAGTGGCTCAGGCTCGTCCGTTCCATCGCCGACCAGGCATTGCACGACAGCGTCCTCCTGCGCAGCGAGATGGTGTCGCAGCAATTGTGCGGTGCCCTGACCACCGCTCTCGTGCTCACCGCGATGCCGGACGACGACACCGGCTCGTCGGGAGTCCGCCCCCGCATCGTCAAGCGGGTCATCGACGCGATCCACGAGGATCCTGCACGCCCCTGGACGGCCGGCGAGATGGCCGAACTCGTCGGCGTGAGCGTCCGGCGCATGCAGCAGGGGTTCCGCGAGTACGTGGGGATGACGCCGATGGAGTTCCTCGTCGACGTGCGCCTCGAACGTGTGCACGCAGATCTGACCGGAAGCGACTCCTGTGCAACCGTTTCCGAAGTCGCCACCCGCTGGGGGATCATGCACACCGGCAGATTCGCCGCCGCGTACCGCCGGAAGTACGGTGTGACGCCGTCCGAGTCGCTGCGGGAGCGCGGGCACTGACTGGTTCGGTGGGGAGGTCGAGTTCAGAAGCGCGCCCAACTGGACTGCTGACGACGGCCGCGCCACGTCGTGGGCCCTGGGTTTCACTGCAAAGTTTCCCTTTATCCGTCTGGCTTGCAATGGTTCTTGCGTACCGACTTTTGTTCTTCCTCGGCCTGGGCGTGTATATCTACGCGCCTGTCGGCTCTGAGCGGCTCATGTAGCTCGCCGGTGTCGATGCGATCGGCCGCCGGAGTTCGAGATCCGAAACTTGTCGGACCCTCGCGATAGTATTCGCACATGAATTCGACTGGGGGGTCGGTGGGGAGCCGGGTGGCGGAGCATCTGTCGATGCTCGCTGCCGCGGTGGACGGGTTGCTCGCAGCCGGGCTGGCCGAGCTGTCGGACGGCGAGGTGGTCGAGGTGATGCGCGGGGTGGAGCTGTCCCTTCGCCGCACGGAGGCGATCTCCCACCGATTGGTGGTGGAGACCGTGGAGCGCTCGGTCCCGGCGAGTCTGGGATATTCGTCGCCGAAGAAGCTGCTGATCGAGGCGCTCCGGATCTCGGGCGCGGACGCGTCCGCTCGGGTCACCGCCGCTTGTGAGCTGGGGGTGTGGCACACCCTGGCGGGCGATCCGATGCCACCCGTCCTGCCGGAAACCGCTGCGGCACAGAGTGACGGCGACATCGGAGCTGATCATGTGCGGGCGATCGCGAAAGTGATGCGCAAGATTCCCCACGCCGTCGGCAACGATGCGGTAGCCGACGCCGAGGCCGTGCTGGCCACGTTGGCGCGAAGCGCTACTCCTGAGGACGTGGAGCAGGCCGGGCACCGGCTGCTCGCACACCTGAATCCGGACGGAAACCTCGGCGACGACCGCGACCGGAAACGCAGACGCGGCATTTCCATCGGCCGTCAGGACACCGAACTGATGTCGAGAATCTCCGGTGAACTCGACCCCGTCGCGCGGGCGATGCTCGATCCGATCCTCGCGAAATGGGCCCGGCCGGGGATGAACAATCCGGACGATCCCGGATCTCCGACCGGCGACGGAGAGGACGCGTCGATCGATCGAGACGTGCTGGCGGCGGCTGCCGCTCGTGATACCCGCACCGCGGCGCAGCGCAATCACGACGCGTTCAGTGCGATGTTCCGGACGCTGCTCGAGTCGGGCGTGCTCGGCCGGCACCGCGGCCTGCCCACGACGGTGATCGTCACCATGACCCTCGAGCAGTTGGAGAAGGCGGCAGGCGGGCTGGCCACGACGGCCACCGGTGGCCTGCTCCCGATCGAGGACGCACTGGCCCTGGCCGAGAAAGCGCACCCGGTGCTCGCACTGTTCGACCATGCGGGTCGTCCGCTGCACCTGGGTCGACGGCGTCGCCTGGCCAGTGCCGACCAGCGACTCGCGCTGATCGCGGCAGACGGGGGCTGCACCCGGCCGGGGTGTTCGGCGCCGGCAAGCCTGTGTGCGGTGCACCATGTCACGGACTGGAACAAGGGCGGGCGCACCGACATCGAAGGTCTGGCCCTGGTCTGCGACGCATGCCATGCCCAGGTCAACGACGGAGCGGCCGGCTGGGCGACGAGGTCCGCGCCCGCGCATTCCAAACACGCGGGCCGGACCGAATGGATCCCACCGCCGCACATCGACCCCACCCGAAGACCGCGCATCAACCACCGGCATCATCCTGGTGAGTTGATCAAGAATGCGCGAGGAGAGGCCCGGGCGCCGTGACACCACGCTGTCACCTACCCCGGACCCGATGCGACCGTGTCGGCTCCTCCTCGACGATCCGAGGCATCAAATCGAAATGCCCCGGATCCACGAGGGAACCGATCGGCGCACCGTCGCCCGGCCACCAATGACCGGCAGTAGCGTTACAGCACATGTTCGGTACTGTGCTCGACGCGAGCCGCCACACCGACAGCATTCTCGAGCAATTCTCGGGATGCCACTCTCACCCACAGTCCACCAGCAGGTGCCGGGGACCCCGCAGGACCGGGTTGGGCCGGTAGGGCGGCGGATCCTCGACGAGCCGCGGATTCGGGAGGCGGCGAATGAGTTCGGTGAGCGCCATCTGCCCTTCGAGGCGAGCGAGGGGAGCGCCGAAGCAACTGTGGATGCCGCTGCCCAGACCGACGTGCTGGTTGTCTTCGCGGTCGGGGACGAACCGGTCTGCGTCGACGAAGCGTTCCGGATCGCGATTGGCCGACGCCAAGGCCAGGACGAGCGGCGACCCCTTCGGAACGGTGACGCCGTCGATCTCGATGTCGACGATCGGCGTTCGCTGGCCCAGCAGATGCACCGGCGGTTCGAAGCGGAGCAATTCCTCCACAGCCTGCGGCATCAACTCCGGTTCCGCGCGAAGCCGCTCGAGAACATCGGGATTGCGCAGCAGGGTCAGCATGCCGTTGGTGATGAGGTTGACGGTCGTCTCGTGCCCGGCGATGAACAGCAGGATGGAGTTGGTGACCAACTCGACGGTGTTCAACTGGCCGTCGGGCCCCGAATCGTTGGCCAGCCCCGACAGCATGTCGTCGCCGGGATTGCGGCGACGGTCCTCGATGAGACCGGCCATGAACATGGCCATTTCCATCTGGGCCTGCTGTGCCGCCTTCACCTGCTCGTTGTCGGCGCTGGTGCGCCGCGGGTCGATGGCCGCCACCAACGCGTCGGCCCAGGCGTGGAACCGGGGTTCCTCCTCGTGAGGCACCCCGAGCAGACGGCAGATGACGGAGACGGGGAAGGGGTACGCGAAGTCGTCGACGATGTCGATGCGACTCTTCCCGTCGAGCCCGTCGACGAGACTTGTGACGAGTTCTGCGAGTTCGCCACGCATGGAGTCGATCCGGTCGGGGCTGTGCGGCGGACCGAACTGTCGCGTCGTCAATCGGCGCAACCGATCGTGCTCGGGCGGATCGAGTTTGAGGAAGGACTCCGGCCCGTCGCCGGCGCGATCCGCCCCGGGAAGCCCCGGCCCCCGGTTGTGCAGGTCGGAGCTGATCCTCGGATCGTGCAGAAGCGCCATCACGTCGTAGTACCGGCCGACGAGGAAGGAACCGTTGTCCTGCGGCGCCACCCGCGTCTCACGAAGTTCCTCGTACAGCGGATACGGATTCGGCCGGTTCGCCTGGTCGGTGATCCGCTCGAACAACTGAGCACGCGACATGGACACTCTCCCTGTTACTTCGGTAGCGAGACGAACTCGACACGACGTTCGGTGGGCAGATGACCGGTCACCGCGACGGTCGGGCCGTGGCTGAGAACGGCCGGGTCCGGCAACTCCGACGGCCGCACCTCGAACGGCTCCGCCCGGTCCATGACGTCGAAGTCCGGTGGGAACTCCGCCGCCGACTCGATCAGCCCCCGATAGAAGTCGAGCCACTTCCCCTGATTGAACGCCACCGCTGCGGTGACGCGACCACGGAAGCCGTACGCCGCCACGAAGCGCCGATCGGCGACCGAACCCTGGGTGATCACCACCTGATCGGAATAGGTGGGGATGCCCACGGATTTGATGTTGACGCCGAACTGGCTGGACCAGAACGCCGGAATCTCCAGGTGCGGTCGCCTGCGGAGGCCGTCGTGGATCATGTTGTGCGCCGCCACCTCGGCCTGACCGATCGCGTTGCCCCAGTGCTCCAGTGCCAGCAACTGGTAGTCGTACAGCGGATGCGGTTGCCGCGCAACGTCACCGGCGACGAACACGTTGTCGGTGACGATGCCGTTGATGTCGAACGCCCTGCAGCCGGCGTCGCACGTGACCCCGCGGGGCCCGGCGGCGAGACCGGATCCGAACAGCCAGTCGGTGTTGCGGATGCTGCCCTGCGCGACGATCGCCACGTCGACGTCGAGTGCGGTCCCGTCCGAGAGGTGCGCGCGGCACAGCCGTCCGTCGCTGTCGCCGTCGAGTCCGGTCACCGTGACCCCGGTGCGCAGGTCGACGCCGTGGTCGCGTTGCATGTCGGCGGCGACCGCCGCCACCACCCCGCCGAGCGCACCGACCAGCGGTGCCGGGCCGCGCTCGGTGACCGTCACGGACAGCCCGCGCTCCCGGCACACCGACGCGATCTCCGAGCCGGTGAAGCCGGCGCCGATCACCAGGACGTGGCGCGGTCCGGCAGACAGTCGCTCGCTCAGTCGGCGGGAGTCGTCGCAGGTACGGACGGTGAAGACGCCGTCGAGTGCCGCCTCGGACGAGTTCGACCACGGCCGGGCGCGGACGCCGGTCGCGATCAGCACCTTGTCGAACTCGACGGTGCCGCCGTCGCTCAGCACCACCCGGTTGTTCTCCAGATCGAGGGTGGTGGCCCGCACGCCGAGCAGCCACTTCGCGTCGAGGTCGGGACGGTAGGGGAGCGCCGCGTGTTCGGGCGGCATGATCCCGAGGAGCACGGCCTTCGACAGCGGCGGCCGGTCGTACGGTTCGTAGGGTTCGTCGCCGATCAGGGTCAGGGACCCGTCGAAGCCCTGCCCCCGTAGCGCCTCCGCGGCGCGCACCCCGGCGAGCGACGCGCCGACGATGACGATCCGCACGTCATTCCCCATCGCGGTGGGTGGGGATGTCCGTGGTGATGGCGTGCACCGGGCAGGCCGCGGCGGCCTGCGACACGTGCTCGCGCTCGCCGTCGGCGGGGCCCGCGTCGTAGAGGAGGGCCTCTTCTCCGTGCAGAGTGAAGACGTCGGGTGCGAGGAACACGCACTGCGCGTAACCCTGGCACCGATTGAGGTCGACGACGAGTTTCACGTCAATCATCCCGATTCTGAACAGTTCTGGTCACACGGGTCCACAGGGCTGCGCGGCGCACGGCCGTCCGATCGCGTCGGGCGGAGACCTCCACCCGGAAACCAGTATTCCGGAATGGCCGGTCTGCTCGGTTTCGATCCGCTGTTCTGGAGCCGTTCAGAAATGTGACTACGCGGACGGCCTACTCGCGGGTAGAACCGAGCGGTAGTAACGAGAGTTACAAGTATCTTGCCGGAGTTCGTATCCTCCTGTCGAGAAACAACTTTCGGACACGGTCTCGATTCGGCAACGCAGGCCACCGGTTCGTGATGTGATGTGCCTACAACGAGACCGGCAACGCCCAGTGGCGACACCTCAGAGGCGGAATATTGACGATCGAAGCTCACCGCGACACCCGCGCGACACGGCACCTGTCCGCATTGGACGCTGCAATTCAGATCCTGACCACCGCGCGCGGAAGCTCGTACAGCGCGGACCAGGCCTTCGACGAACTACTCGACTCCTCCATGCGGCATCAGGTCGATGTCGGCGATCTGGCCGAAGCCCTCGCCGACCTCGCCGACGGGATCCGTCCCGAGGCCGGCGACCATCGCCGGGCCCGCGACGTGGCTGCGCGCGAGTGGGGAGCCTTCCTGACCTAACCGGCGCAGTCGATACACGTCCGGGCGGCGGGGAGCGCGTCGAGTCGCACGTCGGCGATCGGCCGGCCGCACCGGATGCAGAGGCCGTACGTCCCGCTGTCGAGCCGCTGCTGCGCCGCCGCCAGATCCTCGACCTCGCGCCGGGCGTCGGCCAGCAGTGCCGACACCTGGGCCCGTTCGAACGCGATGGTCGAGCCCTCGGGGTCGTGTTCGTCATCGTCCGTGGTGAATTCCGACCCCTCCACGATCGCGGTGAAACGCCCGGTCAGCGACGCGATGCGGCGTTCCGCGTCGGCGCGTTCCTCGGCGATTCGAACGCGATGCTCCGGTGCGGTCATGTCTGGGTCAACATCGGCCGCTGCCCGGTGCTTCCCGACCATCCGCTCGATCGATCCGGGACTTTCTGCCAGGCTTCCCGGCATGGCACGCGCATTCGAGGATCTGGTGGCCGAGGCGGAATCCGTGTCGGTGGACGGCTGGGATTTCTCCTGGCTCGACGGCCGGGCCACCGAACAGCGGCCGTCGTGGGGGTACCAGCGCCTGATGGGTGAACGGCTCGCGCGCGCGAACGCCGCTCTGGACATCCAGACCGGGGGAGGGGAGGTTCTCGCCGGCGCCGCGACGATCCCTCGCGTGATGGTGGCGACGGAATCGTGGCCGCCGAACGTCGCGAAGGCCACGTCGCTGATGCATCCGCTCGGCGCGGTTGTCGTGGCCGACTCGGACGAGCCGCCGCTGCCGTTCGCGGACGGCGCCTTCGACTTGGTGACCAGCAGGCACCCGGCCACGGTGTGGTAGGACGAGATCGCCCGCGTCCTGCAACCCGGAGGCACGTACTTCTCCCAGCACGTCGGGCACGCGAGCGTCTTCGAACTCGTCGAATACTTCCTGGGGCCGCAACCCGAGAACGTGCGCCGCGGCCGCCACTACGAGGACGAGAGTGCGGACGCGGAGGCCGCCGGTCTCGAGGTCGTCGATCTCCGTTTCGAATCTCTGCGGATCGAGTTCTTCGACATCGGCGCCGTCGTCTACTTCCTCCGCAAGGTGATCTGGATGGTGCCCGGTTTCACCGTCGCGCAGTACCGGGACCGTCTGCGGGAACTCCACGACCGGATCGAGGCGGACGGCCCGTTCGTGGCCCATTCGACCCGGTTCCTCGTCGACGCCCGCAAACGTGGCTGACTCAGCCCATCGTCTTCGACCCGTCGAGAGATTCCCGGAGGATGTCGGCGTGCCCGGCGTGCTGGGCCGTTTCACCGATGATGTGGAGCAGCACCCGGCGCGCGGACCAGCGTGATCCCGGTTCGAACCACGGCGCCTTCGGCAGCGGATGCGAGATGTCGAGGTCGGGCAGCGCAGCCACGATCTCGTCGGTCCGGTGCGCCACCATTGCGTAGCGGTCGAGGACGCCGGCCAGGGTCTCGTCGTCGCGGAGTGTGAATTCCTTCTCGCGATTGCCGGTGCCCGTCCCGTCCACGGGACCGCCACGGACGGCGTCGGCGCCGCGCACGATGAAATCGGCCCACACCTGTTCGGTGTCCGACACGTGTTTGACGAGTCCGCCCAGGCACAGCACGCTCGCCGTCGGGAGCTGGGCCGCCTGCTCGTCGGTGAGGTCGCGGACGGTGTGGCGGAGCAGGTACCGGTGCTTCGCCAGCGACTCCAGCAAGTCGGCACGCTCGCCGGTAGTCGACGTTTTCGTGGTCGAGGTCACGGGGGATCACCTGCTCCAGCCGGTCCGATGATGGCGCATTCGACCGTAGCGGTCAGCCGCCGTGCGCGGTGACATAACCGGTCGCGCGGCCGTGGGTGTCGAGTTCCCACCCCATCCGCTTCCGGGACCGGAGTGTCACCGAGGAATCGATGATCTCGAGGCTGGGGGCGCGGGTCTCCAGCCACTCCTGCACCCGCAGCAGGTCGGGCAGCGAGGACACCCACATGCTGACGAGGAAGTTCGCGGGTCCGGTCATCGACATGCACAAGCGCAGTTCGGGGCGGGTGTTGACGACCTCCACGACGTCGCGGTGCGCGCGCACGGGCAGGCGGCACCACCACGTGACGGTGATGGGCCACCGCGTCGCGTTCTGGGCGACGTCGCAGCGCAGCACCACGGCGCGGGAGCGCAGCAACCCGGCGAGTTGCCTGCGGACCGAGGACGCGGGCCGGTCGATCACCGCGGCGATCTCGCGCGCGGACGCCCGGCCGTTCCGGGTGAGTTCGCGGACGAGCGCGCGGGCGACCTCGTCGGTCAGGCTCTCCGGCCGGCTCGATCCGGCCTGCAGAGGGGTGTTCTCCAGTGCGGCGATTGCGGCGGACTGCGCCGTGTCCAGGGAGTCGAGGCGCCACCGGCTGCCCTCCGCGTGGAGTGCCGTGCACGTGTGCGTCCGCGTCGAATCGACGCTCGGGTGGCGGGGCAACTCCTCGAGCACCAGGTCCGACAACTCGTGCAGCGATCCCGTCTGCACGGTCAGGATGAGGTCCCGGCCCCGCGCCGCATGCTCGATCGACGACACCCGCGGGTCCCGGGTGAGCGCCTCGACCAGTGCCTTCGTGCCTGCGAGGTCGCACGTCACCTCGATCATGGCGGTGAACGCCCCCGCACCCGTCATCGGCGCGGGGTAGGCGGTGATCCAGGCCAGCCCGCGTTCGGTGACCGATTCCCACCGCCGTGCGAGGGTCGCGGACGTCGCGCGCAGGATCGGAGCCAGCTCGGCCCACGTCGCCCGTGGGCGGATCTGCAGGGCGTGAATGAGCGAAAGTTCGGATTCGGTCAGCATTTCGCTCATAAAGCTCTTCCTGATTCGGTGAGAATGATCGTTTTCGACGTTCTCGGTGGTCCGTCGTTCCGTGGCTCACAGCATATGACCACCGACGCATTCGGTCCCGAACGTGACCACCGACATAGGGGAGAGCAATGGATCTCTTGGACGACGCCCGCGCTCTGCAGGGCGACCTCGTGCAGTTGCGGCGCGTACTGCACCGCGAACCCGAGGTCGGTCTGGACCTGCCGCGCACGCAGGAAACGGTCCTCGCGGCGTTGGACGGACTGCCGCTCGAGATCTCGACGGGAACCCGCACGACGTCCGTGACCGCGGTGCTCCGCGGCGGCCGCCGCTCGGCAACCGGCGCGCAGACGGTGCTGCTGCGCGCCGACATGGACGGACTGCCGGTCACCGAACAGACCGGACTCGACTTCGCGGCGCAGAACGGTGCCATGCACGGATGCGGGCACGACCTGCACACCGCGGCGCTCGTCGGGGCCGCGCAACTGCTCAGCCGACACCGAGACCGGTTGGCGGGCGACGTGGTCCTGATGTTCCAGCCCGGCGAGGAGGGGTGGGACGGCGCGAAGGTGATGGTCGACGAGGGCGTCCTCGACGCGTCCGGTCGGCGCGCGGACACCGCGTACGGCATGCACGTCTTCTCGTGCCAGAGGCCGCAGGGCCGGTTCTTCTCCAAGGCGGGCACCCTGCTCGCGGCCTCGTACAAACTGACCGTGACGGTGCGCGGAGCGGGCGGCCACGGATCGTCCCCGTCGACCGCCCGGGACCCGATCACCGCGATGGCCGAGATGATCACGTCGCTGCAGACCATGGTCACCCGGACGTTCGACGTGTTCGACCCCGTCGTCGTGACCGTCGCGAACGTGCGGGCCGGATCGCGGCACAACATCATTCCCGACGATGCGCGGTTCGAGGCGACCGTCCGGTGCTATTCGCCCGCTACGTACGAGAAGGTGCCGGGAGCGCTGCGCAGGGTGCTCGAGGGCGTGGCGTCCGCGCAGCGCGTCGACGTCGAGGTCGACGTGGCCCCGGAGTTCCCGATGACGATCAACGACGTGGACGAGGTCGCGTTCGGCGCCGAAGTCGTCAGCGACCTCATGGGCGAGGACCGCTACGAGACGGTCAGCCATCCGATGGCCGGGTCCGAGGACTTCTCCTACGTCCTGCAGGAGGTGCCCGGCGCGTTCATCGGGCTGGGCGCGTGCATGCCCGGCGCCGATCCCGCTGCGGCTCCCATGAACCATTCGCCGCGGGCACAATTCGACGACGCGGTGCTCGCCGACGCCGCCACCATCTACGCCGGGCTGGCCGTTCGACGGCTGGACAAGGCGCACTCCGACGATGCCCGGCTCGAGTATGCCGCGGCCGGAGGTGATGCACGATGACCGGGATCGCCACCGAGAGCGGGTCCGTGAACGCGGGCCCGTCGACCGTCCGTCAGCGGTCCGAGCGCTGGGAGAAGGCCCGCGCAATCGTCGGCGTCGGCACGGGCAACGGGATCGAGTACTTCGACTGGACCGTCTACGCCACGTTCGCCGCGTTCTTCGCCCCGCAGTTCTTCCACACGGGGTCCGCCGTCTCCGACCTGCTCGCGTCGTTCGGCGTCTTCGCCGTCGGATTCGTCGCCAGGCCGTTCGGCGGTCTGCTGTTCGGCTGGCTGTCGGACCGCCGGGGACGCAAGCTGTCCATGACGCTCGCCGTCGGCCTCGCCGCGATCGGCAGCCTGGTCATCGGCCTGACCCCGACCCATCAGACGATCGGTGTCGCGGCGGCGGTCGTTCTCGTCGTGGCGCGTCTCGCGCAGGGCGTCGCGCACGGCGGCGAGTTGCCGTCCGCGCAGACCTACATCGTGGAATTCGCGCCGACGGCGCGGCGCGGACTCTGGTCCAGCCTCATCTACATCTCCAACACCACCGGAGTAGTGGTGGGCACGCTGCTCGGCGCACTGCTCACCACGACGCTGAATTCGGAGCAGATGGCCGACTGGGGTTGGCGGGTGCCGTTCCTGCTGGGCGGCGTGCTCGGCCTGTTCGTGCTGTGGATGCGGTCCCGGATGAGCGAGACCGAGGTCTACGAGGAGTCGGGTGAGGACACCGCGAAGCAGTCGATGTGGCAACTGTTCGTGGCGCATCGGCGGCAGGTGTTCCAGATCCTGTTCTTCACGGTCGGCGGCACCGTCGTCTACTACGTGTGGGCGGTGTCGGCGCCGGCGTACGCGATCACGGTCCGGGGTATCGATCCGTCCGGCGCTCTGTGGGCCGGCGTCGGCGCGAACCTCGTACTGATTGCGTCGCTGCCCTTCTGGGGCGCGGTGTCGGACCGGATCGGGCGCAAACCGGTGCTGTACATCGGCAACCTCGGCATCGCGGCCCTGCTGTTTCCGCTCAACGCCATGATCGGGCACAGCGCGCTCACCCTGTTCTTCGCGATGGCGATCGCCCTGTTCGTGATGGGCGCGCTCCTCGCGGTCATGCCGGCGATGATGGCCGAACTCTTCCCGACCGGGCTGCGCGCCGCCGGTGTCGGGGTGCCGTACTCGATCGGGGTGGCGGCGTTCGGCGGGACGGCGGCGTACGTCCAGACGTTCTTCGCCGACCGTGGGTCGCCGGAATTGTTCGAGTGGTACGCCCTCGCGCTCATCGCGGTCTCGACCGTCGCGCTGGTCACGATCCCGGAAACCAGGGGACGGGATCTGGCCGCCCAGCACTAGCCCACGTGAGCGGCAAAGAGTGCTCCGGCACGCTTTGCCGCTCACGTGTGGGATCTTGAAGCGGTGAAGACACACTCGGTACGTATGGCGCGAGCCGCGGCGACCGTCGCGATTGCCTCGCTGACGGTCACTGGCACCTGCCTCGCGTCCCCGGCCGCGTTCGCCGACGAGGCCGACCGCACGCCGGGGAGCGTCGTGGACGTCGAGCCGCTGCCCGCCGGCCTGTGGATTCCCGGTACCGCCGACGCACAGCGGATCATGTACTGGTCGATCGGGTCCGACGGGAATCCCGCACTCAGCAGCGGCGCCGTGTACGTGCCGCGGGGGGAGGCTCCCGACGGGGGCTGGCCGGTGGTGGCCTGGGCGCACGGCACGTCCGGGCTCGCCGACGACTGCGCACCGTCGCTCGTCGGGCCCGCCCTGTCCGAGCGGGACTATCCGTACCTCGGACGGTGGCTCGAGCAGGGATACGCCGTCGTCTCCACCGATTACGTCGGCCTCGGCACACCCGGTGTGATGCCGTATCTCGACGGAAAGGTCGAGGCGCACAGCGTCGTCGATTCGGTGAAGGCCGCCCGCGCCGTCGACGAGTCGCTGTCGAACACGTGGGTGGTGGTCGGACAGTCGCAGGGTGGTGGGGCCGCGATCACCACTGCCCGCTACGCCACCGAGTTCGGCGGGGAGACGCTGGACTACCGCGGGGCCGTGGGGACGGGTGTTCCCGCGAACATCGAACTGGCGCTGCTGCCGCTCGGCCCGGGGGTGCCGCCCACGGCGATCCCCGCCGGCCTCACGTCGTACCTGTTCTACATCCTCGCGGGACTGCGGTCGGCGCACCCCGAAATCGATCTCGACTCGTATCTGACACCCCTCGGCGCGCACTACGTGGACGCTGCGGAACAGCTGTGCGTCAACGAACTTCACGACGCCGCGGAAGGGGTGGTGGTCGGCGATCTGTTCAGCAAGCCGTTGAACACGATTCCGAACTTTCACGGCCTGCTCGTGGACTACATGGGCGTCCCCACGAGCGGATACGACCGTCCCCTGTTCATCGGGCAGGGGCTCACCGACATCGACGTGCCGGCACCGTCGGCGTTCTCGCTGGTCGCCGCGCTCACGGCGAACGGTGAGCCGGTCACGTTCGAGACGTATCCCACCGACCACAGCGGCACGCTCGTCGATTCGCAGGCCGACACCATCCCCTTCGTGCGGGGCCTGTTCGGCTGACCGATCGGGGCACTGTCCAGAATCCGGACAGTTGCCCGCCCGCATCCGCGGGCACTATGGCGTGGGTCACACGGTGTGGGTACGTTCGGATGTGAGTCGTGCACCGGTGCACGACCGGATCCGCGCGCGGCAAGGAGTCGAGGTTGGAGTTTGGCGGCACGACCGGGCACGCGGCGATGCGGCCGGAGATCGCGTTGTCCTGGAAGCGTTCGGCGCTCAGCGGGCTGGAACCGACGTCGACGCCGAGCGATGATCCCTGCCCCGACCTGGACAAGTCCAGTCGGCTGCTGCAGGCGGCCCGGCCCGTCCTCGACGAGATGGAACAGCAGATCCAGGGCACCGGTTTCTGCGTCCTGCTCGCCGACCGCGACTGCCGCATCGTCGCCCGGCTCTTCGACGGCCGCAAACTCGAGCGCCTGATCGACGGCGCCGGGGCGGTGCTGGGGTCGAGGTTCGGCGAGGACTGTGTCGGGACCACCGCACTGGGGACGCCGCTGGAGGTCCGGCGCGGAGTCGTGATCCACGGCGAGGAGCACTACCTCGAGCGGTTCAAGGACCTCAGCTGTTACGGACACCCGATCGTGCATCCGGTGACGCGCCGCGTCGAGGGCATCCTCGACATGACGGGCGTCGCGTCGCGGGCCAACCCGCTGTTCGCCCCGTTCCTGGCCCGCGCGGCCGGCGACATCGAGCGACGACTGCTCGAGGGGTCCCGGGTGTCGCAGCAGCGGCTCGTGGACGCGTTCCAGCGGGTGTCGCCGCAGAATCAGATGGCGGTCACCGCGATCGGCGAGGACATCCTGCTCAGCAACCGGGTCGCGCTCGACCTGCTCCAGGTGTCCGATCACGCGACGCTGCGGGGGCTTGCCGCGGACCTGCGCCCGGAGCAGTCGAAGACGGTGCGGATCCAATTGTCCTCGGGCGAACCGGCGTTGGTCCGGGCCGACCGCGTGGCGGGCACCGACGACGGCGCGGTCTTCGTCGTCCGGCCGGACCGCCGGACGAGCGCCCCCATCCGGCGCGGCAAGTCGCCGTCGAGTTCCGTCGTCGAACGCAGCAGGACGGAGTTGTCCCGGCTGCGCGAGACCCGGGATCCGGTGGTGATCAGCGGCGAACCGGGAACCGGCAGGACCACCGCGGTCCGTGATCTGGCCGGCGACCGGTCGCTCGTATGTATGGACGCTGCCACGATCGCCCTCGACGGCGCCGAGGCCTGGATCGATCGACTGCTCGCCCTGGCGGCGGGACCCTCCGCGGTCCTGGCGATCGAAGAGGTGCAGCTGCTGCCCGAGTCGATGCTGCCGCTGGTCGTGAAGATGCTGGCGGCCGACGTGGGTCCCCGGATCGTGATGACCAGTTCCCCGCTCGGCAACCTGCCGCCGGGAGTGGCCGGTCTGGCAGGCCGGTGCCCCGGACAGGTGGTGCTGCCGCCGCTGCGGCAACGCACCCGCGAGTTCGCGGACATCGCGCAGGCGGTCCTCGACTCCGTCGAACCGGGCCTCCGGCTCTCGGCGAGCGCGCTGGACGCTCTGATCGCCCGCGACTGGCCGGGCAACATCGCGGAACTGTCCGTCGTGCTGCAGGCGGCCGCGCGCGGGCGCACCAGTGCGCACCTCGCTGTCGCGGATCTGCCCGACCAGTATCGGACGCCGCCGCGGGTGTCGCGGCTGGCGGGCCGTGAACGCGCCGAACGCCAGGCCATCGTCGACGCACTGCAGGAAAGTGGCGGCAACAAGGTGCACGCCGCGGCCGCGCTGGGCATCAGCCGCAGCACGCTCTACGTCCGGATGCGGGCCCTCGATATCACCGTCTAGCTGCAGTTTCACCCACCGATCCGCGACCGTCCGGAGGTGTCCGAAGTCAGGACAGTTAGTGATATGGCAATCAGTGCACTATGAGCCACGTCACATTCACAACTTCGGAGGTTTTGATGACAGCGACGATCGAGCCCAGCCAAGCGGAACTCTTGCCGTCGGTACGGAACTTTCTGTCCGGCACCAAGCGATTCCTCGTCGGCGGGCAGTGGGTGGAATCGGCTAGCGGCGAGACGTTCGAGACCATCGACCCCGCCACCGGGCAGGTGCTGACCACCGTCGCACGCGGTAGCGCCGAGGACGTCGACCGCGCAGTCCGGGCCGCACGCACGGCATTCGACGAAGGCCCGTGGTCCACCATGAAGCCCAACGAGCGCGAACGCCTCATCTGGCGAGTCGGCGACATCCTCTCCGAGCGCGCCGAGGAATTCGGTCAGCTCGAGGCGCTGGACAACGGCAAGTCGGCGGGCATCGCCGCGGCCGTCGACGTCGCCTGGTCGGCCGACATCTTCCGCTACTTCGCGGGCTGGGCCACCAAGATCGAGGGCAGCACGGTCAACGTGAGCATGCCGTTCGTCCCCGGCGGCCAGTTCCACGCGTACACGCTGCGTGAGCCCGTCGGCGTCTGCGGACTGATCGTTCCCTGGAACTTCCCGCTGCTGATGGCCGCGTTCAAGCTGGCCCCCGCACTCGCGGCCGGCAACACGGTGATCCTCAAGCCCGCGGAACAGACCCCGCTCACCGCGATCCTGCTCGGCGAGGTGTTCGAGGAGGCCGGCTTCCCGCCCGGCGTCGTCAACATCGTCACCGGCTACGGCGACGCCGGGGCCGCGCTGTCCGCGCACGACGACGTCGACAAGATCGCGTTCACCGGATCCACCGAGGTCGGGAAGAAGATCGTCGACGCTGCCCGCGGCAACCTGAAGAAGGTGTCGCTCGAACTCGGCGGCAAGAGCGCCAACGTCGTGTTCGCGGACGCGGACTTCGACGCCGCCGTCACCGGATCGCTCAACGCCTGGCTGTTCAACCACGGCCAGTGCTGCGTCGCAGGCACTCGGATGTTCGTCGAGGACAGCATCTTCGACGACTTCACCGCCGCGGTCGCCGAGGCCGCGAGCCAGGTCAAGATCGGCCCCGGACTCGACCCCACCACCCAGCTCGGACCGCTCGTGTCGCAGGAGCAGTTCGACAAGGTCACCGGTTACCTGGCCGCCGGACTCGCCGACGGCGCCCGAGCCCTCACCGGCGGAAAGCGCTGGGGCGACACGGGCTTCTACGTCGAGCCGACCGTGTTCGTCGACGTGAAGCCCGAATTCAGCATCGTCGAGGAAGAGATCTTCGGTCCGGTCGTCGCCGCGCTGCCCTTCAACGCGGAGGAGGGCGTCGCGAAGGCGGCGAACAGCAGCATCTACGGCCTCGCCGCCGGAATCTGGACCAAGGACCTGTCCAAGGCGCACCTCACGGCCCGCCAGCTCAAGGCCGGTTCGGTGTGGATCAACCAGTACAACGGGTTCGACACCGCCATGCCGTTCGGTGGATACAAGCAGTCCGGGTGGGGGCGTGAACTCGGGGCCACCGCCATCGACCTCTACACCCAGACCAAAGCCGTCAACATCGCACTCTGACCGTCACTCAACGAGGAGAAGACATGAAGACCAAAGCAGCGGTTCTGCTCGAAGCCGGCAAGCCGTTCGAGATCATGGAACTCGAACTGGACGGCCCGGGACCCGGCGAAGTGCTCATCAAGTACGTCGCGGCAGGCCTGTGCCACTCGGACCTGCACCTCACCGACGGCGATCTGCCGCCGCGTTACCCCATCGTCGGCGGGCACGAGGGGTCCGGCATCATCGAGGAAGTCGGCCCCGGCGTCACCAAGGTGAAGCCCGGCGACCACGTGGTCTGCAGCTTCATCCCGAACTGCGGCACATGTCGCTACTGCGCCACCGGCCGCCAGAACCTGTGCGACATGGGTGCCACCATTCTCGAGGGTTCGATGCCCGACGGCTCGTTCCGGTTCCACTCGGGCAAGGACGATTTCGGCGCCATGTGCATGCTCGGCACGTTCTCGGAGCGGGCCACCATCTCGCAGCACTCGGTCGTGAAGGTGGACGACTGGCTCCCGCTGGAGACCGCCGTCCTCGTCGGCTGCGGTGTGCCCTCCGGTTGGGGCACCGCGGTGTACGCCGGCGGCGTCCGCGCCGGTGACACCGTCGTCATCTACGGCATCGGCGGGCTCGGCATCAACGCCGTGCAGGGCGCCGTCAGCGCCGGCGCCAAGTACGTCGTGGTGGTGGACCCGGTGGCGATGAAGCGGGAGGCCGCCCTGAAATTCGGCGCCACCCACGCGTTCGCCGACGCCGCCGAGGCCGCCGCGAAGGTCAACGAACTGACCTGGGGACAGGGCGCCGACCAGGCGCTGATCCTGGTCGGGACCGTCGACGAAGAGGTGGTGCAGAACGCGACCGCCGTCATCGGCAAGGGCGGCACCGTCGTCATCACCGGTCTCGCCGACCCGGCCAAGCTCACCGTGCACGTGTCGGGCACCGACCTCACCCTGAACCAGAAGACGATCAAGGGCACGCTGTTCGGTTCGGCCAACCCGCAGTACGACATCGTCCGCCTGCTGCGGCTGTACGACGCGGGTCAGCTCAAGCTCGACGAGCTGATCACCACCAAGTACACGCTCGAGCAGGTGAACGAGGGCTACCAGGATCTGCGGGACGGAAAGAACCTGCGTGGCGTGATCGTCCACGCGTAGGCGGCTTCGCCGCCCGTGCGCGGTTGACGAGTCCAGAGACTCGCTAACCGCGCACGGGTGCGGAGCGCCACACGTCGGCGAGCAGGTCGTACGTCTTCAGCCAGGACTCGGTGCTCTCGGCGTGGGAGGCGACGATCAGTTCGTCGGCCTGTGCGTGCTCGGCGAACTCGTCGAGGTATGTCTTGACCTCGGTGGGTGTGCCGACGGCCGAGTACCGCACCATCTGCGCCACCTGCTGACCCGCCGGGGACGTCATGATGAGGTCGACCTCCTCGGGGGTGAACGTCCGACCGCGTCCGACCATCTGCACCACCCGTCGCCGCAGCGAGGCCTCGAACTGCCGGTGCGCGTCCTCGGTGGTGTCGGCGGCGATGGCGTTGACGCCGGCGATCACGTACGGCTCGGACAGTTCCTCGGACGGTTCGAACCGCTCCCGGTACAGCGTGACGGCGTCGACGAGCGAGTCGGGGGAGAAGTGGGACGCGTTGGCGTAGGGCAGGCCGAATTTCGCCGCGAGCTGCGCGCCGAACAACGAGGATCCGAGGATGTACAGCGGAACGTTGGTGCCCTTGCCGGGGATCGCATCGACGCCGGGAACCCGTGACACGCCTTTGAGGTACGCCTGCAGTTCCAGCACGTCCTGCGGGAACCGGTCCGCGGACGCCGCGTCGCGGCGCAGTGCGTACATCGTCTTCTGGTCGCTGCCGGGGGCGCGGCCGAGTCCCAGGTCGATGCGGCCCGGGTGCAGGGTCGCGAGAGTGCCGAACTGCTCGGCGATCGTCAGCGGCGCATGGTTGGGCAGCATGATGCCGCCCGCGCCGAGCCGGATGTTCTGGGTGTGCGCGGCGACGTGCGCGATGAGGACACTCGTCGCCGAGGAGCCGATCGACGGCATGTTGTGGTGCTCGGCGTACCAGATGCGGCGGTACCCGCGGGTCTCCGCGAGTTGCGCCAGTTTCACGCTCGCGTCGAAACTGTCCCGCGCCGTGTCGCCCTCGCGGATGTAGGCCAGATCCAGAATCGACAGAACAGCACTCACGGGCTTCTTCACCTTTCGTCACCGAGGTGCGAGAGGTTAGCCTCGCGCACTACCTCCGGGTACAACCGCGGAGGTAGTGCGCGTATTCCCGGCCGGTGTCAGGCTTCGACGAGTGGTCGCAACGTGCGGCCGGTCAGTTCGACGATGCCGGGTTCGTGCCCGTTGGCGACGAGATTGAGGACGACGCCGTCGATTCCCGGATCGAGGACCCGGGTCTTCAGCTGCTCGGCCACCTCGTCGGGGGCGCCGCAGAACTGCCGGTCGGTGGCGGCGGCGCGTTCCTCGTCCGACGCCTTCGACAGGTCGACGCCCCGCGCGAGCAGGAAGTCGTGCTGGAGTTGCCGGGCGCGGTCGCCGTCCTCGTCGATGATGACGAAGGCCAGGTAGCTGGTTTCCAGCGTGGACCGGTCGCGGCCGATCTCCGAACACCGTGCGTCGAGGGCCTCGAGCTTGCGCGGCAACTCGCTCGCGTTGCAGATGATGTTCAGGTGATCGGCGAACCGGGCGGCGAGGCCGAACGTCTTCTTCTCCCCGCCGCCACCGAGCATGATCGGCAGGTCGTCGCGGATCCTCGGCTCGTTGATCGCGTTCTCGACGTGATACCACTTGCCGTCGAACGTGGGGCGCTGTCCGTGCAGCATCGGCGCGATGATCTGCAGCGCCTCGTCGAGCCGTTCGAACCGGTCGGTGAACGTGCCGAACTCGTAGCCGTACTGCTGGTGCTCGAGTTCGAACCAGCCGGCCCCGATCCCGAGGACGGCCCGCCCGCCGCTGGCCACGTCCAGGGTGGTCACCGCCTTCGCGAGCATGGGCGGGTTGCGGTACGTGTTGCCGGTGACGAGGGCGGACAGCTGAATGTTCTCGGTGGCCGTGGCGAGGGCGCCGAGCGCGGTGTACGCCTCGAGCATCGGTTCGTCGGGGGCACCGAGGCCCGGCAGCTGATAGAAGTGATCCATCACGAATGCGGTGTCGAAGCCCGCGGATTCGGCCTCACGCGCCTGTGCGATCACGGTCGGGAACAGGTCCGCGACCGGGGTGGAGTAACTGAAATTCGGCATCTGGTATCCAAGGCGAATAGTCACCCGATCGACGCTACTCGGATGGCGGCCGGGGCACCTCTCTTATTTCGAGGGTAGGAAGTGATCACCCTGGGGTCCCTGTTGCACCACCTGTGGGTGGTGCACGCTGACGGTAGTGCCGTATCCGTCGCCGATCCGCCATCCGCGACAACTCTGTGCGGTGGGGAGGCGGAGTAGGCAGAGCAGAGCCCGAGGGGGGAGTTCAACATGTATTTCGATTCGCAGCACTCCGGTGGCACGGCATGCGCCTGCCCGGAGAGGCCCACGCCCGTCCGGCCGCACGTGCCCGTCCTGGAACGTCCGCTCACGCAGCCGACGCGTTCGACCGTCGGTGCCTTTCCGCTGACCGCAGCGCAGCGATCCATCTGGTTCGCGCAACAGCTCACGCCGGAGGTCCCGTACGTCATCGCCCACTACGTCGAGCTGAACGGGCACGTCGAACTGGGTGCTCTCCGCGACGCCACCCGTCGCGCGAACCGCGAATTCGGCTGGGGATCGGTGCGCCTGGTGGACGTCGACGGACAGCCGCATCAGGTCGTGGATCCGACCGTCGACGATCGGGTGCCCGCCACCGATCTTCGCGGCGAGGTGGATCCCGTCGACGCCGCGCACCGCTGGATGCGGAACGACCGGACCGCACGCACCGACATGTACGACGGTCCGCTCCTGGTCTCGCACATTCTGCGGCTGGGCGACGATCACTACTACTGGTATTCCCGCGCTCACCACATCGTGTCGGACGGGTACGCCGCGATGATGCTGATGAGCCGCACGGCCGAACTGTACGTCGCCGCGGTCGAGGGCACGGAGCCCCCGGATTGCCGGATCGAGGGACCGGAACGTCTCGTGCGGGAAGACGCGACCTACCGCGCCTCCACCCGGTTCGCCCGCGACCGCGACTATTGGCGCGAACAGGGCGGCGGGCCGGCTTCGGTCCTCAGCCTGTCCGGCCGCGCAGCACGACCGGAGGTCGACGCCCGGACAGCGACGGGGCACACGCCTGCGAGCGGCGGTGTGCGGAATCCGACGGCCGTGACCGTCGGCGCCTTCGCGTCCTATCTCGCCAGGATGACCGGCGCCGACGACGTGGTCCTGTCCCTGCCCGTGTCGGCGCGGACGACGGCCTGCCTCAGGCACGCCGGCGGCTCGGTCTCCAATGTGATCCCGTTGCGGCTGAACGGAATCGGCTCTGCCACCGTGAGCTGCGCGGTCGACACCGCCGAGGCGTGTTTGGCGGCGGCACTGCGCCGTCAACGCTACCGCCGCGAGGACATCGGCCGGGACCTCGCCTCTGATGGAGTCGAACTCCTGCATTTCGGGCCGGTGATCAACGTCATGATGTTCTCGAAGGAGATCACGCTGGGCGCCGTGTGCGGGACGGTCCGGGTACTCACCACCGGTCCCGTCGCAGACCTCGCCGTCAACATCTACCCCGGGTCCGACGGAGCCTCCGCCCGCATCGATTTCGAGGGAAACCCGGCACTGTACGACGACGCCGAACTGAGCGGGCACCACACGCGTTTCCTCGCGTTTCTCGACCGTTTCACCGCATCGGCCGAGTCGGACGCACCGGTTGCCGATCTCGACGTCTTTCTCGCGGGTGAACGCGCGGAATTCGCTCCCGCGCGGGGTCTTTCGGATACGGACCCCGTCACGCTCGACCGTCTCCTGACGGGAACCGTCGCGAACGATCGGGCGGCGATTGCGATCACCGACCGGGGACGCACACTGTCCTACGGCGACCTGGACCGACTCGCCACCCGGTTGGCCCGCCTTCTGGCAGTTCGGGGCATCGGACCCGAGGACGTCGTCGCGGTCTCCATCCCACGGTCGATCGAGTCGGTGCTGGCGCTGTGGGCGGTCGCGAAGGCCGGTGCGGCCTCTGTCCCGATCGATCCCTCGCATCCGCGCGCTCGCATCGCGTACACCCTCGACGATTGCGGCGCGACGGTCGGGCTGACGATCCGCTCGGAGCGCGCCCGTCTGCCCGGCGCCATCGCGTGGCTGACCACCGATGTCGACGAACTCGAAAATCTTTGTCAGAGAGACCCTTCCGACGTCCCGACCGTCGTGGAACGCACCCGCCCTCTGCTCGTGGACCATCCCGCGTATCTGATCTACACGTCCGGCTCCACCGGAACACCGAAGGGGGTCGTCGTCACCCACCGGGGTCTCGCCAACCTGGCGCAGGAAATCCGGGACAAGTATGCGGTGTCCGCGCGCTCGCGGATCCTGCACTTCGCCTCACCGAGTTTCGACACGGCGCTGGTCGAAGTACTCGCGGCCTGCATCGGCGGCGCGACGCTCGTCGTGACCCCGCCCGGCGTGTTCGGCGGTGACGAGCTGTCGCGACTGTTGCGCGACGAACACGTCACGCACCTCCTGACGACGCCGTCCGCACTGGCCGCGATCGACCCCGGCGCAACGAACGAACTGGAGTTGGTGCTGGTCGGAGGGGAAGCGTGCCCGCAGGAGTTGGTGCGGCGGTGGGCGGGCAGACAGGACATGCGCAACGCGTACGGCCCGACGGAGACGACGTGCAGCGTCACCCTCACCGATCCCATCTCGCCGGACGAGCGACTGACGATCGGCTCCCTGATGCGCGGCGTGGACGCGGTGGTTCTGGATCACCGCCTGCGTCCGCTTCCTGTGGGCGCCGTCGGTGAGCTCTACCTCGCCACCCCGGCACTCGCACGGGGCTATCACCGGCGCCACGGTCTGACCGCCGCACGGTTCGTGGCCAACCCGTTCGGGCGCCGAGGATCCCGGATGTTCCGCACCGGGGACGTCGTCCGGTGGACGGCGACGGGGGCGCTCGAGTTCCTGGACAGGGCGGACGACCAGATCAAGATCCGCGGATTCCGTGTCGAGCTCGGCGAGATCGACGCCACACTGACCGCGCAACCGGGCGTCACGTTCGCGGCGACGGTGCTGCACCGGAACTCGGCCGGAAACCCGAACCTGGTGTCCTACATCATGGCCGAGCCGGATGCCTCGATCGATCGCGACATGCTGACAGCGCAGCTGGCACGATCCCTGCCCGACTACATGGTTCCGAAATCGATCATGCTCCTGAAGTCGATCCCGTTGACACCGACAGGGAAACTCGACCGGGCAGCGCTGCCGCTGCCGGAGTTCGGCTCGGACTCGGTGCCTCATCGTGACCCCGAGACGCCGGCCGAGCGTCGGGTCGCGCGAGTGTTCGCCGAGGTTCTCGGTGTGGACGCGGTCGGCGCCGACGATTCGTTCTTCGACCTCAGCGGCGACTCGCTGTCGGCGATCCGGGTGGTCGCGCGGATCAACGCCGAGCTCGGCACCGGCATGGGCGTGCGCGACCTCTTCGACGCACCGACGGTCGCTGCACTGGCAGTGACGGTCGCGGAGGCCTGCGCACAGTCGCCGGCCATCCGCCCGCAGCGCGGACCGAGGCTGGGTGCGACACCGCTGCCCGCCCTCGTGCCGCTGTCCCCGTCGCAATTCTTCATCGACCGCACCGTCGTGGAACCCGCTCTCCACAACATCCCCTTCACCGTGCGCGTGCGCGGCGAATTCGACGTCGATGCCCTGCGCTCGGCGATGGCGGACGTCCTCGGCAGGCACCGGTCACTGAGGACCGTGTTCCCCGACTCGCCGTCGGGGCCGTACCAGCACGTGCTCGACGTGGCCGACGCGATGCCCGACCTCAGGCCGGTGGTGACCGGCGCGGCGGAAGCGGAAGCCCGGACGTCGAACCTGCTGTCCGCGGGATTCGACGTGCGGCGTGATCCGCCGCTGCGCGCCCGGCTGTTCCGGCTCGGCGACCGCGACCACCTGCTGGCGTGCGTCGTCCACCACATTGCCGCGGACGGCTGGTCGCTCGCGCCGCTGGCACGGGATCTCGCGGACGCCTACGGTGCCCGGTCCGCGGGCGGGGCGCCCCGCTGGGAGCCGCCGACCGCGACGTACGCGGACTACACCGTGTGGCGGCGGGCGCTGCTGGGCGACGAGGACGACCCGGCGAGTGTCGCGTCGAAGCAGATCGCCCACTGGGCGAAGGAACTGTCGGGGTTGCGCGGGGCGCTTGCGCTGCCCACCGACCGCCCCCGGCCGGAGCGGTGGACCTACCGGGCGGGGCGGCTTCCGTTCTCGCTCGACGAGCATGCGCATCGAGGCCTGCTGTCCACCGCGCACGAGCATCACGCCAGCCTGTTCACGGCGCTCAGGTCGGCGGTGGCGATCCTGCTCGCCCGCCTCAGCGGAGATCCCGACATCGCGATCGGCACTCCGATCGCGGGTCGGGGAGACCCGGCGCTCGACGACGTGGTGGGCATGTTCGTCAACACGCTGGTTCTGCGTACCCGGGTCGACCCGAGCATGACGCTGTGCGACATCGTCGAAGTATCCCGCGGCGTGGAGCTTCGCGCTCTGGCGAATGCCGATGTGCAGTTCGAACGACTCGTGCAGGTACTCGACCCGCCCCGGTCGCCGTCCCTGCACCCGCTGTTCCAGGTTGCCCTGTCGCTGAACAACTTCGCTCCCGCCGCCCTGGACGTGTCCGGGCTCGACTTCGAGGTCACGCCACGTCCGCTAGACATCGCCAAGTGCGATCTGCACTTCCACTTCACCGAACGTCACGACGTCGACGGGAGGCCCGCCGGAATCGACGCCGAACTGGTGTATTCCGCCGACCTCTACGACGCATCCACCGCACAGGGGTTCGTCGACCTGCTGCATACCGTCGTCGACCCGATCGGTAGGTGAGCGGGCATCGGACGTGGTAGAGATGCCTGATGAGAGGCTTCCGGAGATCGATTCTGGTGTCACTGGTCGGCGGCGCCGTGCTCCTCGCGCCCGCCGCCTGCTCCGACCGGTCCGGCACGGCGGTGAGCGAGCCGCCGACCGTGTCCGACGCGGGTCCGTCCACGCCCGACCCGGCGACCGGTCCGGCGACGCCCGCGGGTGTGCCCTACACGGAGTCCGAACTGCAGGTCACCGGTTCCACCGGACGCGTCCGCTACGACGTGCTCATCCCGCAGATCGAGGGCGGCGACCCGGCGGTCACCGCCGAGTTCAACGAATCGATGCGCGCCGCGCTCCAGGACCAGATCGACGGCTGGGGCACCGACGCGTTCACGCTGAGCAGCCAGGAACACAGCGTGGCGCACATCGGTGAGCACGTGATCAGCGGGCTGCTGGTGACGTCCTGGAACGCCGATCCGCCCGGGGCGCATCCCACGCCGATCGTCGCGACGGTGGTGGTGAATGCCGATACGGCCGCACCGATCACGCTCGGCGACCTCTTCCCCGACCTGCCTGCCGGGCTGCAGGCGCTGTCGGACAGTTCCGCGCGCCTCCTCCCCGAGACGGTCGCCGGACCGGACTTCGAGCGATCGGGCATCGAGCCGACCGAGGCGAACTTCGCCAACTGGCTGGCCACCCCGGCGGGCATGGAGATCCACTTCAACGACTACCAGGTGGGGCCGCACGCCATCGGGCTCGTCACCGTCACCGTGCCGTGGGAGGACTTGGCGGACGTGATCGACCCCGAACTGGCTCCCGTCGTGTCGAGTTAGCCGCTGCCCGACCGCTCACCGGGAACGAACCTGTGGCTGCCCAGGTGCTCCGACCTACCGTCCCAGACAGGCCTTGCTGCCGGAATGTGTCTGTCGAATGGGAGAGGAGCGCGCCCGTGAGTGCACGCACCGAAGTTGATGCTCGGGCAAATCGGATCGGCGACGTGGACGCGGTCGTCGTCGGTGCGGGATTCGCGGGTCTGTACGCCGTCCACAAGCTACGGAGCCTGGGTCTGACGGTCCAGGGTGTGGAGGCGGCGGACGGCGTCGGCGGAACGTGGTTCTGGAACCGCTATCCCGGCGCCCGGTGCGACGTGGAGAGCGTCGACTACTCGTACTCGTTCTCGCGGGAACTCGAGCAGGAGTGGGACTGGAGCGAGAAGTACGCCACCCAGCCGGAGATCCTGGCGTACATCGATCACGTCGCGGACCGGTTCGACCTCCGCGACCGTTTCCTGTTCGGCACCCGCGTGACGTCCGCGGAACTGGACGAGGACACGCTGCGGTGGGAGGTGCGGACCGACCGCGGCGACGTCCTGTCCGCCCGGTACTGCATCTTCGCGACCGGGGCGCTGTCGACCGCGAACATGCCGAACATCCCGGGCCGCGAATCCTTCACGGGCGATACTCATCACACCGGTCACTGGCCGCACGAGGGGGTCGACTTCACCGGCCGGCGGGTCGGGATCATCGGCACCGGATCCTCGGGAATCCAGTCGATTCCCGTCATCGCCGAGCAGGCGGATCATCTGTACGTGTTCCAGCGCAGCGCCAATTACAGCGTCCCCGCCGGCAACGAGATGTGGGACGACGAGATGCGGCGCGCGATCAAGGCAGGATACGACGAGCGCAGGCGACTGTCGCGGGAGAGCGGCGGCGGGTCGCCGTACAACGCGCACCCGAAGTCGGCGCTGGAGGTGTCCGAGGAGGAACGCCGCGACGCCTACGAGACGCGATGGAAACTCGGCGGGGTGCTGTTCGCGAAAACCTTTCCGGACCAGACGAAGACCGAGGCCGCGAACGCGACCGCGCGGGAGTTCGCGGAGAACAAGATCCGCCGCCTCGTCGACGACCCCGCGGTCGCGGACAAGCTGATCCCGAACGATCACCCCATCGGGACCAAGCGGATCGTCACCGACACCCACTATTTCGAAACGTACAACCGGCCGAACGTCACCCTGGTGGATCTGAAGGCGGCGCCGATCGAGGCGATCACCCCGTCGGGGATCACGACCGCCGACGCCGACTACGGCCTCGACACGCTGGTGTTCGCCACCGGATTCGACGCCATGACCGGAGCCCTCGACCGCATGCGGATCGTCGGCCGGGACGGCGTGTCCCTCGCCGAGTACTGGAGTGAGGGACCGAAAACCTATCTGGGTCTCGGTGTTCCGGGGTTCCCGAACCTGTTCGTCGTGACGGGGCCGGGCAGCCCGTCGGTGCTGGCGAACATGGTGCTCGGCGCCGAGCAGCACGTCGACTGGATCGCGGACTGCATCGAGCACCTCTGGGAGAAGGACTACGACGCGGTCGAGGCGTCGGTCCCGGCCACCGAGCAGTGGGTGGAGCACTGCCGCGAGCTTGCCGCGCAGACCCTGTTCCCGCTGGCGAACTCCTGGTACATGGGCGCCAACATTCCGGGTAAACCCCGCGTGTTCATGCCGTACCTCGGGGGCTTCGGCGCGTACGGGCGGATCTGCGCCGACGTCGCGGAGGAGGGGTTCCGCGGCTTCGAGTTCAGCCGGTCCCGGACGCGGCTGGCCGACCCGGTGGGGTAGTTGCCCAGACATTGGTCAGCCGCGCAGGCAATTGCCTGCGCGGCTGACCAATTCGTGGGAAAAGGGAGCAGTTCAGTCGGGCAGCGCGTACGTGGCCCAGGCCCGGGCGAGCACGTCGCCGTCGAGCGTGCAGGTGACCGTGACGTCGGTCATGCGCACGCCGTCCTGGACGTACGTCTGCTGCAGCGAGGACGTGAATTCCGCGCCGGACGGCACGGACCGCCGGATTCGGGTGCGGAACCTGCGGAGGTCGCCGGGGAACTGCTCGGCGCAGTGGCGCTCGAGCAGGTCTGCGGACCGGTCGTCCGATGTCGCGGCGCCGGTGAAGCTGTTCGTCCAGAACTCGTAGACCAGTTGCTCGTCCCGGTTGCGGAAGCGCACGAGCAGGTCGTGGTCGCCCACCCTGCGGACCTGTGCCGTCAGCGCGTCGTCCGGCGTCCGGCGCGGTCGCAGCAGGAGAAAGTCGTGCTCGACGGCGGCCCCCGGCTCGGGTGCGACGACCATCCCGTCCGGGACGGCGTCGGCGCACAGCCGGCGGATCTCCGCTGTGCACGGCTGCGAAGAGATGAGTGCGGCCATCGTTCCTCCCAAAATCACGGGGTCTGTGTTCCGCACGGTAGTCGCCGCGGCCGGGAAACGGGGGCCGTGGTCCCTGTGATCGGGACGCCGAAAACCCGCCGTGACGGCCGGATACGAAAGCCTCTCGCTCAGTGGGAGAGTCGGGTACCGCTGCGCGCCGTGTGCGCCGACTATGAGCTACACCACACCCCGAGGGTGTTCTTGACGTACAGCGAGGCGGAGGTAGACATGGCGCGCAACAGTGCCGTTGACGGCGACGAAGTCCGGATGATCGAAGTGGGATCGGCACCAACGCGTTTCGCGCGAGGGTGGCACTGCCTGGGTCTGGCGAAGACCTTCCGGGACGGCGCCCCGCACCAGATCGACGCGTTCGGCACGTCGCTGGTGGTGTTCGAGACGTCCGACGGCACCCTCAGTGTGCTCGACGCCTACTGCCGCCACATGGGCGGCAACCTGGCGCACGGCACCGTGAAGGGCGACTCGATCGCCTGCCCGTTCCACGACTGGCGCTGGGGCGGCAACGGCAAGTGCACGGGAATCCCGTATGCGCGGCGCGTCCCGCCGCTGGCACGGACCCGGGCCTGGACGACCATCGAGCGCAACGGGCAGCTGTACGTCTGGAACGACCCGCAGGGCAACCCGCCGCCCGCCGACGTGACGATTCCCGAGATCGAGGGATTCGGCTCTCCGGAATGGACCGACTGGACCTGGAATTCGCTGCTCGTCGAGGGTTCGCACTGCCGCGAGATCGTCGACAACGTGGTCGACATGGCGCACTTCTACTACGTCCACTTCTCGTTCCCGCGCTACTTCAAGAACGTCTTCGAAGGGCACGTGGCCACCCAGTACATGCAGTCGACGCCCCGCCACGACATCTCGGTGGGCACCAGCTACGACGACCCCAATTCCACGCTGCGCTCGGACGCGTCGTACTTCGGCCCGTCCTACATGATCGACAAGCTGTGGAGTGAGGCGAACGGCATGATGATCGAGACGGTGCTGATCAACTGCCACTACCCGGTCAGCGCCGATTCGTTCGTCCTGCAGTGGGGCGCCATGGTGAAGAAGCCCGAGGGACTGTCGGACGAGGTGGCGAACGGCATGGCGGCCCAGTTCGCGGAGGGCGTGGAGCTCGGGTTCAAGCAGGACGTCGACATCTGGCTGAACAAGTCGCGAATCGACAACCCGCTGCTGTCGGAGGAGGACGGGCCGGTGTACCAGCTGCGCCGCTGGTACCAGCAGTTCTACGTCGACGTCGAGGACATCACCGAGGACATGACCAAGCGCTTCGAATTCGAGATCGACACCACCAGGGCGGTGCAGAGCTGGGAGGCGGAGGTTGCCGACAACCTCGCCAACGGCGTCGTGCCGCTCGACACCAACGCCTGAGCCGGCTCAGAGAAGAAGGACACGACAGATGACCCACGAGGTTCTCGACAACATCATGGCGATCGCGGACCAGCTCCGCGATCAGGCGCCCGAGGCCGAGCGGATCGGCAGGCTGCCCGACGACACGGCGAAGAAGCTCCGCGAGGCCGGACCGATCAAGCTGCTCCAGCCCGGCAAGTACGGCGGCCACGAGGCTCATCCGCGGGAGTTCGCGGAGACAGTGATGGCCGCGGCCTCCCTCGACCCGGCCACGGGATGGGTGTGCGGCATCGTCGGGGTGCACCCCTGGCAGCTGGCGTTCGCCGACCCGAAGGTGCAGGAGGAGGTGTGGGCGGCCGACAACGACACCTGGATGGCCTCGCCGTACGCGCCGACCGGGATCGCGACCCCGGTCGACGGCGGCTACCTGTTCAGTGGACGCTGGCAGTTCTCCTCGGGCACCGATCACTGCGATTGGATCTTCCTCGGCGCGATGCTCGGCGACAAGGACGGCGCCATGGCGCTGCCGCCGAAGATGCTGCACATGATCCTGCCGCGCAGCGACTACGAGATCGTCGAGGACTCGTGGAACGTCGTCGGGCTCAAGGGCACCGGGTCCAAGGACATAATCGTCCGGAACGCCTTCGTCCCCGACTACCGGGTGATGGACGCCGACGAGGTCATGAACGGCACCGCGGTGCAGAAGTTCGGGCGCACCGAGACGCTGTACAACATGCCGTGGTCGACGATGTTCCCGCTCGGGATCTCCTCCGCCGTGGTGGGGATCGCCGAGGGCGCCCTGGCCGCTCACCTCGACTACCAGCGCGACCGCGTCGGCGCGCAGGGCACCGCGATCAAGGACGACCCGTACGTCCTGTTCGCCGTGGGTGAGGCCGCGGCCGACATCAACGCCGCCCGCCAGGAACTGCTCGCCAACGTCGACAAGATCTGGGATCTCGTCGAGTCGGGCAAGGAGGTCACGTTCGAGGACCGTGCGGCCGGACGCCGGACCCAGGTGCGGGCCGCGTGGCGGGCGGTCACCGCCGTCGACCAGATCTTCGCCCGCTCGGGCGGCAACGCGCTGCGCATGGACAAGCCCCTGCAGCGGTACTGGCGGGACGCGCACGCGGGCCTGGCGCACGCGATCCACGTGCCGAGCACCGTGTACCACGCATCGGCGCTCAGCTCGCTCGGCCTCGACCCGGCCGACAACCTCAAGTCGATGATCTGACCGCCGTCCGAATACGAAAACAGCAGAAGGACAACACATGACAGACATCAAGGGCCTGGGCTACGTCAAGATCCAGACCAACGACCTGGAGCGCTGGCGCACGTTCGCGTTCGACGTCCTCGGATTCGCCGAGGGGTCGGGCCCGGACGAGGATGCCCTCTACCTGCGCATGGACGAGCGCGCTGCCCGCATCGTGATCGTGCCGGGCGAGACCGACGAGGTCGTCACCATCGGGTGGGAGGTCCGCGACCATGCGGGCCTGGTCCGCGTCCAGGAGGCCGTCGAGGGCGCGGGCATCGCCGTCAAGCCGCTGTCGGTGGAAGAGGCCGACGCCCGCCGCGTCGAGGAGGTCGTCACGTTCCAGGATCCGACGGGCGCGACGATCGAGATCTTCCACGGCGCCGTCCTCGACCACAGCCCGGTGGTCACCCCGTTCGGCGCGAAGTTCGTGACCGGGGCGCAGGGCCTCGGCCACGTGGTGCTGCCGGTGATGGATTTCAGCGGGGCGTTCGACTTCTACACCGAGGTGCTCGGCTTCCTGCCCCGCGGCGCGTTCCGCATCCCGGCGCCGCCGGAGTTCGGGCCGATGCGGGTGCGCTTCATGGGCGTCAACGAGCGGCACCACAGCCTGGCGCTGTGCCCCGCGCCGCACGGCGGGGCCCCGGGACTGGTGCACATCATGGTGGAGGTCGACACGCTCGACGCCGTCGGGCAGGCCCTCGACCGCGTCGTCAAGGACGGGTTCTCCGTCTCCTCGACGCTCGGCCGCCACACCAACGACAAGATGGTGTCGTTCTACGTGCGTGCCCCCGGCGGCTGGGACATCGAGTTCGGCACCGACGGCATGAAGGTGGACGAGCAGTACTACTCCGCGGAGGAGATCACCGCCGACAGCTACTGGGGCCACGACTGGTCGGGAAGCGAGCCGCTGGCGGCCATGTAAACGGGGTGTCCGGGCCCGGTGTGCGTATCCACTCGATGCGCGCACCGGGCCTTTCGGCTGTTCGGGGGGCCGAGCCTCGACCACTATTGCAAATAGGTATATGCCTATTTATAGTAAGTGTCGCCAGTCACACAGCGCGGCGCCGCACCGAGCAGCGCCGTTACGGAGGTCCCCATGACGACGACACTCAGCCCCACCCCCACCGCCGGCCTCGATCGCGCCGCCCTTCTCCTCGACGCCTTCGACGGCCCGGGCAGGCTCACGCTCGCGCAGATCGTGCGCCGCACGGGGCTTCCGCGATCCTCCGCGCACCGGATGCTCGAACGACTCGTCCAGCTGCGATGGCTCCGCCGGGAAGGCCGGGACTACGAACTCGGCATGCGGCTGTTCGAACTCGGGTCCCTCGCCGTGCACCAGGACCGCCTGCACCGGGCCGCGCTGCCCTTCCTGCACGAACTGCACCGCCTCACCGGACACGCCGTGCACCTCGCGGTGCTGGAGGGGATCGACGTCGTCTACCTGGAGAAGATCGCCGGACGGTTCGGCGTCGGGCTGCCGTCCCGCGTCGGCGGCCGCCAGCCCGCACACTGCACGAGCGTCGGCAAGGTGCTGCTGGCCCATTCGCCCGAGTCGGTGGTAGACCGCGTCGTCGAGGCCGGTCTGCCCCGCAGCACACGATTCAGCATCGACTCACCGGCCGCGTTCCGCGCCGAGCTGCAGAAGACCCGCGAACGCGGAGCCGCCTACGACCGCGAAGAGGATCTCGTGGGCGTCAGCTGCGTCGCGGTGCCCGTGGGAACCGACGACAACGTGGTGGCGGCCATCTCCGTGTGCGGTCCCAGCAGCCAGATCAAGCTCGACCATCGTCTGACCGCGCCGATTCGCATGTCCGCCAAGGGCACCTGGCGCAATTACATGTCGACCGCGACACCGGCAGGCGGCCGCGCCGACCGCTACTCCGCCTGAGGCGGGACGAAGGAGCACAGATGCCGCTCGACGAGCAGGCCGAGACCATCCTCCGGGGACTCAACGAGAACTTTCCCCGGGTGGAGACCATGACCGGCGCCCAGGCTCGGGCGGCGACGAAGGCCGGACGCACGGCCGTCGCCGATCCCGAACCGGTCGGTGAGGTGCGCGACCGGGAGATCCCCGGCGGTGCCGGATCGATTGCGGTACGGATCTATTCGCCCGCGGGGAACTCCGCGGGGCCCCTTCCTGTCGTCGTCTTCTTCCACGGCGGCGGGTTCGTGATCTGCGACCTCGACAGCCACGACGGCTTCTGCCGCGCCATGTGCAACGGGGTCGGCGCCGTCGTCGTCTCCGTCGACTACCGCCTGGCCCCGGAATCGCCGTGGCCCGCCGCGGCGGACGACGCCTACGCCGCGACGTGCTGGGTCGCGCGGCACGCCGGCGAGTTCGGCGCCGATCCCGACCGTCTGCTCGTCGCCGGCGACAGCAGCGGCGGCAACCTCGCGGCCGTCGCCGCGCTGATGGCCCGAGACCGGCAGGGTCCCGCCGTCGCCGGACAGCTCCTGATGTACCCCGTCATCGAACCGGCCTTCGACACCGAGTCCTACGAGGAGTTCGCGGAGGATCACTTCCTCACCCGCGCTGCGATGCAATGGTATTGGGATCAGTACCTGCCGACGCACCGCGAGGCCGCACCCGCCTACGCGGCCCCGGTCCGGGCCGACGACCTCGCCGCGCTCCCGCCCGCGATCGTGATCACCGCCGAACGCGATCCGCTGCGGTACGAGGGGGAGAAGTACGCCGCGGCGCTCGCCGACGCCGGTGTTCCCGTGCAGCTCGAGCGGGTTGCGGGAATGTTCCACGGATTCCTGACGATCGACGCGATGACCGCGGCGCAGACCGAACGCCGGGCGCTGTGGCCCCGGCTCCGGAATCTGGTGGCCGAACGCGTGCGCACCCCGTCCGACTAGTTCTCCGTCTCGGCCTCGTCGCCGGAGTCCCGCGCCGCCTTCATGGCGGCCTGGTACTCCTGCTGCGCCTCGCGGGAGCGCCGGATCGACGGTGATGCGGCCGGTTTCGGCACACCGGGATGTTCCGGCGTCCCCTCACCGTGGATGCGTTCGACGGCCTCGTCGATGTCGGCGAGCATCTGCTTCGCGAGTTCGCTCTCGGCGGCGTAGTAGCGCTCGGACCACTTGTTGACCATGTGCGCGAACGCCCACGTGGGTTCGACGTCCGAATCGCGGGCGTCGAGCGCGGCCTGCCTGCTCATGCCCTCCACATACGAGATGTGCTCCTTCAGGGCATCTTTGAGCTGCTCCGGCTCGGTGAGGTGACCGAGCCACATGCGCAGCATCACCCCGTGCTTGAGGACGGGTGGATCGATCGGCGCCTCCCGCGCCCAGCTGCGCATGACGGCCATGCCCGCGTCCGTGATCTTGTACAGCCGCTTGGGTTTCACCCGGGCCTCGTCGTCCACGACGGTCCGCGACGTCACGTATCCCGCGTCTTCCAGCTTCTTCAGCTCCGAGTACACCTGACTGAACGACGGGCTCCAATAGAAGAAGCGCACGCTGTACGACGCCCACTTCTTGAGGTCGTAGCCGGACAGTTCCTCGCCGAACGACAGGATGCCGAGCACCGGCCAGCTCGTGGATCGGAGGCCGGCGAACCCGGAGCTCTGGGTGGGGTCGGACGAAGGCATTTCCCGAGCCTATCAACCGTGCGCTGCCGGTCGGACACGTGAAACCCTGCCGCTGGGCGGGACGGGGCATTTCCCGCCCGCAGGAGCCGCGGTCAGGCTGAACGCAACCCGTCGATCCGAGGAGACACGATGACCCGAACCGAAGAACCCGCGGCGCCCGTGGTGCGCCGCATCGACCCTGCCGACCTCAAGTCGGTGCTCGGGCACTTCTGCACCGGCGTCACGGTGATCACCGCACACGACGGCGAGAATCCGCACGGCTTCACATGCCAGTCGTTCGTGTCGCTGTCGCTGGACCCGCCGTACGTGTCGTTCAGCCCCGCACGGACGTCGACCAGCTGGCCGCGGCTGCGGGCGAGCGAACACGTCTGCGTCAACGTTCTCGCCCACGATCAGCGGGACGTGTGCGGGACGTTCGCGACCAGCGGCGCGGACAAGTTCGCCGGCGTCGGGTGGTCGCACGCAGGCAACGGCGCCCCGGCGCTGGACGGTGTGCTGGCGCAGGTGCAGGCCACCGTCGAGTTCGAGCACGACGCCGGCGACCACACCATCGTCGTCGCGCGTGTCACCGGACTGGACGTGCTCCGGGATGTGCCGCCGCTGCTGGTGTACCGCGGCGGGCTCGGCATCTTCACCGCCGCCACGTAGCTCTGTCTCCCGTTCCCCGGCGGTGCCGCTGTTCCCGCTCCGCGGCGGTGCTGCTGTCTCCCGCTCCGCGGCGGTGCTGCTGTCTCCCGCTCCGCGGGAAGGGCTGTGGGAAAAAGTAATTGATACCGGCAGGGTGTGATCGAGACCACTTCGGAAGGTGTGCACGATGAGCGTAGACGAGCAGAACTGGGACCGGGAGGTCGATCTCCTGGTGATCGGCAGCGGTGCGGGTGGCATGACCGCCGCACTTGCCGGCGCCGAGCGGGGGCTCGACACCCTCGTTGTCGAAAAGTCCGCGGTGTACGGCGGTTCGACGGCACTGTCCGGTGGCGCCCTGTGGATTCCCAACTCGCCGATCCTCGTCCGTGAAGGCCGCGCCGACGACCCCGGCGACGTCCGGAAGTACCTGGATTCGATCGTCGGCGACAGCGTGCCCGCCGAACGCCTCGACGCGTACATCGAGCAGGGCCCGGCCATGATGCAGTTCTTCGAACAGCACTGCCCGCATCTGCGGTTCTCCTGGTGCGAGGACTATTCCGACTACCACCCGGAGAACGTGGGCGGACGGCCGAAGGGGCGGACGGTCGAACCGCTGCCGTTCGACATGAACCAGCTCGGCGCCGACCGCGAGCTGCAGCGTCCGAACTCCCTCGCCATGCCGGGCGGGCTCTACATGACGTCCACCGAGTTCCGGCACCTCAACATGTTCTTCCGCACCTGGGCCGGCCGCAGGACCGCGCTGGGCGTCGGCTGGCGTTCGGTGGTCGCGATGGTGCGGCGCAGGCGGATGGAGACCCTGGGGCAGGCCCTCGTCGGCCGGCTGCGGCTCAGTCTCCAGGAGGCCGGCGTTCCGCTGTGGCTGAACTCCCCACTGAAGGGGCTGATCACGGACGAGTCCGGGGCCGTCACCGGCGCGGTACTCGAGACCGGGACGCGGGAGCTACGCATCCGCGCCCGCCGCGGCGTCATGATGGCCACCGGCGGATTCGAGCAGAGCGAGGAGATGCGGAAGCGGTACCTCCGGGAGGGCGGCAAAGACAACTACAGCGCCGGCTCACCCGACAACACCGGCGACGGAATCGTGGCGGGCGAGCGGGTCGGCGCCGCCGTCGACCTGATGGACGATGCCTGGTGGATGCCGTCGTTCCGGCGTCCGGACGGCATCATGCACGTCCTGGTGTCGGAGCGGTCGATCCCGCCGTCGCTGATCGTCGACCAGAACGGCAAGCGGTTCACTAACGAGGCGTCCCCGTACGTGTCGTTCGTCCACGACCAGATCGCAGGCGGTCACGACCCGGTGTGGTTCGTGTTCGACTCGAAGGCCAAGAGCCGCTACCAGTTCGGTGGGGTGATGCCCGGGCAGAAGTTCCCGGCGGAATGGTTCTCCACGGGCCTGATGCTGCGCGCGGAGACCCTCGGGGAACTGGCGCAGCAGATGAGTGTGCCCGCCGACGCGCTGTCCGCGGAGATCACCAGGTTCAATGAGTTCGCCCGGACGGGCGTCGACGCCGATTTCGGTCGCGGCGACAGCGCGTACGACCGGTACTACGGTGACCCGCGACTGCCCAACCCGACCCTGGACGAGGTGGACAAGGCCCCGTACTACGCGGTGCGGATGGAGGCCGGCGACCTCGGCACCAAGGGCGGGCTCGTGTGCAACGAGCACAGCCAGGTGCTGAGCGGCAGCGGCGAACCGATCCCGGGGCTGTACGCCACCGGCAACACGTCGGCGTCCGTGATGGGCAACGACTACGCCGGTGCCGGCGCGACGATCGGCCCCGCGATGGTGTTCGGCTGGGTCGGCGCACGGCACGCCGCAGCCGGTGCAGGGGCGGTGAGCTGAGTGCTTCCCGTCGAATGCCGGCGCTGCGGTAACGCGGTGCTCGTGGAGAAGTACAGCGAGGCGCACACGAGCGTGCAGTGGCTGGGCGACGCCGAGCAGACCTGCCCGGAGTTCGCGCTGCGTGCGCAGGAGGGGGAGCACTCGATGTTCGTCCCCACCTGCGGCGCGCTGCGCGGATCGATCGACGACGCGGTGGAGGACGGGCGGGTGGGGCTCTCCCTGCGCAGCTACCCGACCCCCGGCCGCCTGGACTAGAGGGGACAACCGATGTCACGGATGGCAGGCAAGGTCGCCTTCATCACCGGTGCCGGAAACGGCATGGGACGCAGTCACGCGGTCCGGCTCGCGGAGGAGGGCGCCGACGTCATCGCCGTCGACCTTCCGTCGGCCGCAGCCGATCTCGACGAAACCCGAAGGCTGGTCGTCGAACTAGGCCGCCGGGCGGTCGTCGCCCACGCGGATGTGCGGGACCCGGCGGCGTTGCGGGCGGCCGTCGACGCCGGAGTCGCGGAACTGGGACCCCTCGACGTGGTCGTCGCGAACGCCGGTGTCTGCGACAACCCCGGTCCGGCCTGGACGATCGACGACGAGATCTGGCACCGGTCGCTCGACGTCAATCTCACCGGCGTCTGGAACACGGCGACCGCCGCGGTCCCGGCGATGCGCGACGGGGGCGGTTCCGTCGTGATCGTCAGTTCGACCGCAGGCATCAAGGCGGTGGCCGGGGCCGCCCACTATTCGGCGTCGAAGACCGCGGTGGTCGGGTTGGCGCGGACTCTCGCCAACGAACTCGGACCGCAGTTCATCCGGGTCAACGTGCTGCATCCCGGTGCCGTCGGCACCCGCATGACCCTGAACCCGGAGACGATGGCACGGCTGCGGCCGGACCTCGAGAACCCGACCCGTGACGACGTCGTCCCCGTCCTCGCGGCCAACCACGTCCTGCCCGTTCCGTGGCTGGACTCGCGGGACGTCAGCAACGCGCTGCTCTTCCTCGCCTCGGACGAATCGCGATACATCACCGGCACACAACTCGTGGTCGACGCCGGACTGACCCAGAAGGTGTAGAGATGACAGGTCGAGTGAACGGAAGAGTCGTCCTGGTCACCGGTGCCGCGCGCGGGATCGGCCGGGCGCAGGCACTGCGATTCGCGCAGGAGGGCGCGGACGTCGTCGCGGTCGATCTGTGCGGGCCGGTCGGCACGGTGGTGACGCCACCGGCGAGCCCGGAGGATCTCGAGGTGACCGCGAAACTGGTCCGGGACACGGGCCGCCGGATCGTGACGGCGCAGGTGGACGTGCGCGACGGAACGGCACTCGCCGACGCCGTGACGGCGGCGGCCGGGGAACTGGGCGGGCTGGACTTCGTGTGCGCCACGGCGGGCATCACGTCGTCGGGTGCCGCGCTGGAACTCGACTCCGAGACGTGGCAGACGATGCTCGACGTCAATCTGACCGGGGTGTGGCAGACGTGCAAGGCGGCGGCCCCGCACCTGATCGAGCGGGGCGGCGGGGCGATGATCCTGACGAGTTCCATCGCCGGTCTGCGCGGACTCGTCGGCGTCGCCCACTACACCGCGGCCAAGCACGGGGTGGTGGGCCTGATGCGGTCGCTCGCCAAGGAACTCGCGCCGCACCGGGTGCGGGTCAACAGCGTGCATCCCACCAACGTCGACACGGACATGATCCAGAACGACATGGTGCGACGGGCGTTCCGGCCCGACCTCGAGCACCCCACCCGCGAAGAGTTCGCGGCCGCCGCGGTGACGATGAACATGCTGCCGATTCCCTGGATCGAACCGGTCGACGTGGCCAACGCCGCGCTGTTCCTGGCCTCGGACGAGGCGCGGTACATCACGGCGGTCGCCCTGCCGGTCGACGCGGGCAGCGTCAGCAGATAGCTGCGTCAACCCGGGAATCCCCGAGTCCGCCCCGGCACCTGCCGATCCGTGGTAGAACAGGTGTCAGTTTTGGGGGTGGATGAAGGGTGAATGCCGTGGATCTCGAGGCCGTCGCTGCGATCAGCAGGCTCAAGTACACGTATCTGCGGGCCCTGGACACGAAGTGCTGGGACGAGTTCGCCGACACACTCCTTCCCGAGGCGACCGCGAACTACGGCGAGCATCTCGCGTTCGAGTCGCGGGACGCGCTGGTCGAGTTCATGAAGTCGAATCTGGGGCCGCAGACCATCACCGAGCATCACTGCGGTCACCCGGAGATCGACGTCGACGGCAACACGGCGACGGGGCGGTGGTTCCTGTCCGACACCGTGCTGATCCCGGAACACGGCACGGTGCTGCGCGGGGCGGCGTTCTACTCCGACCGCTACGTCCGCGGTCCGGACGGTCGATGGCGGATCGCCCACACCGGATACGAGCGCACCTACGAGGCGGTGATGTCGCTGTCCGACATTCCCAGCTTCCGGCTGACGGCCAACCGGTGGGCAGCCGACGCACAATCGGACCGAGGGGACTCGTGATGGGGACGCTGGACGGCAAGGTCGCACTGATCACCGGCGCCGGGCAGGGCGTGGGCGCCGGGATGGCGTTCGCGCTGGCCAAGGAGGGTGCGCGGATCGCGGTGGTGGGGCGCACGGAGGCGAAACTTCTCGACACGTGCGCCGCCATCGCCGACTTCGGCGGCGTGGCCGAGCCGATCGTCTGCGACGTCAGCACACGCGATCAGCTGGCACCGATGGTCGACCGCGTCGTGGAGGTGTTCGGCGGGATCGACATCCTCGTCAACAACGCCAACGCGAGCGCGCTCGGACCGCTCCTGGAGATCACGCCGAAGCTTCTCGACCGCGCGATGGCCGTCGGCCCGGTGGCCACCCTGTTCCTGATGCAGCTGTGCTACCCGCACCTGAAGGCGCGCGGCGGCGGCTCGATCATCAATCTCGTCAGCTCGTCGGCGGTGCGCTGGGACACGAGCGGGTACGGGCTGTACGCGGCCACCAAGGAGGCGATGCGCTCGCTCACCCGGACCGCGGCGAGCGAATGGGGTCCCGACGGCATCCGCGTCAACGCGATTGCGCCGCACGCGCTGTCACCGGGACTGAAGTGGTGGACGGAGACCAATCCGGAGGAGGCCGCCGAGTTCGTGAAGTCGATTCCCCTCGGCCGGATCGGTGATTGCGAACGCGACATCGGGCGCGCCGTCGTCTTCCTCGTGGGTCCCGACGCCGGGTACCTGTCGGGGGCCACCATCCCGCTCGACGGAGGTCAGGCGCGCTGGAGCTGATCGCCCGCGATTGCCCCGAGCTTGCTCATTTCCCTCCCATCCGGTAGGAATTGCGTCGTGCATACGACTCACCTGGTGCGACGCCTGACCGTCGACCTGTGCCGTACGTGCGCCAACATCTGTTGTTGCTGATGGCCCCGGCGCGCGTACCGCGTGCTGTCCATTCCTCGGTAGGCTCCGGCATCCGGTAATTCCTCGCGCATCCTCCGCGTTCGCAGGTACGGGCCGGTGCTCCCTTAACCAGGCACGATCCACCTTGGCGGAAAGACATCATGAGCACTGCATTCGAAACCAGGACAGCGTCGCTGACGCTCGACAAGTTCGGCCCGTCGTTCGGGGCCGAGATCATCGGACTGGACGTCGCGTCCGCCACCGACGCCGAGGTGGCCGCGATCCGTTCGGCGCTGACCGAGCACAAGGTGCTGGTCCTCCGGGGCCAGTCGCTCGACGACGCGGGTCACATCGAGTTCGGCCGCCGGCTCGGTCGGCTGACCGCGGGCCACCCCGTCCACGACAGCGGCAACGTGGCCCGGGAGGTGTACGCGCTCGACAGCCAGGACAACGGTTTCGCCGACGTGTGGCACACCGACGTCACGTTCATGAAGCGGCCGCCGCTCGGGTCGATCCTCCGCCCCGTCGTCCTCCCACCGCACGGCGGCGACACCAACTGGGCCGACAGCCAACTGGCGTACGAGTCGCTGTCGCTGCCGATCCGGCAGATGATCGACCAGCTGACCGCGGTCCACGACGGCAACCGCGAATTCGGGTACTACCTCGCGCAGAAGCGCGGCGGCAAGGGAAACATCTGGGACGGTGAGGAAGTCACGGCACTCGTGCCCGTCGAGCATCCCGTCGTGCGGGTTCACCCGGAAACGGGCCGCAAAGGCATCTTCGTGAACCCGGGCTTCACGTCCCACATCGCCGGAGTCTCCGAGGCGGAGAGCCGGGGAATCCTCGACTTCCTGTACGCACACCTCACCAAACCGGAGCACGTCGTGCGGCACCGCTGGCGCCTCGGCGACCTCGTGCTGTGGGACAACCGCAGCACCGCGCACTACGCCAACCGCGACTACGGAACCCAGCACCGCGTCATGCACCGCATCACGCTGGAAGGCGATGTGCCGGTGGGCCCGCAGTAGGGCAACCTGCGCATTCACCGGGCGGGCGGCGTCCGCAGCGACTAGCGTCACGATCCGTGACCCCGGCATCGGACATCTCACGACGCAAGTTCCTCGCCTCCGCCGCAGCGGCCGGTGGCGCCGCATTCCTCAGTTCGTGGGCGGGCCCGGTGATCGACCGGGCGTACGCGCAGGATCCGGGTGGCAGCGGGTCGCTGAACGACATCGAGCACTTCGTCTACCTCATGCAGGAGAACCGCTCGTTCGACCACTACTACGGCACGCTGTCGGGGGTGCGCGGCTTCGACGACCCGTCGCCGGCGTGGCAGCAGTACGGCTGGACGCCGGGCGTCGGGCCGACGCCGACCGGGTTTCTCAACCCGTTCCGGCTCGACACCACGCAGGGCACGCACCTCGACGGTGAATGCATCAACGACCCCACCCATTCGTGGGGTCCGCAGCACGACGCGTGGAACGGCGGCGCGATGGACCGGTGGATGCCGGTGCACATCGCGCACGAGGGGCCGCTCAACGGTCCCGCCACGATGGGCTACTACACGCGGGCCGACATCCCGGTGCACTACGATCTCGCCGACGCCTTCACGATCTGCGACCACTACTTCTGCTCCGTGCTCGGGCCGACGGACCCGAACCGCCTCTATTGGATGACGGGAACGATCGACCCGGACGGACTGGCGGGCGGTCCGCTCGTCGAGACGCCGACCGTGATCCCGAGGTTCACCTACTCCTGGCGCACCTATCCGGAGAACCTGCAGGAGGCCGGCGTCAGCTGGAAGGTGTACGCGAACAAGGACCTCGGTCCGGTGTCGAGTGTCGCGCTCGACGGGATGCTCGGCTGCTTCACGCAATACAGCGACCCGAATTCGGAACTCGCTCGCCGCGGACTCGATCCGACATACCCGAACGACTTCCGGGCCGACGTCGCGAACGGCACCCTGCCCGCGGTGTCCTGGATCGTCCCCAACATCTTCACGTGCGAGCATCCGGCGCTGCCCCCGGCCGCGGGCGCGGTCGGGATCGTCGAGGTGCTCGACATCCTCACGTCGAACCCGGCGATCTGGGAGAAGACGGCGCTGATCATCAGTTACGACGAGAACGGCGGCTTCTTCGACCACGTCACTCCGCCCACCCCGCCGCCGGGCACACCGGGCGAATACCTGACGGTCCCGTTGAACACGGTGTCGGAGAGCGAGAACAATCCGGGTCCGATCGGCCTCGGTTTCCGGGTGCCGTCGCTGATCATCTCGCCGTACAGTCGCGGCGGACTTGTCGCGTCCGACACGTTCGACCACACGTCGCAACTGCGTCTGCTGGAGAAGCGGTTCGGCGTGCCCGTCCCCAATCTCACCGACTGGCGCCGCGGCGCCGTCGGCGACATGACGTCCGCGTTCGACTTCTCGTCGGCACCGAACGCCGGTGTTCCCGCGATGACCGACCCCGGGCCACGCCTGCAGGCGGCGATCGCGCAGTGTGGGCCGAACGTGGCCGCGGGAACGCTCAACGCCGGTGCGCCCTACCCGGTTCCGCCGAATTCGATGCCCGTGCAGGAACCGTCGCCGCTGCGGCGTCGGCCCAGCGGGCTGATCATGTAGCGGTCTCTCCTCACAGGCGGACCGTCCGGCCCTCGTCGATCGACTGCAGGATCGCCAGCGCGGCGGTCACCGAACGCAGTCCGTCGTATCCCGTCGCCACGGGCTCACCGTGCCCGCGGACGGCGTCGACGAACGCCCGGATCCCCGGTGCGTAGAGGTTGTCGACGGTCTCGAGCGGGACGGTCGTGTCCTGCCCGGCCGCGATCATGCGCAGCGTTCCGGTGGGATCGGGGCGCATGCAGTCGGTGGCGACGAGAGTCCCCGCCGTTCCGTGGATCTCGAATCCGGTGACGCCACCGGGGACCGTGTACGCGTCGTGCAGCGAGAACAGGGTGTTCGTGCCGAGGACGCCGCTCGTCATCGCGGCATCCGCCGGACCGTCACTGAGTCCCTGGCGCACGCCGACCGCGGTGACCGTGGTCGGTTCCATCCCGGTCACGAAGCGGAGCGTGTCGACGTCGTGTACCGCGAGGTCGAGGACGACGCCGCCGCCCACGCCGTCGAGGCGCCACCCACGCAGGGCCTGGCGCAGCAGGATCGTGTTGCTCACGCGCACGGAGAGGATGTCGCCGATCGCGCCCTCCGCCAGCATCTTCCGCGCCGCTCGGTGAACGGGGTGGGTGCGGAGGTGATGGTTGGTCGCGAAGACGACCCCCGCGGCCGCGTCGACCATCTTCTGCGCCTGAGTGACGTCGAACGAGAGCGGTTTCTCGCACAGCACGTGCAGGCCCGCGTCGATCGCGGCCATGGCGTGGTCGAAGTGCTTGTCGTTCGTGGAGGAGATGTAGGCGGCCTGGACGTCCCCGCCCACCGCCTCGCGCAGGTCGTCGGTGGCGGACTCGATGTCGTGGGTCCGCCGGTACTCTTCTGCGCGCGCCGCGTCACCGCTGAGCACGACTGCCGCGTTCTCCCCGCACTCGCGCAGCGCGGGGAGAACGCGGGTGGCAGCGATGTTGCTCGCGCCGAGAATCGCCCACCTCATGAGCTTCGGTCCTTCCTGAGGCCGGTGGGTCCGGCCTTCCCTCGGCGGGACTGTACGCCGAGTTCAGTGAGCGCACTACTGTTCGTCATGCGAACATGCGGGACCGGGCTCAGGGGCGGAGGGCGTCGACCGTTTCTTCGCCGGAGGTCGTGGGATCCGGAGCCGCGTCGACGACCTGGCGGGTCCGCTGACGGTAGATCCCGACTCCGACCACCACGACGGCGAGGCCCATCGAGACGTACATCTGGCTCCTGGTCTCCGGCAGCACGAGCATGCCGATGCAGAGCGCGATGATGGCGGCGATCGTGCACCATGTCAGATACGGGAACAGCCACATCTTCAGCGTCAGGTCCTTGCCCTCCGCCTCGAGCCGGCGCCGCATGCGCAGCTGCGACACCGAGATCGCCAGCCATACGAACAGGGCGATCGCGCCCGACGAGTTGACGAGGAACAGGAACACGGTGTCCGGGTACAGGTAGTTCAGGCCCACGGTCAGGAATCCCACGACCGTCGAGACGAGCACGGCCTGGCGCGGAACACCGGACGACCCGACCTTCGCCAGCGAGGCCGGGGCGTCGCCGCGGCGGGAGAGCGAGAAGATCATGCGGCTCGCCGTGTAGAGGCCGGAGTTCAGGCAGGACAGCACGGACGTGAGCACGACGACGTCCATGATGTTGCCGGCCGCCGGGATGCCGAACGAGTCCATGACCGCGACGTACGGGCTCAGCGCGACGGAGGCGTCGTCCCAGGGGAGAAGCGTCACGACCACGGCGATCGACCCGATGTAGAAGATGAGGATGCGCCACACGACGGACCGCACGGCGTTGCGCACCGCCGCGACGGGGTTCGCGGATTCACCGGCCGCGATGGTGGCGATCTCGGCGCCGAAGAACGAGAACACGACCACGAGCACCGCCGCGAACACGGCACCTGCCCCGTTGGGGAAGAACCCGCCGTGACCGGTGAGGTTGGTGAGTCCGGGTGCTTCGACACCGGGCAGGAATCCGCAGATCGCGAGGATACCGAGTCCCAGGAAGATGACGATCGCGGCGACCTTGATCGACGCGAACCAGAATTCGAACTCGCCGAACGACTTCACGGACGCGATGTTCGTCAGCGTGAGCAGCACCATCAGGATCAGCGCCCAACTCCACTGCGGGACGTCGGGGATCCACCGGTTCATGATGACGGCGCCCGCTGTCGCCTCGATGCCGAGGACGATGATCCAGAACCACGCGTAGAGCCAGCCGATGCTGAATCCCGCCCATCGGCCGATCGCCTTGTCCGCGTACGCGGAGAACGAACCGGTCTCGGGGTTGGCGGTCGACATCTCGCCGAGCATGCGCATCACGAGGATGACGACGATGCCTGCGAGTGCGTAGGCGACCAGAACGCCGGGGCCCGTCTCGCGGATCGCGACCCCGGAGCCCACGAAGAGGCCTGCTCCGATCACCCCCGCGATAGCGATCATCGAGAGGTGCCGCTTCTTCAGTGTGTGCTGAAGTTGCGGATCGGTGGTTCCTGACATGGAGAAATCCCTTCGGCGCTACTCCGGATGTGATGTGCGTCGCTGATTCGAGAAAGTGTGGACGAGTCGCGGCGGCCGCGGAACCGCCGATTCGGTGAATTCGGAGTGGCCGGGATAGACGAAACGGCAGTACCGCGCATCGGCACTGTCTTGACAAGGCGGAAACGCTATGGCTACCGTCACATTATTCAACCAGCGGACACGCGTTCGACATGCGAACACACTGGGTCCGGCATCAACCTAGACGGGACATCGGAATGAGCGATCACGCCTTCACCCCGGCGGCCGAGAAGCAGGCGCGAAGAGCAGCGCTGAGCAGCTTCGTCGGCGCGGTCATCGACTGGTACGACTTCCTGCTCTACGGGCTGGTCGCGGCACTGGTGTTCAACTCGGAGTTCTTCCCGAACGTCAGCCCGGCGATCGGAACCCTCGCCGCATTCGCGACGTTCGGCGTCGGATTCCTGTTCCGGCCGCTCGGCGGCGTGGTGTTCGGCCACTACGGCGACCGCATCGGACGCAAGCGGATGCTGATCCTCACCGTGCTGATCATGGGCACGAGCACCGCCCTGATCGGACTGCTGCCGTCCTTCGCGTCGATCGGCTGGTGGGCGCCGATCCTGCTCGTCACGCTGCGCGCCATCCAGGGCTTCGCCGTCGGCGGCGAGTGGGGTGGGGCCGCGCTGATGGCCGTCGAGAGCGCACCGCCGAAGAAGAAGGCGTTCTACAGCAGCGGCGTGCAGGTCGGGTACTCGGTCGGCCTCATCCTCGCCACCGGATTCGTCATGCTCATGAGCAACCTGACCACCGAGGACGCGTTCAGCCAGTGGGGTTGGCGTGTTCCGTTCATCGCCAGCGTCGTCCTGGTCGGAATCGGTCTGTGGATCCGCGCCGGAGTCCAGGAGAGCCCCGAATTCGTGGAGAAGGTCGAGAAGGTCGAAGAGGAGAGCCCGGAGGAGAAGAAGCGGATCCCGCTCGTCGAGGCACTGCGCAACCACCCGAAGGCGTTCCTCCAGATCATCGGCCTGCGTTTCGCCGAACTGTTCTCGATGTACATCGTCACCACGTTCGCGCTCAGCTACTCCACGCAGGAACTGGGGATGGAGCGCAACTTCATGCTCAACGTCGGTCTGCTCGTCGGCGCCGTGGGTATCGGCACCATCCCACTGTTCGCCTGGCTGTCCGACAAGCACGGCCGGCGCCGCGTCTACATCCTCGGCGCACTGATCGGCGCGGTGTGCGCGTTCCCGTTCTTCATCTTCCTCGAGCACGGATCGATGATCGGCACCGTCATCCTGGCCGTGCTCCTCGTCAACATCTCCCACGACATGGTCGTCAGCGTGCAGCAACCGCTGTTCACCGAGATGTTCGGTGCGGAGTACCGGTACAGCGGTGCGGGCGTCGGGTATCAGGTGGCCAGCGCGATCGGCGGCGGCTTCACCCCGTTCATCGCGGCGGCCCTGGTCACCGCGAGCGGCGGGTCCTGGCACCTCGTGGCCGTGTACCTGGCAGGCGGCTGCGTCGTCAGCGCCCTGATCGCGTGGCGACTGCACCCCGATTCGGGTGCCGACGTGGCGGACGCTGCCACGGCCGCGAAGCTCGAGAACGCGCACTGAGCCGGTAGACGAGGAGGCGACGGTCATGGCTGCACAGTCGGTGCTCTGCGGACTCATCGGAGACGGGATCGACGGTTCGTTCTCGCCCGCACTGCACGAGGCCGAAGGGCGCGCGCAGGGTATGAACTACGTGTACCGCCTCCTCGACCTCGAGCGTCTGCACGGGGCGGCCGCCACCGTCGAGGGCATCATCGACCTGGCACGGCAGTGGGGGTTCGACGGGCTCAACATCACCCACCCGTACAAGCAGCAGGTGATGGCGTACCTCGACGAATTGTCGCCGGACGCCGCGCGACTCGAGGCCGTCAACACCGTGGTGTTCACCGCGGGCAGGGCTGTCGGGCACAACACGGACTGGACCGGGTTCGGCAGCAGCCTTGGCCGCGAACTGCCGGGTGCGAGCCTCGACCGGGTGGTGCAGATCGGGGCGGGCGGCGCCGGGGTCGCCGTCGCCTACTCGGCGCTCACCCGGGGCGCCGGGCACCTCACCGTGACGGACGTCGACCCCGATCGTGCCGAACACTGCCGTGACACGATGCGAAAATTGTTTCCCGGCAGCGTCGTCGACGCGGTCGCGGCCTCGGAGATCGCCGGGCCGCTCGCGGACGCGTCCGGTCTGATCAACGCCACACCCATCGGCATGGTCGGATTCCCCGGCACCCCCGTGCCCGTGGAACTGCTACGCCCCGACCTGTGGGTCGCCGACGTGATCTACCGGCCGATCGAGACACCCCTGATCCGGGCGGCCCGCGCGCTCGGTGCGCCCACCCTCGGCGGCGCAGGTATGAACGTCTTCCAGGCCGCCGACGCGTTCCAGCTGTTCACCGGTGTCACACCGGATTTCGAGCGCATGTACGCGCACGTGCTGGCGCTCGTCGACCGGCAGTCCCGGCGCGCCGCCTAGAGCGGTCAGCCCAGCGACAGGTCGGACCCGATCCGCTCCGCCGTCGCGACGAGTTTCGGCACCACCGTCGCCTCGACGTCGGAGCGCGTGTACTGGGTGCCCTGCAGCGAGGAGTTGAGGGCGGCGACCACGGCGCCCGTCCGATCGCGGATGGGAACGGCCGCGCCGCGGATGCCGATCTCGAGTTCGTTCTCCGACATCGACCAGCCGTCCCTGGCGACCTGCTCGACCGCGGTGCGCAGTTGGCCGACGTCCGAGATCGTCTGCGGGGTGAACGACTGGAACGTGGTGGTCTTCAGATAGTCGTCGAGAGCGTCGGCCGACAGTCCCGCCAGCAGCACCCGCCCCGTCGACGTCGCGTACGCGGGGAACCGCATGCCCACCGTGATGGAGATGCGGATGATCCGGGGCGAGCGGACCCGCGCCACGTACACCACGTCGGGGCCGTCGAGGATGGTGACGGAGATGGTCTCGCCCAGTTCCTTCGCGAGAGCCTCGATGTGCGGATCGGCGACCTGCGGCAGTCGCAGCGCGGCGAGATACGAGAAACCGAACCGCAGCACCCGGGGCGTGAGCGAGAAGTTGCGGCCGTCGAGACGCAGGAAACCCTTGTCCACCAAGGTGAGCAGAATGCGGCGGGCCGTGGACCGGGTGATCCCGACGCTCTGCGCCACCTCGCTCAGTGTGCGCTCCCGGTGCTGCTCGTCGAAGCATTCGAGGACGCTCAGTCCGCGGTCCAGGGACTCGAGGAAGTACCGTTCACCCGATGCCGGCTGCTCGGCCACCTCAGCAGCCACCTGTTTCGCACACGCCGTCATGGTACCGGTCTAGAGACCGGTCTCCGCGGGAAGCCGCCCCGACTTCACCGCCGCCCGCAGCGCGTCGTGATCCTTCTCGGACTGGTCCGCATACAGTCGGGCCCAGGCGGTGATCGCCAGGTCGAACGTTTCCCCGTTGCCGAGATATCCCGCGACGAAGGCTGATCCGGGGCTCTGGCTGTGCGCACGGGCGAGCATCGTGCCGCACAGTGCTGCATATTTCATGGACTGCGCCGGTTCCAGGGTCTGCAGGTCGACGGACCCCTTCATGTCGCGGAACTGCCGCAGGTAGAAGTCGCGCCGAAGTCCGTCGTCGCCCTCGACGCCGCGCACCCACCCCAGAAACGGGTCCGACTGCGCCTGGAGGATGCGCTGCGCGCCGACGACCCGGGAACCCTGACCGTTCTTCGCGACCGCACGAATGATCGAGTCCGGTGCGGTCGTGACCTTCCCGTGCGTCTCCAGAACCGACCGCGGTGCTTCCTTGGCCTGCAGGAAGAGCGGCTCGCCGGCCGGCCCCTGCAGCAGCATCAGCCAGCAGCGGGTTCCGACGCTGCCCACACCCACGATGCGCATCGCGTAATCGACCACCTCGTACTGCGTCAGCAACAGTCGAATGTCCGCGCGCAGGGTGTCGAGATACAGGCGGTACAACTCGGTGATGCGGCCCAGGTCGTACTTCGTCGAATGTCGGATGACGGGGAACTGGTCGACGATGTGGGGCTTGCCGTCCTCCTCCATGGTGGTCAGCTTCCGCAGGACCTGTTCGGACGTCCGTTTGCGTGCCTTCTCGGCGATCGCGCGGATCCGCTGCTTCTGCGCGCGCGGGTCGTGTTCGAGGACGTCCGTCTCCTCCTGGAAGTAGTACCGCTCCGTGGCGGTCAGCTGAAACAGTGCACGCAAGGTGTTGCGGTACGAGCGGACGGCTGCACCCGTGGCGTCGGCGCACTGCGCCTCGGTGTACGAGTTGGCGCGTCCGTGGATCCACACGCTCGCGGCGAGGCGGCGCACATCCCACTCCCACGGCGCCGGGTAGGCCTCGTCGAAGTCGTTGAGGTCGAACAGCATCCGGCGTTCCGGTGAGGCGAACAGCCCGAAGTTGGCGAGGTGCGCGTCGCCCGAGGCGATGACCTGGCAACCGGTGACCGGTGAGTCGGCGAGATCGTGTGCCATCATCGCGGCCGACCCGCGGTACAGCGCGAACGGTGATTCGAGCATCCGCCCGACCCGGATCGGCACGAGGGTCTGCAGCCGGGTGGTGTTCTGCTCTTCGATCACCGCCACCGGGTCGCGCTCGGGAAGGGCGAATGCACCCTGCGCTTTGCGGGAGAGTGTTTCGCGTGCGGCCTTACCGGCCGAACGTCGGGCATCGATCACCGTGGTCCTACCGGCTCGGGAAGGCGTGGCCATGACGTCGAGTCTAAGCACCCGCAGCCCCACGTGAGTGGCATTGCGTGCCCAGGGACACTTTGCCACTCACCTGGGGGAGTATGGACAGGGTGCGGTCGCGCGACGGGAGGACATCCATGGGACAGCGACTTTTCGCGGCCACCGCGGCGCTGGTGGTCGTCGCGTGCGCGGCCTGCCAGTCCGAGGGGAGTTCGGCGCAGGTGTCGCCGACCAGCGTGGCCGCCGCGCCGGCCGCGGGGGAGCCGACCGTGGTCGCGTCCGATCTCGACGTGCCGTGGGGGATAGCGTTTCTGCCGGACGGGACGGCGCTGATCGCGGAACGGGACAGCGGCGCCATCCGCCACCTGCAGGCGGACGGGAGCGCCACCGTGATCGGCGAGGTGCCCGGTGTGTCGGCGCAGGGCGAATCGGGACTGCTGGGCCTGGCCGTCTCGCCGAACTACGCGACGGATCGGACGATCTACGCGTACCTGACCACCGGCGACGACAACCGGGTGGTCTCCCTGCGCTTCGACGGCAACGGCCTCGGCGAGCCGGCCCCGATCCTCACCGGCATCCCCGCCGGATCGATCCACGACGGCGGCCGGATCGCGTTCGGCCCGGACGGCAAACTGTACGTCGCCACCGGTGAAGCCGGCGACCGGCCGCGCGCCCAGGACCCGTCCTCGCTCGGCGGGAAGATCCTGCGCATCGACCCCGACGGATCGATCCCGGCCGACAATCCGACTCCCGGATCACCCGTGTGGTCACTCGGGCACCGCAACGTGCAGGGCCTGGCGTGGGACGACGCAGGCAGGCTGTGGGCCACCGAGTTCGGCGCGAACACCTGGGACGAGCTGAACCTGATCGAACCCGGCGCCAATTACGGATGGCCCGAGGTCGAGGGACGGGCAGGGGAGGCGGGCTTCGTCGACCCGGTGATCCAGTGGTCCACCGGCGAGGCGTCCCCGTCCGGTCTCGCGTTCCACGACGGCGCGCTGTGGGTCGCGGCGCTGCGCGGCGAACGGCTGTGGCGGATCCCGGTGGGCGCAGACGGTGCGGTCGGTGAACCGCAGTCGCTGTTCGTGGGCGAATACGGGCGGCTGCGGACCGTCGTCGCGACACCGGACGGCACCGTCTGGTTCAGCACCAGCAACCGCGACGGTCGCGGCGATCCGGGCGCGTCCGACGATCGAATACTGGAGATCCCGTGATGAGGCGCGACGAACGGGACGCTCGTTGCGTTGGATCGAACGAGCGTCCCGTTCGTCCGGGAGGGGGAGGGGAGGGACGAGGGAGGGAGCTAGCGGTTCACGTCCAGGGCTGGACCGGCGGCGTGACCCACATGATCTTCTCGTCGCGGTGTGCCGGGGTGGCGGCGGGATGGTCGGGGTGACGCTGCGCCCACGCCGTCTTCTGATCGAGCAGTTCGACGACGGTGAGCCAGGTTTCCATGGTGCTCGGCGGGTTGGACCCGGCCGCGCGGGCGAGTTTGCGCAGCGTGCTGTCGGTCAGGTCGAGCAGTTCCTGACCGCTGATCCCGCGATCCCACACGTACCGCGCGAGTCCCATCGCCTTCTCGCGTCGCCGCTTCGCCGCGCCCTCGGTGTGCGCGAAGTCGACTTCCTGAGGTTCCATCGTCTTCCCTTCTCGTGCGCATCTCCACGGTAGGGCACCCGTGTGGCGGACCGGTATCGTGGGAGGACGATTCTCGCAGCAGACGCGAGCGGGCGGCGCGAGCAGTAGGGAAGACGGACGATGGGCAGGCAGCGCGGTGGTTGGGCTGCCGGGACATCCGGTGGGGGTCCCGTGCCCGGCGTGTACCCGATCGACACGGGGACGTGCGAACTCGCCGTGGACCGCCTCAACCCGCACGGCTGGGTGCTGAAGGTGAACGGCGTCGAGAGTTCCCACATCGACCTGTCGGACCCCACCCACCTCGATTTCGAGTACATGCGGTGGATCGCCGAACTGGTCGCCTCGCACTGGGGCACGGATCGGCGGGTGCGTGCCCTGCACCTCGGGGGCGGCGCCTGCTCGCTCGCCCGACATCTCGCCGCCCGGTATCCGGACGCCCGGCAGGTGGTGGTCGAACTCGACGGCAAGCTCGCCGAACTGGTCCGTGACTGGTTCGACCTGCCGCGGGCCCCACTGCTGCGACTGCGGGTGGGGGAGGCGCGGGCGGTCACCGAGACGTTGACCGAGTCGAGCCGCGACCTGATCGTTCGCGACGTGTTCGCCGGCAACACGACTCCGGCACCGTTGACGACGACGGAGTTCACCGGGCACGTGCGCCGGGTGCTGGCACCCGGCGGCATCTACGTGGTGAACTGCGGCGACACCCGCGACCTCGTCCTCGCGCGGCGGGAGGCGGCGACCATCGGCAGCGTGTTCCCGCACACGACGGTGATCGCCGATCCCGCGATGCTGAAGGGACGCCGCTACGGCAACATCGTGATCGCGGGCAGCGACGTGCCGATCGGCGACGACCCCGCCCTCGTCCGCACACTGCTGGGCGGCGGTGTGCCCGCCCATGTGTGGGACGACGGGCAGGTGCGGACGTTCGCCGGAGCCGCCCGGGTGCTGCGCGACGCGGATTCCGGCAGCTAGACGAGCACCCAGATCAGCGAGGCCATCGCGAAGCCGACGATCGACAGGATGGTCTCGAGCACCGTCCACGTCTTCAGGGTGTCTTTCACCGACATGTTGAAATACCGTGACACGATCCAGAATCCGCCGTCGTTGACGTGGCTGGCGATGATGGACCCCGCCGACACGGCGATGACGATCAGGGCGATCTGCGGGGACGAGTAGTTTCCGGCTGCGATCGACGGTTCGATGACGCCTGCGGTGGTGACGATGGCGACGGTCGCCGAACCCTGGGCGATGCGGAGGGCGCAGCTGATCAGGTACGCGGACAAGATGACCGGGAGTCCGAGTGCGTCCATCGAGTCGGCGAGGGCCTGGCCGACTCCGGTGGCCCGCAGGACCGCGCCGAAGAACGCACCGGCACCGACGACCAGCAGGATCATGCCGACCGGCTTCAGCGCCGCCGCGGACATCGCGCCGATCTCCTGCGCCGTGATTCCGCGCCGGGTTCCGAGCAGGTAGAGCGCCAGCAGCACGGCGATGGTCAACGCGATCGTGGGAGTGCCGAGGAAGATGAGCACCGACAGCAGCGTCGAGCCTTCCTCGAGGACCACGTTGCCGACCGTCGCACCGAGGATCAGCACCATCGGCACCAGGATGATGAACGAGATCAGCCAGAGCGGAGGCGGGTTCTTGTCGGCTTCCTTCTCCTCCGGGATGAACTCGTCCGGCACCTCGATGATCACGCGCTTGCCGATCCAGCTACCCCAGACGACGCCACTGACGAACCACGCGGGGATGCCGCACGCGAGACCCATGATGATGATCCAGCCCATGTCGACGTGCAGCAGACCGGCCGCGGCGACGGGGCCCGGGTGCGGGGGCAGGAACGCGTGGGTCATGGACAGGCCGGCGAGCATCGGCATCGCGTACAGCACCAGCGACTTGCCGCCGCGCTTGGCCGCCACGTACACGAGCGGGGCGAGGATGAAGATGCCGATGTCGAAGAAGACGGGGATGCCGAGCACGAGACCGGTGACACCCATCGCCAGCGGTGCGCCCTTGGGCCCGAACAACTTCAGTAGTCGTTCCGTCAGCACGTCGGCGCCACCCGAGCGTTCCATCATCGCGCCGAGGACGGTGCCGAGGCCGATGATCGGGGTGATGTGCCCGAGGATCCCGCCGAAGCCCTTCTCCAGAATGGAATCGGCCGCCGACGTCGGGGTGCCGACCAGTTCGACCACCGGCACTCCCGCGATGAGAGCGACGCCGACGCCGACGACGATCAGCGCGATGAACGGCTCGAGCTTGAGTTTGATGATGAGGACCAGCAGCACGGCGATGGATATCGCTGCGAGAGTGAGGAGTCCGGCTGTGTCGTGCTGCAGCCAGTCGACGAACGACGTCATTGCGTCTCCAGGGAGAAGGGGAAGGGTGCTCAGGCCGAGAGCGCGGTGACGAACGCGCGGGCGCGGTCGGTGATGTCGGTCCAGTTGCCTGCCGCGACACTGGACGGTGGGACGACGCTGGTGCCCGCGCACACGGCGAGTGCGCCGGCGTCGAGGAACTCGCGGGCGTTGGAATCGTTGATCCCGCCCGACGGCAGGAGTTCCACGCCGGGATACGGGCCGTGCAGGTCGGAGAGGTAGCCGGGGCCGAGTCGTTTGGCGGGGAAGATCTTGACCGCGGCGGATCCGAGGTCGACGGCCATCGCCACCTCGGTGGGGGTGAACGCGCCGAGGAAGACGGGAATCGACCGTCCCGTGGCGACTTTCGCGACGTCCGGGCGGATGCCGGGGGTGACGAGGAACCGGGCGCCGGCGTCGATCGCGGCCGCGGCCTGATCACCCGTCATCACGGTGCCGACGCCGAGGATGCTGCCCGCCGCGGCGGCGGCGTCGGCGGCGCGGCCGAGGTGATGGAGCACGTCGGGGGTGGTGAACGTCAACTCGACCGTCCGGATTCCGCCCTCGGCAAGCGCGTGGCACAGGTCGGTGGCGTCGGGAATGGTCTCCGCGCGCACCACCGTCAGTACCCGGTCGGCACGCAGGATGTCGATCTCGGTCATCGGACTGCTCCTCCTTCTTCGCGGCGCAACGATTTTCCGGCGGTCGCGCCGGTGAGGCGGCCGTCCTCGAGGGCGAGGCGGCCGCGGACGAATACGTGAGAGAAACCGGCCGCAGCCTGACGCGGCCGGGCATAGGTCGCGGTGTCGCCGACCGTGTCCGGATCGAACAGCACGAGGTCGGCGGCGTAGCCGCGGCGGACGAATCCGCGGTCGACGAGCCGCAACCGGGTCGCGGCGCGGCCGCTGAGGTGACCGACGCACTCCTCGAGGGACATCAGGCCGAGGTCGCGGCAGTAGTGCCCGAGGTACCGTGCGAACGTTCCCCAGCCGCGGGGGTGCGGTTTCGCGCCGACCAGCAGTCCGTCGCTGCCGCCGGTGTGCCGGGGGTGCTGCATGATCGCGCGCACGTTCTCCTCGTGCCCGACGTGTTGCAGGATGCCGCTGCCGAGTTGGTCGCGGACCAGGATGTCGATGCACACGTCGAACGGGTCGCGGTTCTCCTCGGCGGCGATGTCGGCGACCGTCTTCCCGACGTAGCCGTCGAGTTCGGGATTCTGCACGCCGCTGATCTCGAGGGTGTGCCACTCGGCGATCACGCCGTGGCAGCCGTCGGATCCGGTGACCTCGAGATGCTCCCGGATGCGTTCGAGCGCAACCGGATCCCGGAGCCGATCGAGGGTCTGCTCCATGCTGCCCGCCGACGCCCAACTGGGCAGGATCGCCGACAGCGTGGTGGCGCCGGGAAGGTACGGGTAGGTGTCGAGGCTGATGTCCGCGCCGGCGGACTCGGCCGCGTCGAGCAGGGCCAGCAGTTCCGGGGCGCGGCCCTTGTTGGGCCCGAAGTTCAGCGTGGCATGGGCGAGATGCAGTGCGCACCCGGCCCGCGACGTCAGATCGACCATTTCCGCGTAGGCCTCCATGGCGCCGGCGCCGTACGACCGGTGGTGCGGGGAGAAGTAGCCGCCGTATTCGGCGACGGTCCGGCACAGTGCCAGCAACTCCTCGTTGTCCGCGTACATTCCCGGCGTGTAGGTCAGCCCCGCGGACAACCCGACGGCGCCCTCCGCCATGGACTGCGCCACGATCCGCTGCATCTCCTCGATCTCCGACCGCGTCGCCGGACGATCGTCCCAGCCCACCACCAGCGCCCGGACGACCCCGTGCGGAACGAGATACGCGACGTTGGTGGCGATCCCGCGATCGAGCCTGTCGAGGTAGTCGCCCACGCTCCGCCAGGAGAAGTCGAAGCCCTCGGGATCGGTGTTCCATCCGGCGATCTTGCGCCGGACCACGGCGAGTACGTCGTCGGTGACCGGTGCGTAGGACAGTCCGTCCTGGCCGAGTACCTCGGTGGTGACACCCTGCGTGATCCGCGACGGGTGCTCGGGATTCAGCAGGATCTGCAGGTCCGAGTGGGCGTGCATGTCGATGAATCCGGGCGCGAGTACCAGGCCGTCGGCGTCGATCACACGATCCGCGCGAGGGCGTGCGGTCGCGGAGTGATCTGCCTCGGGCCGGATGTCGGCGATCCGGTCTCCGTCGACGAGCACGTCGGCGCGGTATCTCGGCGCCTCCGACCCGTCGACGACGGTGGCGGAACGGATCAGAGTGGTCATGATGTGAGTCCTCGGCGGGGGATCAGAAGAAGGTGCGGATCAGGTCGACGACGACGGGATCGTCGGAGTCGTCACCGACGACGGGTATCCACCGCCACTTGTCGAAGGCGGTGCACGGGTGGGAGAGGCCGAGGCGGACGACATCGCCGACGCGCAGATCGTGTTCGGGCCGTGCGGGATCGAGCCGGAGGAACGCGTGCTGGTCGTTGACGGCGGTCACTTCGGCGCCGACGAGGGGCTGCGGCGTCGCCCCGAGCGCGCCGGCGACGGCCTGCGCGGTGGGGAGTCCCTCGTCGAACGGGACGTCGCGTTTGCCTGCGTCGAGCAGGGCGAGGCCCGGCTCGGGGCGGGACACGACCCGGGCCCACGTGTGCATCGCGGACGTGAGGCGGCGCTCCTGCTCGTCTCGGGCGCGGGCGAACGGGGTGATCCCGGTGTAGAAGCCGTCGTCGTGGATGATGTACGCGCCGGCGCGGACCACCACTTTGGTTCTGCCGCCTGCGAGTTCGGCGAGCACCTCGGCGACCACGTCGAAATAGGCACTGCCGCCGGCGGTCACGTAGACGTCGTGACCCTCGGGGTAGCGCCCCTCAGCCTGGAGCCGGCGATGCAGCTCGGCCATCGACCGGAGGTACGCCCGGACCCGGGCGAGGGACTCCTCGGACGCGTCGTGGGCGAGCGCCCCCTCGTACCCGGAGACGCCGGCCAACCGCAGTGCCGGGCTTTCCCCGATACGTTCGGCGACCGCCACCGCCTCGGCCACCGACCGGGCGCCGGTGCGGCCTCCCGCTCCACCGAGTTCGACGAGCACGGGCAGCGGCCGGACCACGGTGACGCCGGCCAGTGCCGCGGTCATCGCGTCGACCGTCTGCGGGGAGTCGGCCCACATCAGGACTTCGAGTTCCGGATCGGCCTCCATCTGCTCGGCCAGCCATCGCAGGGCGGTCGGGTCGACGAGCGAGTTCGCGATCTGCACCCGGCGCGCGCCGAATCGCACCGCCACCCGCAGCTGACCGAAGTTCGCCAGCGTGATCCCCCACGCGCCGCCGCGGATCTGCCGGTCCCACAGCACCGGTGACATGGTCGTCTTCCCGTGCGGAGCGAGGTCGACTCCGTGCGCCCGGCACCACGCCGCCATGGTGTCGAGATTGCCGGCGATGGCCGTCTCGTCGAGCACCATCACCGGGGTGCTGAAGGCGGACAGCCTCGGCCGGGTGGCGAGGAACTCGGCCTTGGTATGGCCGTTCGCCGCGGAGGGGAGGGCTTTGTCCACGTCGGACAGGCGCAGCTCGTCGAGCTCCGCCAAGGCGCCGGAATCGAGTGCATCCGTTCCGCTGATCGTCATCGTCGATCCTGTCGTTCGGGTTCTGTGGGGCTGGCCGATATCAGAAGAAGGGCCGTGAAGTGCTACGTTGCGCTAGATGCAACGCTGATTGCGTTTTTGCGTCTCCTATGTCTAGCATTGGCCTGGGTCATCGTCAACGGTCCGATGCGGCATGCATCACCGCGGCGAGGGCTCTCGAAACCCAACCCCGTGCCGGTCCGAGCAGTCGCAGAGGTAACAAGTGCAGGAATCGACCCCCACCCCCGAGTCCGGTGTCGCGTGCCTCGGTGAGGCGATGGTGCTGGTGGCCCCGGACTCGACACTCCACCTCGCAGGCGCGGAGGCGAACGTCGCCGCGGGTCTCGCCGCGCTCGGTGTCCCGGCCGCGTGGGTCGGACGGCTCGGCGACGACGAGTTCGGCGCACTCATCCGCACCGAATTGCGGGCGCGCGGTGTCGACGACCGTGCGATCGAGATCGACCCCGAGCGGCCCACCGGTCACTATTCGAAGACCACCGCCCTCGACGAGCACGGCGAGCCACGGACCGACAGCCTGTACTCCCGAGCAGGTTCGGCGGCGTCGGCGATGGACCCCGGATTCCTCGACCGGCCGGCGGTCGCGGAACTGTTCGGCCGCGCCGCCGTCGTCCACTGCAGCGGAATCACACCGGCCCTGTCCGATTCGTGCCTCGCCCTGATGCGGCGACTGCTCCGCGACAGGCCGGGGATCTCCGGTGTGGTCAGCTTCGACGTCAACTGGCGTGAGCAACTGTGGCCGGACGGCGACCCGCGGATGGTCGTGGAACTGGCGAATCTCGCCGATCTGGTGCTCGTCGGCGCCGACGAGGCCCTGCGCGTGCTGGGCACCGCGGATCCGCACGAGTTGCGGCTGATCCTGCCCGCGCCCGCCACCGTCGTCGTCAAGGACGGCGCGCACCGGGCCCTGGCCGTCGACCGGAGCGGTCGCAGCATCGCCGTTCCCGCACTCCGCGTGGACGTCGTCGAACCCGTCGGCGCGGGCGATGCCTTCGCCGCCGGATATCTCAGCGGTGTGGTGCGCGGCGAGGATCAGGCGCGCTGCCTGCGCCGCGGGCACATCGGTGCCGCCGCCACCCTGACGGTCGCCGCCGACTCGGCGCCCCCGCCGCCCGCCGCACTGCTCGACGCGCTGCTGCACTGTTCCGAATCGGACTGGGCGGCAACGAGCGTCACCGCCGACGGCTTCGCCCTCGTGAAAGTGGAGTGAACGATGAGTCAGAGTGTCTCCCGCGCCCTGCACCTGCTGGTGCAACTCGGCAACGGCCCCGCCAACCTCGACCAGCTGGCCGCATCGACCGGAGTCCACAAGACCACCGTGCTGCGGCTGCTGCGGACGCTGTCCGACGAGCGGTTCACGTTCCGCGACAACAGCAACCAGTACCACCTCGGTTCCCGCATCTTCGAACTCGCCGCACAGGCCACCGATCAGCGGGAGGTGCGGCGCATCGCGTCACCGCACCTCGTCGCATTCAACCGCGAATACGGGCGCACCACGCACCTTGCGGCGATGGAGGGCGGCGACGTGGTGTACATCGACAAACTCGAATCACACGATCAGATTCGGATGTACTCGCGAATCGGGCTGCGCGCCAATCTCAATTCGACTGCCGTCGCGAAGGTGATCCTTGCCGACCTGCCGGATTCGGAACTGCGGACCGTCGTCGACTCGATGGACTTCTCCTCCCGCACCGCCAACACGATCACGACGCCCGAACGCTACCTCGACGAGATCCGTATGGTCCGAGAGCAGGGCTGGGCGCACGATCAGGAGGAGAACGAGCCGTCCGTCAATTGCATCGGAGTGCCCATTCGGGGCGCGTCCGGTCGCGTCGTCGCCGCCGTCTCGGTCTCGGTGCCCGACGTCGTCCTCAGCTACGAACGCGTCCTCGACCTGCTCGAACCCCTCCAGGCCGTGGGGGCGCGGATCTCCCGCGACTGCGGATACCGCGCCCAGCCCTGACTGTCCCCGTCCCCCCGAAAAGTAACGACACACAGGAGTATCGATATGTCCGACACCACCGTCATCCGCACCGAAGGCGCCCCCGCCCCCGCGCACACGTTCAGCCAGGGCATCAAGAAGGGCAACCTGCTCCAGGTATCGGGGCAGGGCCCGATGGACCCGGTCACGAACAAGTACATCGCCGAAGGCGACGTGCGCGAGCAGACCCGTCGCACCCTCGAGAACGTCAAGGCGATCCTCGAGGCCGGCGGTGCGAGCGTGGAGGACGTACTGATGTTCCGTGTCTACCTCACCACCCGGGACGACTTCGCGGCGATGAACGACGTGTACGGCGAGTTCATCGCGGAGAACGTCCCGAGCGGTCAGCTGCCGTGCCGCACCACGGTTTTCGTCGACCTCCCGCACGAGGTCATGCTCGTCGAGATCGACGCGCTGGCCGTGACCGGCTAGGCCCAAGTTACGGCCGGCTTTCGGCCGAATCCCTGCGGTCTGCCAGGGAGAACTGT
>NZ_JARJBD010000518.1:0-441 GCF_029269925.1 Rhodococcus sp. T2V
GACTCGACGATGTCGAGGTCGTCGAGGTCGGCGCCGATCCCCCCATCCGCCACCGAGGAGCACAACCCGTCCAGGCTGACCGTGGTGACCCAGGTCTGCACCGGCTGATCGGTGAGCATGTGCGGGTGCGGTAACGGCAGTTTCTCGGGCAGGGACAGCGTCCGCGCGGGAGGGAGGGTGATCCGCCACAGCCCGAACGGGGCCCCCTTCTCCCCCACCGCCCCAGCTCACCGAACTCAAACGGCGTCACCGTGACGAGATAGGCGCGCTCCAACAGGCGCTCGAGGCCGCCCACGGCGAGAACCTCGAACTACGTCGCCGCCTCGGCGCCCAACGCGCCCTCCACAACACCGAGACGCCCTGACGCTCCTTTTGCAGACGCATACGCAAACGATCTACCTGCGTAAACACGCAGATTCACGCTCATTACCCCAGATAAGA
>NZ_JARJBD010000519.1:0-434 GCF_029269925.1 Rhodococcus sp. T2V
GACGAAGCAGACGACCGGTGTGTATGTCTACGGCATCGTCCCGGCCGACGTCGAGATCGCCGACGATGCGACCGGGGTCGCGGACGGCACCGCGGAGGTGGTCACGCAGGGTGACATTGCCGCCCTGGTGAGCGGACTGTCGGTGGATCGGGCGCTCGGCGCACCCGGGGACCTGCGGGCGCATGCGGACCTGCTGGACGGGGTGGCCGGGGTGGCGTCATTCGCTTGATTGATGGGAAAACAGCACAGGCGGTCAATGATGAGCTGGTGGAACTTCAAAAAAGTTATGACTTCAAATCCATTACCCCTGACAATGGCCATGAATTTGCAAGGCTCTCTGAGGTCGTAAGCTGTCCAGTTTACTATGCACACGCCTACGCGAGCTTTGAGCGAGGGACGAATGAAAACCATAACCGAATGATTCGTAGGCATCT
>NZ_JARJBD010000520.1:0-428 GCF_029269925.1 Rhodococcus sp. T2V
GATCGAGGTCCGGGAACCGCCTGGCCAGCCGGTCGCGGACGGCGTCGAGGTGCTGCTCCTCAGTTCTGCCCGGCCCCTCGACGGCGTTCATACCCGAAAATTGTTCTCCCTCCGGCGACACCATGCGAGACCTTCCACCGGTTGACGCAGCGGCCGGGACCCTGCACGATGTCGCGGTGACCGCACCGGCGCCGTCCGACCCCGCGCGGCGCCCCGGCGCCCTTCCGTAAACGGGCCCGCCGCTCGGTGACGTCACTCGGCCAGTGGGGCTGGGACACCCTTCCGCACGACGAGGTCGATCTGGAACATCACGTACGCCGCGACGCCCTACCGCAGCCGGGCGGAATGGCCGAACTGATGACCCTGGTGTCACGGCTGCACGGCACCCTGCTCGACCGCAGCCGGCCGCTGTGGGAGATGCACCTGAT
>NZ_JARJBD010000521.1:0-415 GCF_029269925.1 Rhodococcus sp. T2V
TTCCTCAAGAAGGGCACCCGCTCGGCCGGGGTGCAACGCCAGTACTCCGGCACCGCCGGACGGATCGAAAACTGCCAGATCGGGGTGTTCCTCGCCTACGCCAGCGGCGCCGGCCACGCGCTGATCGACCGGGAGCTGTACCTGCCCGAATCCTGGACCTCCGACCGCGACCGGTGCCGCGCCGCCGGCATCACTGACGACATCGAGTCCGGGTAGTCGAGGGTGGCGTGCCGCTCCAGCAACGCCACGACCCGGGCGTGATCATCATTGGCCAACGCGGCCGCGAGTTCGCGGGACTCATCACTGCTGAACGGGGTGTCCGAGTTCGCGAAATCCAAGGTGCGGACCCGGTAGTCGTAGCCCTCGTCGGCCCCGTTACGCACCATCACACCACCCCGGACCCGGATCACCGCCC
>NZ_JARJBD010000522.1:0-410 GCF_029269925.1 Rhodococcus sp. T2V
CTCAGCGCCGCGGGCCCGGGTTTCGGGGTGTGCGTGCTCTCGGACATCGGTCGGCCCCTTTCCACTCCGGCCACGCGCCCGGATCATCAGCCGCACCGAGGTCACGCCGGCGTAGCCGGCCCGGATCCGGGTACCCGCACACTACGTTGTCCCGGGGCTCGCGCCAGACCCGCCGGGGCAGCCAGCCCCGGTTCCGGTCGCCAACGTCGAGTGGCGCGCGAAAGCGCTGACGATCGCCGAGACCTGCGGCAACTACTGACGGACGCCAGGCACGGTCGACAGAGATCGTGCCGCAACGGTTTTCGCTTTGCCATCGGCAGAACTGTTCCGGAAATGCCGAAAGCCCCCCAACAAAGTTGGGGGGCTTTCGGTAACGGATGTTCGGCGGTGTCCTACTCTCCCACACCCTG
>NZ_JARJBD010000054.1:0-68458 GCF_029269925.1 Rhodococcus sp. T2V
CTCTGGGACCTCACGACCCAGTGTTCACGATGTCCACACTCGAGGGGGAACCCCCCTCCAGGGTGTCCATGTCCACCACCAGTGGTGTCAGCCACTCCGGGCGGTCCGGCCGATCCTCCGCCGCCACCTCGCTGAAGCCCGCCACCGCATTATCGAGCACCCCTGCCTTGACGGCCACGGACTTGTCGGAGTTCGTCGCGCCCATATCCGACAGCATCAACGACACCTGCATCGCCGCCAACGCCACCGATTCCGACCACTCCAACACCCCGACCGGCTCACCATCACTCGGAGACACGCCCACCCCTCTCGCACTCACACAGAATGCCCAGTATCACCGACCGGTCCGACACCGCGGCCAAGACACCCCGGACCACGGTGATGAGTCAGTCATCCTGCACCTCAGTGCCATTCATGCGAATGACACCAGACCTCTCAGTGCATGAGAGTCAGCGGTGACTGCCTCAAACCAGCGCCACCTCCGACAGAACGTCCGCGGTGCGGCCGCCCGCCTGGCCTGAACGCGGAAACAGCTGAACGAGCAGTCCAACTGCTGTGCGGTTAGTTTTACCGCTCGCGGTTGCCGCGTTAGGACCTTTGGATTCGTTGTGTCTTCACGGATGCCCTCTCTGTCCTGGCCGGGGTGAACCGCGCAGGCCTGCAAGGATGACGAGATGAACTGGAAGACCACCCTTCTCACCGTGGCCATAGGCGTCGCCGCCGCGCTCGCGACATCCTGCTCGCACCCTGACGATGCGACACAGATTTCTGCCCCGACGAAGACTTGCGGCCCTGGGACACCGATCTTCTCGTGCCCCGGTGACCCGATTGTGTCATTCACCCCTACTACTGCCCCGTACACATCGCCCGAGGGACTCGTCAACGCCCGGCACGACTCCTGCGACTTCGGACCCGAGCTACTTCACTACCTCGAGACCGGCGACAACGACGGCAACCCCTGGTATGACCAGCACTACGCCGCCGACGTCGGCCTTCCACTCCCACAAGCACGTGCCATCGCGGATGCAGCCATAGAACGCTGCGACAACACCCTCGACGAACAAGAAGCGCAAACCTCCCGCGCAGCATCACAAAGCGCCGCCGCGACAACCAGCGCCGCCCGCCAAGCTGCCCTAGCAGAAAAAGAAGCCGCAGCGTGCGGGCAGATCGGCGGCGTACTCACACAACGAGCCGGCGGTGACACCTGCAGATCCGCCACACCGGACGCCCCCGGGAACGACACCACCCACACCCGCTGCTACCTCGGAAACATCAACTTCAACCCCAACGGCAGCCTCATCGAGGAACAACTCGAGTTCGCCCAACGCCAGTACCCCAAGTGCTACACCTTCTAGCCCTGCTTCCCTGAACGGTGACAGCACGCCCACTCGACACATGAATCTCAACCGACCGCGACGGAGTGATGGAAGCACCATTAGGGCCGGTCCGTCTCGTGTCCACGGCGTCGCCCATCCGAGAAGACGAAGGAACCACCTTCTCGGGAAGCTGACCATCGACCGAATCGGCCGTACTTGCCAGGTGGTTGATTCCGGTCGAGGGCAATCGCTCCCCTTCTGCCTCGCATCCCCTGAAGTGCAGAGAATGCATCCATTCCGGTGTGCATCGGAACAAGCTGATATCCCGAACATTTGTGCCAGGCCATGGAACCGTGATCCTGTTCGTGAAATTACATCCGTCCGATATGCAGCGGAATACTGTATTATTCCGAACAGAGGAGGTGATGTGATGACTGCGACCACGAGCGAGCGTGCCATCTTGCGGCAATGCACCGAGCTGCTGCGGGGCCTGTTGCCGGAGGACTGGGACGTACGGTCCGAGGCGTTCACCAACCCATCGGCACGGGGGTCACGGTCGGCCCCGGCGCGCGCGGATGGCCGCCTTCGCATCACGCCTCCGGACGGTGACGCCGCCGATTTCCTTGTCGAGGTCAAACGCGTACTGAACCGGCGGGACATAGGCGTGGTGGTGGGGCGGCTCGGCAATGCCGCCGACGACACCCCTGGCCAGGGTTTGGTGATGGCGCGGTACATCTCCCCTCCCCTGCAAGAGCTGCTGCGGGAGCGCAGCCTGTCGTACATCGATGCCACCGGCAATGTGATGGTCACCGCGCGCCGGCCGGCGATGGTCCTGCGCGACCGGGGCGCGAGCCAGGACCCGTTCCGGGGCCCGGGCCGGCCCCGGGCGACGCTCAAGGGTGAGCCCGCCGCCAGACTCATCCGCACCCTGACCCGGGAGCAAGGACCCTGGTCGGCGCGGGAACTCGTCGCACGGTCGGGGGTCTCCACCGGTGCCACCTACCGGGTTCTGGAACTCCTGCAGGAAGAAGAGTTGGTCTCCCGGACCGCCGACAAGCGGTTCGAGGTCACCGACTGGCCGCAGCTGCTCCGGCGGTGGAGCCGGGACTACAGTTTCGTCGACAACACCCAGACATATCAGTTAATCGACCCCCGCGGTGTCCCGGCACTGCTGAAACGGCTTGCGAAAGACAAAGTCCCAGGGTTCCGGTATGCGGTCACCGGATCCGTCGCCGCGGCCGAATGGGCGCCGTACGCGCCGGCGCGGGCCGCGTTCATCTACACCGACAACCTGGACGAGGCGGCACGGAAGTGGCGCCTGCACCCGGTCGACCCCGACACCGCGGAAGCGGCGAACGTGATTCTCGGTGAACCGGAATACTCGGTCGTTTTCGAGAACACCTCCCGCGCCGAGGACGGGTACACGATCGCCGCGATCGAGCAGGTAGCCGTCGACCTGCTGTCCGGGCCCGGCCGCAACCCGGCTGAAGGCGAAGAACTCATAGGATGGATGCAGGCACATGAATCAGCCTGGCGGCGATAACCTCCTCGTCCAAGCACGCAGCGCACTCCTCGACGCCCTGCACGCCCTCGACGAGCACCGTGACGCGCTGATCGTGATCGGCGCGCAGGCGGTGTACCTGCGCAGCGGGGCCGCCGTCGTCGCGTTGGCCGAGTCGACGAAGGACAGCGACCTCGCAGTCAACCCGCGCAACCTCCGGGATGACCCGCACCTCGAGGACGCCATGACCGGTGCCGGGTTCTACCTGAACACCAACGGGCAACCCGGCGCGTGGGTCAACCGGCACGGCATCCCCGTCGACCTGATGGTCCCGTCCGCCCTGTCCAACCGGACCAGCCCCACCGGGCGCTCACCACGGCTGCCACCGCACGCCAAGAACGCGATGCGGATCGCCACCGGCCTCGAAGGCTGCGTCGTCGACAACACCGTCATGACCATCACCGCCCTCGACAGTAGTGATCACCGGGCCTACGACGTTCGGGTCGCCGGTACCGCCGCGCTCCTGGTCGCCAAGATCCACAAGATCCACGAACGCCTCGGCGACCCCGGGCGCCTGCAGAACAAGGACGCCCACGACATCTACCGCATGCTCGTCGCCTCCGAACCCGACCACCTCGCCGACGCCTTCCGCCGACTCCTCGCCGACCCGATCAGCGCCACCACCACCGAACACGCCCTCGACTGGCTACCCGAAATGTTCGGCAACGCGTCCGCGACCGGAGCCGACATGGCCGGCAAAGCCGAAGAGGGCGTCGGTAATCCCGCCCAGGTCTCGATCAACGCCGCACTACTGGCCACCGAACTATTGGACACCCTCGCCGATTAGCGCGGGCCCGACACCGGTCGTTGTCATTGATTCCCGGACGGCGACCTCGCGCGGAGCTGCGACGGTGGGTAGCCGTGGCTTGATCGCGTGCAGTAGCGATCACCACGACCCCCTCACGAAGGTCTGGACGATCAGCCCAGCGAGCAGGTGAAAGCGTTCAGCAGCGCCACAAATTGACCCAAGCAATTCACCGAACTGCTCACCACACGTCCGCTTCACCCACGCCACCGACACCCTCCCGCTCCCGCATGCCCGGAGACAACGGGGTCACCTCGGCACGGTCCGTGATCAGCCACCATCAACCACCCCCGCCGACCGCGCCGCACCCTCAGTCACCCCACAGCACGGCTTCCGACAGCCACGTCAGAATGTCATCGGAGAGGTCGGGACGGCCAGTTGAGGGTGTTGCCTTCAACTCGTTGATGGATACGATCTCCGGCGGCATGTGGGCACGATCTTCGCCGCCGCATAGGTGTCACGGAAGCTAGACGCCGCGGTCAGCGGCCTCGTTCGTCATTCCACAGCAGCGTATGCCAGCGCGGAGTCAGGCCCCAGCCGCGGGCAACGACCTTGTCCACGAGCAACCTGCTCCCCTCCAAGATGATGTCCGCCGTCATGCCTTCCGGCATCACGAACACGCGCGCTGGATGGACCGGCCGCGACAGCGTCTTGAGCAGTTCGTCGATCTCGTCCAGATCCTCAGGCTTTTGGACGACGAACTTGAATACCACGGACGCCATCGCTGCGAACTCGTTGAGGACGGAGTGCCGAAGGCGGGCTCGCTCCGCGACGCCGCTGTGTTGGAGCTTTGGCGACACGTTGTACTGGTCGATCAGCTCCGTCAATGGACCAGGTAAAACGCTACCGGATGTTTCTATCTCGATGAACCAGCCGAACTCCCGGAGTTCCTCGCACAAGTCAGTGAGCGCGCTTGCCTGAAGGAGCGGTTCACCGCCTGTGATGACCAAGCGCCGGACCGCCGGAACCGGACCCTCTGGATTGAAGACGCGTGGTTCGAGTCGTTCCAGGATCTCTCCCGTCGTCATAGTTGTGGGTGGGCGTTCAGGGTCCTCCTGAGCCGGATCCCAGCTGAACGCGGTATCGCACCACACGCAAGAGAGGTTGCATCCAGCGAGGCGAAGAAAGTGCGCGGCCAGTCCGACACTCGCCCCCTCACCCTGGAGAGTTGGTCCGAAAATTTCCACAATACGCAAGGCCGACTGAGCAGGTCGGAAGTCCTGGTCGATCGGATCGGTCATTGGTCAGGCCCAACAACTCGGACCGTTGCCGAACACGAGGCCGTTTCGTGCACGGTGACCTTGGTGACCGTGAGGCCTGCCTCAAGCAGACGATTGGCGATGTCGGCAGCGATAAGCTCGGCGGTCGGATTCGAGAGGAAATCGTTCAAGTGCGCGTGGTCGTATTCGTCGAGAACATGCTTCGTGACTGCCGCCTTGAGATCACTAAAATCGGTGACGATTCCGTCCGATGTCAGAGGTCCGGATACGGTCACGTCGAGTAGGTAACTGTGTCCGTGTAGCTTTGCGCACTTGCCGGTGTGCCACGGAAGCTGATGCGCCGCCTCGAACGAGAATCGCCGGGTCACTGAGGTGAGAAACCGTCGGTCGGTCAGGGCATTCGAGTCGAACAGATCCTCGTCCATGCCGCTCATTCTGCCTCGCCGGTGAGGCGCAACCCGAATCACGTTCGCATCGGGAACTCCTCTGGGCCAGCGGCGTGGAAGGTGCGCAGGTCGCCTGCGAACGGCCGAGCACCCATGAAAGGATAGTGAGGTGGCTCTCTCGACCTTGACCGCCCCCGCCCGCCCGCCAGAAGTTGCCATTCCCGGCAGCTTCGCTAATCGTGTGCCAACCGTCTGCGACTGCTGCAGACCAGCCCCTTGGGGTGAGGAGTGGCAGCTCGGCACGGCCTCGTTCTGGGTCCAGCAAGCAATCGAGTTCCCCACCGAAGTTGGCTGTCATCGCCTCGGCCGGAACCTCCGCCAAGAAATCGCGGCCTGCATGCTTGGCGGGTATGGCGTTCCAGGACCCGTCGGGAACGCTGCATTCGAGGCGCTCCGAGACGCCGGTCTGATCGACTCATACTTAGATGAAGACTTGGCGGTAGCCGCCATGACCGCGGTCCTGGCCGCACCGCTCAAGCTCGGGGCAGGCCGCTGGGCTCGCTACCGGTTCCACCAGCAGCGCCCGCGCCGTTTGGCCGCCGCACTTGCGCATTTCGGCACATGGGAGGACGAGGTTGGAGGGTTGAGTGACACTGAGCTTCGTGACAACCTCCTGAGGTTGCCAGGTGTAGGCCCAAAAACAGCGTCGTGGGTGGTTCGCAACTATCGCGACAGCGATGCCGTCGCGATCATCGATGTTCATATTCGTCGAGCGGGCGTTGCCGCGGGCCTTTTTTGTCCCAGTTGGATCTTGCCACGCGACTACCAGAAATTTGAGGACGCCTTCCTCACCTGGGCTTCGTACGGGGCGGTGTCAGCGGCCGATCTGGATGCAGCGATATGGAGATTGCTCTCTAGTCTCGGTGGTCAAGGGCGGGCGATAGTCTCCGGCAGCGCCATTGTTTCCGGGTCGTCTGACAGGTAAGTGGAATACTTGTTTGAATTGTAGGACTTGACGTCTCGGATCATTCACTTTTCGACGGAGAGCGTCTGCCATCCCATCCATGGATGATTCGGACGTAGACTCCAAAAGCTTCGTCGCCTTCGCGGACGGCACAAGAAGGGGACTACCGGTTGTCCCCGCCGATGGACCCCACCGCCAGCGCTCCGACATCGCCGACGAGGTTCCCACATAGCCCACACGCGGCGAGCACGTCAGCGTCGAAGACGCCGGCAGTCCCGAGAATGCACGACCCGAGACCGAGACTCGCTGCCGCGAGATGTAGCGAGCCCAATGCCACTCCAGCGTCACGCCACACCAACGCCGATCCCATCGGATATCTGGCCAAGGTCGAGTCAAACCTCGCCGTAAGGACCGCTATGGCCGGCGGACGCTGAGCAAACGCACCCGCCGCGCAGTTGCTCGTCCAGTAGTCATCGAGATGACTACCAGCGGTCCGGATTTGGAACAGACGCCGACCATCCGCGTCGAAACGCCACAGCCCCCTATCGATCCCTGCAACGTTCTCGATAAGCACTACAGGCACGAGCGGATGCCGGGCGCCCGCAGACGGCACGGGACGGAACCGGCGTACCGCGCCGTCATCGGCTGTCGCGAACCCCTGCAACGCGAACACCATATCGAGGAGCGCTGCAAGGTCCGCAGCATCGAGGGAGTCATAGGAGCGGACGCTGCGACGGCGCGCTAACACCTCGGAGAAAATCGCGGTCTTGGGCGAGGCGGGGAGCAGATCTGCGATGTCGACGACCTGCAATGCATCCGGAATCGGAAGATCTGTCGAGCGTGCACCGAACACCGGGTTCGGTGCCGGGCGCATCTGAGAAGCTTCCGCGTAGCTTGCGGCCGCGATGTCGGACACCGGAACCCCGCCAAAATTCTGCCCGCCATCCGAAGTCCCAATCATTTGAAGCGCCCGGTCCTCGCGATGACATCGTCGTGCTTGCGACACCCGGGGCACGTTCCACACGGGTACGCTCCCACGTGACACGAGTGCGCGAAACCGAGGATGTTGTCACCTACGCCGCTGGCCTCGATGAGCTCGACCGTCGACATCTCGATCGCTGGCGCGACTACTCGGAGGCCGCCTTCCTGGTACGCGACCACCTCATCGAGCTTCGTGTAAAAGGCGGCGGTTCCATCCTTGTGCCGAACGCCGTCTGGGCCAACCGATCCAACCAGAATCTCGTCGAAACCTCGGCCCAAGGCCCATGCGGCCGCCAGCGACACCAACAGCTGGTTCCGATATGGCCACCACTCCGGGCTTGGCGCACCCTCCACCGAATGACCAGTGTCTGGATTCAAAGCTGTTCCGTCGTGCAGTAGTCCGGATCCAACCGGTGTCAGGTCGACTCGGAATGAATGCCATGCGAGATCTAGTGCCTGCGCGACCGCTTGGGCGGAGCGCATTTCGCCCTCGACCGGCCGTTGGCCGTAATCAATCGTCAAGCAAGCGGCGGGACGCAGCCAAGCCGCGAGTGCGATCGAGTCATGTCCGCCGGACAAGAGAAGCAGCGCATGGTCCGAAATCGTCGGGATTCCCACCAGTCACTCCTCGGCCGGGGCGCGTTCAGCGGCCCGGGTTGCTGCCGCCCATTGCGCTTTGTAGACCGCGGTCGACAAGTCGGTGAAATGTTGAGCTCCTGAGCCGATGAGCATCTTTGCACCCTCCGCGTCCAAGTTCTCGGCGTAAGTCACCACGGGGATACCCATCTTCGTGGCATATCCCGCCTCAAACAACGTGCCGGGATCGTTATCGTCCAACAGTGCCAAAATCGAATCGCAATGCTCGAGGCCTTCCAGGTCCTTCTTTGCAACTTCCAGACCGCCAGGACCCACCTCGTGCGAGGGTGACCACACCCCAGGTGACAAGGCATCCTTGACCACGTCAACCAACCAGCGCTGTTGCAGGTTGAAGAACGGCCCTGCCAGATATACGAGCCCAGAACCTGCTGGTGGCACGACATCCCGCGTCACGCTGCCGTCGAGCACATCCATTGGGATCGGGTAGTTCCGCGTCTCGCACCACTGCGCCGCCGCGTTCGACGCGATGGTTGCTGCCTCGACGGGATCTGCGCCTGCATTACCCCACGCCCAGGCGAACGCAGACGCATAAACGTCACCCGAGCCAATAGGGAACACTGACTCGGTGACACATGCACCAACAGTCTGCTGATACCCCGCGGTCGTCACCAAGGCGCCCCGTGGCCCGCGCTTGGTCACCACCACCGACAAGTCCCTGTCCGCGATCAGCCGCTTCGCACCCTCACGAACATCGTCAATGCCCGTAAGCTGCCGTACCTCTCGCTCGTTCAAGGTCCACGCCTGCTCGTCCGCGGACACGGCCGGGAGGTCCTCCTCCGTCAGGTTCCGCGGGCGCTGCGGGTCGACCACCACCCGCCGTCCCGCCACCTTCACGTGTCCAGACTCAATCATCCCGAACGCCAAGACCACATCGTCTGACTCATCTATGTCCTGCTGTAGACGCGATCCGATGCCACTGATGACGGGCGCGTTCAATGGTGTGAAGTATGAGAACGAGACACTACGCGTCCGCATCAGCCAGTTCGCGGTCACACCGTAGGTTGCCGCGACCACGTCCGCCTCGATCTGCTCGGACTGATGAATTGCCGACGTCAACAGAACCTCGACGCCCGAGCCAGCGAGCGCCGCCGCCGCGCGCATCCCCGAACCCGTTAGCTCATGATGACTCGGAAACGCGCACTGTTCCCGATATGTACCGCCGATAATCCTCATCCGCTTACACCCTCCCTCCCGGCCGACTCATTCCGGCCGCACCGTTACCCGTGTGTCGCCGCCGGCGACCTTTTCGACGACCGCCACGAAGTCGAGCTGCTGCAGACATGGCAGCAGCTCACTCAGGCGCTCCGACAGCGCGCCCAGCTGCGTCGACGACAACACGCCGCCCGACAGGACCCGAAAGACCCCGACCGTCGGCGACGGGTCCGTTCGGTACTCCACCTTCAGCACGTCACCAACCGAGACGTGCGTCAGTTCATCTGCGTCCACGTTCCTCAATCGTGCTCTAAAAGTCAGGGTTTCACAGGACCTCCGACCCGACGCACCATCGTCACCTCCACCGCCAATCGCACTAGATCCTGGAGCACTCGCCCACGGACTGGCTACGAACTCCCCTGAGCCACCGCCACCACTCATCACAAACCTCCTCCACTCAAAAGCAATCCACACGACCACACGTGCTGAATGACTGAAATTTCGACCCGGACAGAGCCGGCCTCAAGTTCAGCAACGCGCCGCGTCAATCCTCAATCGCGACTTTCGGCGGCGGTCACACTAGATGCGGATACTAACCGGTTCGTTTCCCCACGGACACTCCCGATAGCTGGAAGAGCGACCTGCCCGCGCAGCCCGCTAGCAACAACACAGCGAACTGTCAGCTGTGTGAATGACACTCGCTACGGTCATGCGACGTCGCGCGCCGTCGCATATTTCGACCATTCAGGAAATCGTGTGACCGGCCACCGGCGCCGTCAACAACCGCAGTACGGGTGCAGCGGCGTGCCGGGATTCTCTGACTCTCAGTACACTCACCCGACGCCTGGCCCGACAGACAGACGAAATTCTGGGCCTCGCGGTGTCGACTCCCCCCAGAGGGTCGGTCCGGGCGGATCGGATAGCCCGAGGAAGGGCTGCTGTGAAAGCTCAAGGGAAACCCTCGGCGGCCCATACCTCCGGAGAACCGACCCACAGTATCTGTTACGTCCGGTTCGTCTGGTATCTATTTTCCGGGGGGGTTCCTGAGCAAACAATCAGCTGCCTATGTCCGCCATACCGCATCATTTGGATCCGAAGGACATATCGATGGGCGACCACACCACTCTTGACGGCCAACAACCCCCGGACACGTATCAGCAGCCAACACCTCCGGCCGAGGCGGCCGCGGCTTGGTGGCGCAACGGGCAACAATGATCGAGGCCAGCACTGCGGGCGTTCGACTACCCCGAACCTTTGATCACCACACCGATGTTCGCGTCCACCGTTGATGCCGCGTAGGTCTCAGCACTGCCCAAAGGCCACACCGACGCCCGGACCGCGATCGAGCCACGGTCCGAGAGTCGTCCATTCACATCAGGAGAATTCACGTGCACAGCAGATCGACAACGATGCCCGCCCGGGCCGCGCGAGCGGTCCTCGTCGGTGCCGCCGCCCTCGTCGCCCTGGGCGCAGCGGCATCGCCGGCGGCGGCCGGACCGGCCAACCCCTACACGATCGAGGGCGTCACCCAGGTCGTCGAGGTCGTCGATGGAGACACCATCGTCACCCGACACCCCACCAGCGGTGAGACGCTCACCGTGTCCGTCCTCGGCATCGACGCCCCCGAAGGCCCGGACTGCTGGGCAGCACAATCGACCCAGTTCGCGAAGGATCACCTCCTCGGCCGGGCAATCCAACTCAACCCGGAGCCGACGCAACCCGACACCGATAGCGCGGGCCAGGTCAACCGTTACGTCGCGCTCGACAACGACATGGACGGCGACTACGCCATCAAGGCCGCCCGCGAAGGAGCCGCCCGCGCCTACACCGTCGACTACCTGCGCACCTCGGACCGGTTGATCGAAGCCGAAGCCGCCGCCCGCGCCGCCGACCGCGGACTGTGGACCTGCGACGGCGGAACCCCGGCACCGAGTCCCGCGCCGGCACCGCAATCTCGCCCCGCACCAACACCGCCCACCCCGGCACCGAACCCAGCACCCTCGGGGAACGTCGTCAAACCCGGCGCCTTCTGCAGCGGCGGCACCGGCGTCACCAGCACCGGAACACCCATGGTCTGCGCACCCGGCTCCGACGGACGCAACCGATGGAAAGCCGCAAGCTAACCAGCTCCCCGGCCGCCAGGTGGTGACGGTCGAGCAGTCACGCCGTACCGCATGACCGGCTCGCTCGACCCGAACACCGGCAGTGGGGCGCACCTACCATAAAGGTGCGCCCCACTTCGCGTTCGTGCTCGTTTACGAACACGCCGATCCGCCCGTCGATACCCGCTCCGGACTCGGCCGACCTTCACGAGCGGGGTGACAGCATGTCCACGGCGCCGGCCACCGACAACTGCCGTCCGGCGTGGCGCTCAGCCACGCACCGGCCCACCCGCCATCCATATCCTTCAACAGTTGAGACCGGGTGGCCCAGGACGCGGAACGGAAATCCCGCCGCTCCGGTAGATGCAAACTCAACGAAGTCCACTCGGACACCCACCCCACCACCCCAAACACCAACTCCTCCGAATCGGTGGTGCGCGATTCGTGAACTCCCCCCGCGCCCCTGTGTCATTCACATGAACGACACAGGGCAAGCGCATCGGGGCACCACTCCGCGGCGCGGACGTAACGTCAACCCCAATCCCCGGCGCGATGGCGGCTACTCTCCCCAACCACCGAACAACTCGAGGAATGGGCGCGACGGCTCGACACCCGCCGCACGCCGCTTCGCGGCCTGTGTACGCGCAACACGACCCAGGATCAGACCGGCCACTATCCACCCGGCCGCCCACCGCCACGACCCCACCAGAACGCACACAATTCCGGCGACCAACGCCGCCACCGCCAGAACTCGCATCCAGAAGTCATAGCAGCAAACCCCAGCAAACACACGATCCCGCCGCATGACGACACCGATGCTCTGACACAATCGAAAGCACATCGCGCAGAGCCACAAGCGAAACGGGAACGATGACACCACCGATCACCGCCACCGGCCTCGTCACGGCGACCGGGGTGTACTGCCTCTCCCTGACAGCAACCACATGGTCACCCACCATGTCCGTCATCGGGCTCGGTGCGTGGGCGGTCAGTGCCACCGCCATCGTCCGCCACGAGTACCTGAGACACCCACCAACCACCTCACCGTGAACAGCTTCCTCCGCTGCGACTCCGGCACCCAGTTCACGCAGGACAGCGTGACCGGTTGCGTCGAGGGCTCAGTGGCCCGACCCGTCCACGTTTTTTCCACCAATGAATGCGAGGAATTTGCCCGTGGTGACATTCGACGAGACCGACCTCAGCATCGAGGCGCCCGAGCGCACCAACATCTGCGCGATCGTGGCACTGTTCTGCGCCCTGACCGGATTGTTCCTCCCGGCAATGGTATTCGGAGCAATCGGTTACGTCGAGACCGCCGGGCGCGACCACGAAACCGGCTCCGGCCTGGCCGTTTCCGCACTGATCCTCGGAGCCATCGAACTGGTCGCCGTCGTGCTGACTGCCGTCATCGTTCTCGTTTCCATGCGTTGAACCGGGCAGCCCACGCCCGGCGGTCGTCGGCAACCGACACCCACCCACCGAGGCAACCGCATACCGTCACGGCCATCGGTCCGCGAATGGTGAACCGCGCGATCCCAGCCGCCGCTTCCGTTCTCACCGAATCGCGGAGGCCGTCCCCATGGCCTGTCGAGCGCTCAAGTGAGGCCACAGCCGCCGACGTCGCGTGTGACGGGTGATATTACCGCGCTCCGGGCGCAGCTGTCGTTCGCGTGAAGGAACTTCGGTCCGCCCCTGTCGTGTCTAGCTCCGCCACCGGCTCCGGGGCCCATACTCACGACATGGGAGCAATGAGTCCGTGGCACTGGCTGATCGTATGCGCCGCGTTGGCCGTGATACTCGCGATCATCATCGGCGTCATCCTGCTGATCGTGCGGGCGGTCAAGTCCGGCAGCAAGGCGACGACCGCTCACCCGGTGCCGCCGGGCTGATATCCCGACACCGCAGATGCACGGTTGATCCGCTGGCACGACGGCCACCACTGGACCGACCACGTGCAGAGCCGATAACCCGCAACAGAGCGTCCCGCCGCGGACAGGCCCAGTACGGACGATGCAACCGCCTGAAACCGAGCGACAATCGCGTCTGGACGACGCACGAGATGCCGTCGTTACCGGAAGGAACCCTCATGACACGACATCTGGCGGTCTGGGTGTTCGCTGGCGCCCTGATGTTGACCGGATGTGGCAGCGGCGACAAGACAAGCCAGCCGGCGCCGGCCTCCGCCACGACGCCGCCGGCAACGACCACCGCGGTCCCGGCGTCCACCACACTCGACGCACCGCCCCCGCCGCAGGAGACCACCACCGCCGTGCCCGTCACCACCGACGCACCCATCGAACCGGTGAACGAGGAGCCGTACATCGTCGAATGCCTCGAAGGCACACCCGGACCGGCACGATTCAGCGACGGCACCCTCGCCTTCTCACAATGGTGCTTCGACCAGCTCGGCGGCGACGAGTACCTCCGCCAAGAACGCGAAGCCAACACCTTCGACTGCGACGGCGTGACCTGCCGCAACCCCTACACGGGCGGCAGCTACCCCGACCCCGACGCCGTCACCCGCGCACCCGTGGGCACCACCTCCGATCGCGGATACTCCTGCTACGACAGCGGCTGCTACTGGCCCGACGGAACCCCAGTCATCGGCGCCGACCGATGCGGCACCCGATGCGGCGAAGAACCCACCTCAGGGGAGATACAAACCCGCAACGGCTGCGAAGCCGGCTACATCACCGACCCAAAACTCTGCGCCGGCGTCGGATACTGAAAGCCTGCGCACCGGATGAGATCTGTGCGTCGCCCGGTCCGAGGAAGGCTGCCAAGCCGAAAGCTCGAAACAACAACCCCCTTCAACCCGATTGCGGTACCTGCAAATACAGTCATTTGATCTATACCGCCGCTCCGGACTACGTGGTCTGATCCGGGGTGACGACTCTCGATCGCCGACACCGCCGCACCACAGCGTGGCCGTGTCGGGCAGTCTCGAAGAACTTCACATCAAGGGGGAACCCGTGACCACTGTTCAACCGCCGTCGACGATTCGCAAGCAAGGAGCCTGGGGGCTGTGGTGGCTCACCGTCATCACCTTCGGCATCTACTACCTGGTCTGGTACGACCGCATCGGCGGGGAACTGGCCGCCACCGCCGGCGTCAGCCGCGAAGGCTGGACCCGGTGGTGGTCCCAGCTGATCCCCATCTATGGGCTCATCGGCCTGTCCCGGACTGCCAAGCGCCTCAACCAGGCCCACACCCAGGCCGGGTCCTCGACTCGGGTGTCCCCGGTCGTCACCTGGCTGTGGGCGCCGTTCTGGTTCGGCTCGCACACCCGGTACCTGCAGCGCCGCATCAACATTCTCGTCGATATCTACTCCAGCCGCGCCACCCAGCACGCACCCGCGTAGTTCCGGAGCGCAAATCCGGTCACACCCACGGTTAGACCTGACCTCCGCATCATGCACCCATCGCATGATGCGGAGGTCGAGTGTTTCTCGGACCTCCGTCGATGACTTTGCACCGTGTCATCACAGCCGCGGTTCGGGGTTCTGATGACCGTCCACCGGCACGGTCCTCCGCGGATCAGCGCGGAACCACGCGCTCGCGTATACCGTACGAATGACACTGGCGCGTCTACTCTTGGCCTAACCCGCTGTTACTCGGGTTGGAGAGACAGCGGGCTCGACGAAACGCCGGTGCGCTGTAGGCGGGCTCATATACGAGCGCCCTTCGCGAGATTGCAGCGGCGGCAGAGGAGTTGAATATTGTTGGCGTCGTTCGACCCTCCCATCGAGTGGGGAATGATGTGGTCGAACTCGAGGTACTCGGTTGCGCTGCACTGTTGACACCGTCCCCCGTCCCGCTGGAACACCGCGTTGCGGACGTGTGGCGGGACGTGTCGCGATCGCTGGCCGGCCTGGCCGGGGAACAATTGGCGGCGGTCGATCCGCAGCGCGATGTCGACGATGAGCGCGGCGTACTCAGCGTCTTCGACGGTGAATCGGCCGCTCAATGACCTGCTGGTCGCCTCCAAGAGGATCGTCCGGGGATCGAAGTACGACACTCGCTGAAGCTTCGACAGCGGTACCTCGCCGCCGTGTTGCGGAGCGATGAACAGGACCCGTCGGTTGGTGACACCGAATTGCCCCGGGGTTGCTTGCGGCCCGGATTTGAGGTCACGCCACCGTGTCGCACCAACGATCATGTGGCAGATCTCCCCAGAATGGAGGTGCAGACCCGACACTGCAATGTTCGGAAGTGCGCCCTGCCGGATGGCGCCGAGCGTCTGTTCACGTGCCAGCTGTTGCCTGAGGGGAGCGACCTGTCGGTCGGGAAGGTTCAGTATTGCCGTCGCCCTGGCGAAGGTGTGCATCTCACGATCAGTGACGATTCCGTCGGCGCATATGTCAACGACAAGTCGGTTCAGCCACGCCGACGCTTCGCGAGCGATCGACGTTGTCGCTTCCTCAGGGGGAACCCCTGATCCGCTCAACCACCGCTGCAGGTTGTCCCACTCGGGACTCAGTGGTCCTGACCGGTCAAGAACCTGCTTCGCGGCATCGGCGTACTCGGCGAGGATGCGCCGGACGAAGGGTTGGCAGTTCGGACAGTATGTGCGGAACAACTTGGTTCGCTCGCCACACCGACGGCAGCCGCCCCTACGGGGGGACTCGCCTCCGGGCGGCATGCTGTGTGCGCCACCGGACCACTGGTAATTTGCGCTGTTCGTCACTGTCCTCATCCTCAGCGGCCGCGGGGCGGGCCATCAGTGTGTTCAGCCCGAGTGAGTCACACTCCTCCGGCGCGGGGAGCATATCCGAGGTCGGCGACCTGGCCTTCCCCACGGCCCTGACGTACGTGGCCGAGTCGATGGCGACGTCGCCCCGTCGGTCACCTGACCGACGGCAGGTCCCTGTCGGTGGCATCTCGCGAGGCCTGCGCGGCCTGTCATTCAGGTGAATGAATCTGCCGGTCACGGTTATTCGGCTTCGGCTGGGCTGCTTAGACTCTGCGGAGCAGGGCAAATCGTGCCCGTTGCGCGGGGTTGTAACGGCGCCGTCGCCAGCAGCTATAGAGAAGTGCTTCCACCGAACAGAAGGACAGACGGAAATGACTGACCCGGGGGGATTTTCATACCCGTCTCCGCCGCAGCCGTATGGCGCGCCGGATTCGGCCACGCAGCCGTTTTCCGCGCACGCGACGGGATTCGCGCCGGCCCAGGTGGAGGTCGACGAAGCACCCGTCGCACCGTTCTACCTGCTCTTCGATGTCTCGTACTCCATGGAGGACGAGATGGGAGCGCTCAATCAGGCATTGCGTGATCTGAAGGATCAGATCCTGCGCAGTCCGATTCTTGCGGACATCGCGCGCGTGTCGGTGATGAGCTTCAGCGACTCGGCGCGAGTGGATATTCCGATGATGGATCTGGCGCGTGACACGCTCATCGGCAGCGGCACCATCCTCGAGACGCGGGGCGCGACCTCCTTCGCTGCCGCGTTCGATGCGCTCCGCCGGCAGATTGCAGCGGATGTTCCGGCGCTGAAGGCCAAGCACTCGACGGTGTATCGACCGATGGTCTTCTTCGTCACCGACGGGTATCCCACCGAAGACGACGCGGAGTGGCAGCGCGCATTCAACGACCTGGTGTCCGCCACGCCGTATCCGAATATCATTCCGTTCGGCTTCGGTGATGCGAACGCGGCGAATCTCGCATACACCACGCACCCGAAGCGCCGCAATGAGAGCTTCTACTTCATTGCGAAGCAGGGGATGACACGCGCCGATTCGATCGCGGCGATCGCGAAGATCGTCGTGCAGTCGGTCGTCAGCTCCACCCAATCCGCTGCCGACGGCTCCCCCAAGATCACCCTGGAGAAGGCCGGAACGGAAGACGTCCTGCAGCAAGCTCCCGCATGGGACACCGTGTGAGCCAGGACGCGCTGGCCGACGACCTGCCCGCGTTGCCCGAGCCCTACACGATCGGCGATCCAGGTCGATCCTATGGGGAGATCGGCGGAAACGAGCCCTCAGCCGAACCCGCGCCGCCGGACACGGTCTGCGATGCATTCGATTTCGGGGGGTGGGCCGTTCGCGCTGCCTCCGTTCGCGGTCTGTCGCACCGGTACGACGGGTCCGTCCGGCAGGACGCGTATGCGGTGCGGTACTGCGCCGGCACGGGCCGGCTGGTGGTCGCGGTCTGCGATGGAGTGGGCAGCGCACCGCACTCTCACGTCGCCGCGGCGGCAGCGGCGGACTTTCTGGTTGACGAAGTTGTCGGCGTCGATCTGGAGGTGTCCGAGCCGTTCTGGACTGGCTTGTTCCGTGATGCCTCCGAACACGTGAATGCCATGGCCCGGAGACACGGCGTGAAGGATGGCACCCTCGCCGACGTTCGGAACCTGATGGCGACAACGGCACTGGTCGCGGTCATCGACACCGCTGCTGCGGACAACTGGACAGTGACCTGTGCCGGCGTCGGAGACTCGTCACTCTGGCTGGGCCGAACAGATCGCAGTCCGGGTGCGCCTGCGTCGTGGAGTGCGTTGCTGGGCGGCAAAACCCCCTCCACCGACGTCACGAGCACCACCACCTCCGCGCTGCCCATCTCCACGCACACCGCCGTCGAGCCGTTGCAGGTCACGCTCGAATCCGCCGCCGTTCTGCTGCTGTGCTCGGACGGCATCGGTGATGCGCTGGGCGATGGAACCAACCAGGTCGCGCGCACTCTCGGAGACCAGTGGGCTTCGCCGCCGACCGCGTTGAACTTCGCGGCCCAGGCTTCGTTCGGAAAGCGAGGGCTGTTCGATGACCGGACCGGAATCGCGATCTGGTCTCCGCGCCCCTGACCACCGTCGACAGGTACAGCGTGCCTGCGGTCGGTTGAGGTCGACCCTCGTCGATCCGGTCGCTGCATGCACGGCGGTGGTCGCGTCGATCCCGGTGGTGGCTCTCGGTGCCCTCGGCAGCGTCGTGTGGAAGCCACTTGCGGTCCTCGCGGTAGCATGGGGGATCTACCGGTATCCGCGGTGGCACCGCATCGTGGTCGGTGGCCGTGAGGCCGTTGCACGGTCCGAACGCAGCGCCAGATCGTTCCGACTGCAACTGTATGGAGCGGTTGTGGCGTTGGGGATCGTCGTGTCGTTCCCGATCGCGCAAGCATTCTTCGCGAACGATCTGCGGGCCATGGCGGCACCGACGATCTCCGCGGTCGAAGCCCGCGCACCGGACGTCGACCAGACGATTCCTCCTGCGATCTATGGTGATTCGCCTACCGTCCCCTCCTATTGGGGGTGTTCTGCAACCCAGTATTGGACGAACTCGGCGATTGCATGGCCCTGTTACTCCAGTGTGGGGTACCTCAGGTTGTGGCAGATGCGCGCGGCCTTTCCGACGGTGTTGGGGCTGACCCTGCTCGTCGCTGCACTCCCGTTGGCCCTGATGTGGCACGTTCGGCCGACGGCCCGAGGGTGATGTCCCCTCGCTCGTCCGCTGGTTCCATTCCTCGAAACAAGTAGAAGCAGATGACGCCCTCCCTCTTTCTCGCTCGTCTCACCGGCGCCCGTCTCGATGTCCTCGAGAAGTTGCCCGGCCAGGTACCGCGGCAAGCCGCGATGGGTGCGGTCCTGTTGACCACCGCCGCCTTCGCGGCGATCTCGGCCGGCTACGCGCTGCACGTCACCGGTGTCACGGGCAGCTGGCCGGTGACGATCATCGCCGCCCTGGTGTGGGGTCTGGCGATCCTCAACCTCGACCGCATGCTCATCATCGGTATGGCGCATGAAAAGCAGGGCAAGAAACTTGTTGCCCTGGCCGTTCCGCGCGTGGCGTTGGCTCTCATACTCGGAGCCGTGATCTCGACACCCCTGATGCTGAAGATCTTCGAGTCGGAAATTGAAGCGCAGCTCAATCGCAACATCCTCACAGCCCAGGAACAGTTGCGCACCGAGATCAATAGTTCGACCGCGGCCGCGGACCTCTCGGCCGCGGAGCAGAAGGCCGGGGAACTGCGGGCACTGATCAACGCCGGGCCGACCGCCGATCCGGCGGCGCATCCACAGGTACAAGCGGTCCAAGCCGAGATCGACGCGCTGCAGAAGACCGGCGACAAGCAGAAGTCCGAGTACGACACGGCACGGGCGCTCGCGCTCGCCGAAGAGGAGGGCACCGGCGGTACCGGCATCGCCGGCTGCGCGGCCATCTGCGTCGAGAAGAAGCGTCTTGCCGACGAGGCCATGGCCCGATGGCAGCAGACGGTCACCGCGATCGACGGCAAGAGGCAGGAGAAGGACCGGGTCGCACAAACCCTGCAGGGCAACCTTCTCGACGAGAGTCAGCGCCGCATCGACGACGCGGAGCAGGAACTGCCCAACGTGGAACAGAAGGTCACCCAACTGCGTGAGCAGATCGCCTCGTCCCAGGACACCAGCTATCAACTAGAACAGGCCAACGGCGGCATCATCGCGCGGATGAAGGCACTCAGCGACCTCGTCGGCAGTGATGCGACCGTGGCGATGGCCCGATACACGGTGTGGGCGATGTTCATCGCGCTGGAACTTCTGCCGGTCATCTTCAAAGTCCTGGCCGGTTTCGGAACACCCACGAAGTACGACGAAGTTCTCGATGAACTCGAAAGCGCCGAGGCCGCGGCGGCGACCGCCGATATCGGCGCCATGAAGAAGCGCCACGAACTCAGGGACGATGCGGAGATGGCGGCCGAAAAGGACCGCATCGACAAACAACAGCACACCATCTTGAAGATCAACGACGCGGTCGTCGAACACCAGACCGAGGTCATCGAGGCGGCATTGGCGCGGTGGCGAGAACATGCCAAGATCGCCGCGGAGGACCAACTCGATTCGTGGGCCGCGAGTTTGGCCACCACGGCCACCCCACCGGTCCTGATCGGAAGCGCCGGAGCATCGGTGTCCGGCATCCCGGCACCAGGTCACGGGCCTGGTGCACCATACGGAAACAGCCATGGCGGTTCACCCGGATCGGCACCCACCAGTCGACACGCCGGAGCCCCCGGACCCGCAACGACGCCGGGGAACGGACCGACCGCCACGGAGACAGGTCCTCGCCCGGGTGCCGGCTACGCCAGTGGCCCCCGCACGTCGACAACCTACGGCTTGCCGGACCCCACGGACGTCTGATCCGAGAGGAGAGCGACATGTCAATGCCCGTGTTCAACATCGAAGTGGACCAACCGAGATCGGTCGAGCTGATCATCGAGCACTCGGACCAAGACGGTGCGACCGACCTACTCGGACCAGCCCTGCAGGCGCTGTCCAACCACATTCGCACCCAGCCGTTCCTCGCCGACGTGTTCCGTCTCGTGATCACAGCGGACCGCTCTGCGTCGTTCGACAGCACACGCAACAGTTGGGAAACCCTGCACCGACAGCACTTCAACGGCGCCCACGGCGCACCCGTGACCGGACAACCAGCCGATTCGGCATCCTCCGACGGACTCCGCATCGTTGTCGCCCGGGCCGATTCGATCCCCACTCCACCCGCAGACGGCGGAACCTGGCCGGTGCTGCTGTGGATCATCGGCGACGGGGCCGACAACCACTACCTCGCCGCCCACACCGCCTGGACCGCGAACCGAACCGTGTCGGACCCGAGTGCCAGCCCCAACCGTCTGAGAGACGTGTGTGTGCGCTTCCTCCAGGATGTCGTGCTCGCCGACACCGGCGACGCCCATAGCTGGGTTTCGGACGGTATGGGATCTCTGCTCAGCGGTCTCGGATATGCAGTCCGGTAGCTCGCCGACATCAACGGAACGGTGGACACACAGATGCCGATCGATCACGCAGCACTGAAGATCCGCCGTGAGCTCGGCTCCGGTGGGTTCGGGACCGTCCACGAAGTCGACACACCTCACGGTCTCGTGCCCGAACCTATCTGCGCCTTCAAAGAGTTCAAGAACGCCCACGCCGACGAACTCGCGAATCTCGCAGTCCTCGTCCGGTACCGGCGCCAACTCGACCCGACCGACCGCCGGCTGCTCGACGAGCTGACGACCTGGCCCCTCGACACCGTCACATCGCCGAACGGAACCGTCGTCGGCTACCTGATGCGCCTGGTCCCCTCCGAGTTCGTCGAGACCTCGATTGCGCAAGTCAACGCCAAAACGACCGTGATGCGTTCCATCGACTGGCTCGCCCACCCCGACCACTCCCGCCGCAACGGAGCCTCCGTCGTCATCGACGAGAACAACCTGGTGCAGCGCCTGTGGTACTGCGCGTGGGTGGCACGCGTCTTCCACTTCCTCCATCACCGCAACATCGTCTACGGGGACCTCAGTCTGACCAACATCCTCTACAGCGAATCACGGGTCACTCCGATCCTGCTGATCGACATGGACCCCGTCAGGATCGAAGGACAGTCACCCGCGGTCCGTCAAGCCACCTCCCCCGGCATGCGGCCCCCCGAGGCGAAAACATCGGGACCGCACTTCACCCAGAACCTCAACACCGACCGGTTCAAGCTCGCGCGGTTGCTGTACAACATTCTGGGTTCAGCCCTCCGAGTGGACCCGCAGCTGCAAGCACTGCCGGGGAAGGTCGACGTCGCAGGGATGCAGATGTTCGCCGCCGGCCTCGGCACAGACGCCGCCAACCGGCCCACCGCCCACCAGTGGTACCGGTACTTCTTCGATCGCTACACCGCGTTGATCCAGCCACCGAAGATCACCCGGCTGACGGTCACCCCACCCCACGCCCTCGTCGGACAGAACGTCACCGTCGAATGGGACGTCGAAGGCCACCAAGCACTCGAACTCACCACCCCCACGGGCGAGCGACGCCGCATCGGCGTCAGCGCACCGAACGAACTGCGTGTCGCCCTTCCCAGTTCCGGCCAGTTCGTGCTGACCGCAACCAACTCACACGGAACATCCGAGTACATCAGTGACATCGTCTACGCCGTCGAACCCCCACGCGTGGAATGGGTCGGCGTGCCCGCCATCGGACAGATCAGCCGCGCGATCATCGGCATCGACATCGACCAACTGGCGCACGTCGTCGACCCAGGACGCGACCTGCACTGGGTTGACGATCTGCTCTCCCATGTCGCTCCCCCTCCCCTGCCACCAACCCTGAACGACTCCACATTTCTCATTCCACAGTTCTCAGGGCTGATGCTCGACGAGAAACGATTCACCCGTCTACTCGACGCAGCCATGTCCACCGCTGAGCAACAAGCCCTCATCCCTCGGTCATCAACTGTCGCGTCCCACCGTTCCACCGCGCCCGACTGACGGCGCCACCTCCCGCACCGAACACGTTCCCGGCATCGTCCTCCTCCACGTTCGCGCCGACAATTTCCCGGCACCGTGGTGCCGCTGCCGTTGCTCGGATGGAGGCGCGCGCTGTTGGCCCCGCTGACGGTGGATCGTTGACCGGGTTCTGAGGGGAGGGAAACAGTGCGGATCTCCGCGATGGTCGAGAACGTGCCGACACCGTGCGGGCGCACATCGTGGCGTGCCGACAACTCGGCGTTGTGTGCCGGTCATCTTGGTGACGGCGAGTGCCGGTACCAGGCCGGACCATCGGAGTCGACAATCGTCGGCGGCTCGTCCGCGGTGGCCCATGCGCCGCGGCGGGCACAGACGCCCTCGACGGCGGACTTCCGAGCACCCCAGGTGCCACCGACACCCATCGCGATCAGGACCTTTCCCTTGATCACCGTCAGGACGCCCTGTCGGGTCATTGCCAGTCCCCGTCGACTGTCTCCTATATCAGCCACCCGCTCAGGGCAGCAGTGTTACCCCGAACAGCAGATCCAGCATGACGACGCCAGCAACTAGGCCGCCGAATATTACTGCGACGATAAGCAGCGCCGAGCTCGCCGTGTCGGCCCAATCTGCGGGGTCATCGGGGACAGGGGCGTTACGGGCTGCGAATCCTGAACCGGTGGAGTCTGTCTCGGAGAAGGCGAGGGGGGAGGCCACCATCTCCGCGACGAGACTTCCTACCACCAAGAGAACGGCGCCGACGAGGGTCATCCACAGTCCCCATCCGACCGACACTGTGCCGTCCCGTAGATCGTCGGCGGGGATGAGACTGGATGCTTTGACCAGCGCGACAACAGCAATGACCAGGCATAAAATGCCCATCACCACAGCCACGACCAACGGCCAGCGCCTCGGCGTGGCGGCCTTGATCAGCAACGCCACCGCTGCGATTCCACCCAACGCCAAGGTGAACTTCCCGACCGACTGGGTTCCGGGAACCGAGATGAACCACGAGGACACCCAGGGTGCAATGCTGCCGATGATGATCGCGACGCTCGCGAGTCCGGCGACGATGTAGCCCGGAAGGTTCACCGAGCCCAAAGCCGAACTTCTCACCTGTGTTACCACCGCACCGCCCAATCCCTGGAATCATCATCGCGGACGTCAAGCTGGTGGCTCGGCTTCCTCTGCCCCGGGATCATATCGGGACACGCCGACCATGCCGGTTCCTATCGACCTGATCGGCACACCGGCCTTGCCACCGATGCTGGATTTGCTGTGCATCGCAGTTCACGCCCCCCGGCCCACCTGAGCAACTCGCCATCACCGACCCGCGGAGGGCCGGCAAGCACGCTGCGCGAGTGTCATTCGGATGAATGACACTCGATTCATGTGGAACTCCTGGGCAGACCCGGCGACGCTCGCTCAGATCGATCGTGGAAACTTTCCAGGTGACTGAGGAGATGGCGTGAGCGCCGGAAAGTCGGTGCGGTTGTTCCTGGCCGACGGAACACCCGGCGGCCTGTTGACGGCCGAGATCATGAACTGGACCGGTCATGTGGTGGCCGCACCACGCTCCGACCTGGCCGAACTGCTGAAACGTCCGGAGACCAGCCGCACCGGGATCTACATCCTGGTCGGCGAGGACCCGGCCAGCGTCGGTGGGCTGATCGCCTACATCGGCGAGGGCGACGACGTCAGCAGACGTCTGTATCACCATGCGCGGCCCGGCGATCAAGGCGGCAAGGACTTCTGGGACCGTGCGATCGTGCTGACCAGCAAAGATGCGAACCTGACGAAAGCGCACGCCCGCTATCTGGAGAGCCGCTTCATCGCCCTCGCCCTGCAGGCAAGTCGGGCGACGCTGACAAACGCCACCACACCCCCACCGCTGGCGTTGCCCGAGGCCGACGTATCGGACATGGAGTATTACATCGCTCAGGCCAAGATCGTTCTGCCGGTACTGGGCATCAATATCTTTCGGTCGGCGCCATCAGTGGACGCTGGATCGCCAGGCCTGTTCGACCTGGACTCCCGGCGTCAGATGTCGCCGGTATTCGAGTTGCACCTGAAAAAAGAAGGGCTCCTGGCGAAGGCACGAGAGATCGACGGGGAGTTCACGGTATTGGCGGGCTCCCAGACCCGAACCCAATGGACCGCCACGCAGCATGAGGGATACCGGCGGCTGCGCGAGAAACTCCTGCAAGACGGCACGATCGCCATGTCAGATGATGGAATCATGATGCACTTCACGCGTGCGCAGGTCTTCGGCAGCCCAAGCGCCGCCGGAGCGGTCATCTTGGGCCGAGCTGTCAACGGCCGCACCGACTGGAGGATCCCCGACAGCAATATGAACTACGGAAGCTGGCAGAACCAGGGCGTAGAGACGACCGCGTTCTCCACAGCGGACGCGGACGAGAACGCGGTCGGATGACACGACCACACAGGGACTGGCCGTCAGCGTCGGGTCAAATAATTCTTCTCGCAGTGTCAGCCAAACGAGCGACATTGCGTTGGGCCGACCGTGCATCCGACAGATTCTGCTGCTGTGCCCGCCGAACATCGTGCCCAACTCGAGGACAGCCATCGTGACAGCGCGTGACGTCGGGGCTTCTAGTTCGGTCGGCTCACTTCGTACGTGCCCTCGTTATCTGTGTATGTGACCGAGACTGTTTTCGCCGTGCCTTGGATGTCGACCGCGCATACGAGTGTGACGCCTTCATGGGGGACCCGGTCCTCAGGGCAGCTCACCTTGCTGACGCTCGCCGCTCCGTAGGACTGCGTGAGTACCTTCGTCACACCTGGAGCGATGTCGTCGAAGCGTTCGTCGCAGGCTTCGATTTCTGCGTCGACCTGTGCGCGCGCTTGCGGTCCCGGCAAGCCGACGTCATCGGCATATTCCTGGTCCAAGAACGGGTCTCCGTTGTTGTTCCCGCTGGCGAGGTACCCGAGAAGCGCGCGCCCGAACGTATCGCAGCCTTCATGACGAGCGGGAACGAGTTGGTTGACGAGCTGTGTCGACTCCATGGGAACCGGTGAGGGTGTCGGAGTCACCCGTGATGCACATCCGACCGCGGACATTGCCACGACGATCATGAACACACTGCCGACTCTCTTCACGGCAGGAATCTTATGCAGCCGATACAGGCGCGCGCATACTCCCCCGCCACAGGGGCTCCGGTACCCGTCCAGGTCGGGGATACGGTCGCGCAGCAAAGTACTCTTCCCCGCCCCGGGTGCACCGGCGGTCAGGATCGCCGAACGTCCCTCGCGCAGTGGGGTTTCCCGTGCCAACTACCGGTCGATGACGGTGCGGCGGAACCGCAGCCGGCCCGGGGATACCGCGAACCGGATCATCGTGCTGGTCGCGGACTTGGTGTGCAGCGGGCCACCGGGGACGGACATGGCGGCGAGCTGCGCGGCGACCGTGCCGCGCAGCGGATCCGGGGAGTTCACGCAGACCGTGCCGCCTGCTCGAGGGCGTCCTTGTTGCGTTCCATCAGCCGGCCGATCTCGTCGTCGGTCAGCAGTCCGCGGTAGTAGGCGCGTTCGATCTCGTCCCAGCTACCGGGCTCGTACGCATCCGCCGAAATGTCGCCGCTGACCGGGACCCGGCCGAAGGTGAAGGTCCAGTCCAGCAGAACCTGCATCATCTCGGTATCGCTGATCTGGCCGGCGGTGCGGCGGTCGATGACCTCGGTCGGGGTCCGATCGAGCAGGGCCGGGTTCTCCAGCACGGTGCGCAGCATGCGGTGAATCGTCGGTTGCGAGATTCCGATGTGCTCATGGATGACCCGTTGGGTGATGTGGGCGGCGTTCGCCTCGGCCACCGCCCGCAGGACGTCGAGGTCGGCGACCCGGCGGCGGGCGGCCGCAGCATCGAGTGCGGCGACAGCCTTGTGGTCGATGGTGTCCACGACAAGCACCTCCTCGCGTGATTCACAATGAATCATCCCACTACAAGGTACCCACACCCGCCCGACTCCGTCCACCACAGCCCCGACCGAGCCACCCCACGCCGCCGAGAGGCCGATCACACTGAACGGCCCTACCGAAAGGGCCCTACCGAAAGGGCCCGACCGAAAGGGCCCGACCGAGCTCCCGGGCAGATCACGGAGCCGTGAGCACCCTGAAACCGCAGCCGACCACGGCAGACGACGTGACGCGCGAGCGTGCGCACTACCGCCTGTGCGCTGCCGGTGGATAGCTGCGAACTGACGTGCCAGCGCTGATCCCTTCCCCGCCGGCCAATCGCGAATCGCACTGCGTACCGACCGGCGGGGTCGAGACCGCCCGAGTCTGGGAGCGAGCGGCGCTGACCACACTACGACGGCAAGCCCGGCCACCCGTGTTGGCAGTCTCCGCGTGGTCCGGGATACCGACGACGACGGCGGTACAGGCGGCCCACACCGCGTCCTACCCCGCCGCAGTGAGGTTCGCCCGCCGTCACGACACCGAACTGCGGTGACCGGCGCCTCGAGGGTACTGCTCGGCGACCTCGCTTGTCTCCCGGGCCAACCAGGTCAGCTCCCCCACCGCGTGGTCCCAGGCCGTCATCAGCTCCGCCCACTCACACTCCGGGCCCCGAACGCACACCAACGCCAACTCGTTCTCGGACAACGTCTGCCACAGCTGCTCCACCGCAGGCGACCCCATGCACCCATTCAACCGCAGCCCACCGCCGATGCCGAGGATCAGAAACGGCCATGTCACAACTCGGCGCCGCACCCGGCACACGGTGGCACCGCTCCCGGCGGCGATTGTCAGCGGGCCACCCGGGATCGACAGCGAGGCGAGAAAGGCACGGCGATCCTCGAGTTCGTGGGTCGGCACAGATCAGTCGGCCAAGGCGTCGAGGATCAGGTCGTAGTCCTCACCGGCGAGGAACCCATGGGTCAGCGCGCGGCCGACCTGCTGGTTGAAGCCACCCTCCGCGTGGGGGCGGACATCGTCAACGTCCGGGTAGCCGCTCAGAGGTAGGGGCTTGTCGTACTCCCAGCCGATCAGCTCGGCGCGCATCGTCGCATGGTCGATCTCCCCCGCAGCGCACCGGGCGGCGATCTCATAGGCGGTGCCGCCGTGGGTGCCCGGCCGCACATCCGGGGCCTCGACGCGAGCCCGCTGGAGCATCCGGCTGATCGCCGGCTGACCTGCGCCATCCGGGTCTGGGTGACCCCACCCTCGTACAGTTGCCGCAGATTACGGAGGAACCCAATATGCGCGACCACCTCACGCGCCCGGTTCTCGGCCATGCCCCGGAACAACCAGTGGCGCCGACACTGATGGTGACGGTCTGGCCGGCCTTCGCCGGTGTGTCGGTGGGGACGGTGACGACGTGTTCCCCGTGGCGTGTGGTCCATCGGGCTCGGGCGGTCAGTGACATCCGGACCACCCCGAGAAGAAGGCAGGATCAAGGGCGAACCCGGACCGAGGCTCACGCACACACCGCCTGCGCTCTCACGCAGGCCCGGTCACCGCCCAGTCCTCATCCGCCGTCGTGACCCTTGCGGCCGCCGGCAGCGTGCGCACGGCGCACCTATCGGCCTGCGGCGAGCATGTGCACTCGTCTCGGCGCACTAATTCTCACGGTCGGGCAGACCGGTGGCGGGAACGTCGGTGCGGGCCGCCCGAATCCGCATCATGGAGGGGTGCCGGGTGGTCGGCATGATCCCCGGCAGCAGGAACCCCCACATGTCGTCGACCCGCTGCTCGAGATCGGTGCGATGGGTCAGGACCTGGGACACGGTCTGCACCCCGGTGAACGCGCCGATGACGAACCGCGCGAACGTCGGCGGGTCGATACTGTCGAGAATGTCGCCCTCGGCGACCGCCCGGACCGCCAACCCCTGGCAGGCGGCGATCCAATCCAAATACGGGCCCGCGGGACCACGGTCGTCGGCACTGAGCTCGAGGGTGATGCGGATCCCGGCCCGCACGATCGGATCCTGCACGATCTGCCGGGCCATCTCGTGGCACAGCATCACGATCTGCTCGATCGCCGACGCCTCCTGCGCGGCGATCGCCTGCACCGCGGAAATGGAGATCCGGTGCTGCTCGGCGATGATGTGCCGGGCCAAATCCTCCTTGGAGCGGAAATGAAAATACAACGCCCCCTTTGTCATGCCCGCCGCCTCGAGGATCTCGACGAGACTGGCCCCCTCGAAACCGGACCTGTCGAACATTTCCGCCGCCCCGCGGACGATCTGTGCCCGGGTCACCGCCGCCCGTTGCTGTTGCACCATCTACCGCACCTTCCGTGCCATTCGCCGCTGCAGCCCGGCAACTTTCGATCGCACCTCTGCAGCCTGCGCGACGCTACCACCGGCACCGGTGCGCCTCACCCCGAAAAGCCCGCGCGTCCATCAGCACAGGCGCCGACACCCGCTCACACGGAAACGGACCCACCATGCCGCTTCTTCGGCGCTCCGCCCAGTGGGCTCCAGCGCCGTTGCGGCTCCGGTATGCCGCTATCGGCGGTCGCGGTACTGCTCGGCGATCTCGGCGGCGTCCCGGGCCAGCCAGGTCAACTCCCCCACCGATTCCTCCCCGGAGACAAGCAGATCCGCCCACCGACACTGCGGCCCACGGACACACACCAACGCCAACCCGGAATCGGACAACGTCTGCCACAGCTGCTCACCCACGGCGACACCATGCCACCCATTCAACCGCACCACACCGCACTGACACGAAGTCCATACCAAACAGCCCGATCTCGGATGCATGTATTTGAATCGGCGAGCGTGCACCGCTGACCCTCATCCGCATATCGGCCACCCGAGAAAGTTATGTGTCGTGAGTCACATTCAAGCGATCGGGGCGGGCAGCGGATCTACCATCTCCTCGCAACGGAACACGAAGGAGCAGGCGGACAAACCAATACCGCGCCAGCCAAACCGTTACTGGCTAGCAGATATTGGTGCCCTGCTTCGCCGAAGTCCGTAGATTCGGTCGAATACCTCACACGAGACACACGCCCGAGGAGCCATCAGCAACGCCAATCACCCAGGCACACCGACTCAAAACCCCGCCGCTCGACCGGAGGACATCTCCTCCCGGACGCGTACCGCGTGGCGAGCGCGGTCGCGGCTCATGCGGCGGGTACGTGTTGCATGTCCCGGCGAGGTCCGGCCGGAGCTGACGACGCTCCGAACGGGCCGCTTCGGCTCACCTGGGCGTCCACCGCAGTTCGGGCGGCCTTCGGCATGTATTCCATTGGAGATTCCATGGTTTCAGCTTCCAAGGATACTCGCTACGCGGGCGCGATGCCATGGTTCAGCCCGCCCCACCGACAGGTGCAAACCGCCAAAATTGCGCACCTCTCGGCACCTGCCGTCACCGTCACCCGACACAGATCAGTACACCCACGACCACTACTGCGACCAGCGAGGCGCCGCCGCAGATCAGCCACGCTCGGGTTGCCAGCTGCCGCCACCGATCACACCGCTCGTCCACTTCCGCAACAGCGACCGCGCCCACCGGATTCGGATGGGACGCCCGGGACTCCGCAAGGTTGCGGACCTTCGCGTCCGCTCGTGCCGCCACACCCAACGAGACGGGCACCACCAGAAGCGCCACCACCAGCAGACCAACCATGAGAGCTACGCCCGTCCCGAACATCATCGTCCCTTCCACAGCATCAGGGCCCGTCACGGGTATCGCGCGCTGATTTGCCGGCCACGCTGGGCCACGGGCACAACCACGCCCCTGCCAGATCTATCGCCGAACTGCCACCGAGTGTTTCACTCACCGGCATCGGTGCAGGACCTACAGGCACAGCGGGCCTACACGCCGGGCATCGGGAACTTCCACACCGCCACCACAACCGCGCCCATGATCAGCCCGGCGTACAGAACAGTGCCAATCACACCGATCCGCAATGTATTCAGTACACTGGCGCCCAGGTTCTCGGGAATCCGTGCCATGACAACTCTTCTCTCGCGTACAGATAATTCTCGGCTGCCACATCGACGGCGGCGTACCAGCTACCTTGGACCGACGGCGACACCTGCACATCGGCCGAACTACCCACACCCATACCCGAAATCGAGTCCGGAGGTTGGGGTCCAGACTCAGCGTGAGAAGCCTCAAGATCGCATTTACTGGTCGGTTATTGAGTGATGCGAAAATAGTGCAATGGCGTGGATCACACTCCCTGGACTTCCGGGCCCTGGCTCACGAAGATCAGTGATGCGCTGCTCGTTACTACGTGCAGGTTGTCCGTGTAGCGCCCCTGCCAGCTGATATACATCGTTGGCGGGGGCTGCGCTTGGCTGCGCCACAACATATCCAACGGTACCGCGGCCCCTGTGGTCACCTTCGCCGCGGCAGCCCCGAACTCGGCAGACGGGTTCAGACTCGTACACGAACACCATTGTTCACCAGTCAAAGTCGTTCGCTTCGGACCGTTACGCCGCAGATCCAACACCGACAACCGGACCCGATGGTCGATGTTTCCACATGCTGCTGCAGCATCTGCAGTCCCATGGAGAGGGGCGGAACCTGCGCGAGTATCGCTGCCATAGTGTGTTCCCGGTGGGAATCGAACGAATGTCACTGGAGTTGCCTGCCGGCGCGGCCCGTGACGACGCGGAGAAGAAGGCAGTCGCACAGTTGCGGGCCCAGGGCGTCCGCACCTGGTCCGATCTGTCTTTGCAGACGATCCTGACCACCGATTCGCCCGGGATCAGCCGGTACACCTTCACCTACTGGGTCGACGACAACAACCGTCACTGACCACCGGTGGGCGACTGGTGGCGTGCCAAGCTTCCAAAGCCGCCCTGACCGGGTGATGCGGCACGGCGCCTTGGAGGCCAGTGCCCGCGAAATCCGCGTCAACATCGTTTGCCCGGGCATGCGGGCATGATCGACACCCCCAATGGGCGTGTGACCATCGCGGCCAACCCGAACCAGCTCGACCGGGTGGCGAGAACTCCATTGGGCCGGATGGCCACCGCGTGGGACATCGCCTACGCCGTGTCCTTCTCCCGCTCCGATCAGAGCTCGTTCGCCACCTCTCAGCGCTGGCGATCGACGGCGGCACCACAGGCACCTAGATCTCTGAAAGAAGCCCTCCCACACAAGACAACTGCGATATCGATGAAGGTGAAGATAATGATCGCGCCCACCGTCGTGGAGGGAATCGCCGATCACTATGCCAGAGGACTGACCGCATAATGATTTCCGGACTCCGGCCCGACGAGTCCACGACCTTCCCAGAAACCAACTGCACGGCCCGCCATCACCCGGAGCGAGGCGGACGCGGCGGGATTCACATAAGGACATGGTCTGTGGTTTGACCAGATCAGCGCGACGTTCGGACCGAAATCGAAAAGCCATGTGTCGTGGCCGACAACGGCCGTCAGATGAGTAGGTCGACTGGTCGAGCAGGGCTAGCTTGCGCCCTCCTACGGCATGGTGCGCGCCACCGTGTCCGCCCCTGACTCGGCGCCGATCACTCTCACTCACCGCGGGCAGGCAAATACCGCTTCGACCTGCACGTCGTTGAGCTGTTTGAGTGTTCGATGACCTCGGCGGTGTTATCGAGCAGCGCCTGGCTCTCCAGAACAGTGCGTAGCATGCGGTGAATCGTCGGTTGCGAGACTCCGATGTGCGCATGTAGCAGCCGCTGCCCAGCCGGACCGGCTCAGTCATAGCAGCCTCCACCTCCGCCGTCCGGGCTCGCTATCCCGCCGGCCTCGCCACCACCAGCGGCGACGCAAGCACCGAGCCGACCCAACATAAACCGACCACCCACCGGGTCCGATCACCGGGACATCACTCCGACACCGCAATCCTCTTGCTGCACGGCTCGGTCCCGGTTCGCACGCGTGGATTGCTGAGCAGAGACATTACTTAGCAAAAGGAGCTAGCACTCACCCAAAATGAGTGCTACCTTTTATATGGGCCGACGTCACAAGCGGAACCTCCACCGAGTCGCGACGGTCGACCACACCGTTCGCAGCATCCTTGGACCGAACCGTCCCGAAGACGCTCCTGGTCATGTGAAATCAAATGCCCCCGGCCCGACTCGTCAACCGCACGAAGGAGGATCATGACCGTCGCCATCCCCCACGCCAACCACCGCGTGTGTTCCTCCGCCGACGGCAACGGCGTACGGAAGCAGCATCGTTCGCGCTTGCCCGCCGTATCGATCGCCCTCGGGGCACTGTCCGCGGCGTCGTTCTGGGTGGTCGGGCTCGGATTCATACTGGGAGTGGCCGCGGTCGTCTGCGGCGCCTTCGCCGCCTCGCGGTCCGCGGTGGCCGACGACGAAGCGGCATCGTTGCAGGCCCTACTCGGCGTCGTCGCCGGCGCCGCAGGAATCACCGTCTCCGCGATCGCCCTGTTCCCCATGCTGGCGCATCTGTGAACCGCGGACGCCGCATGTCGTGCGTCTAGGGCTGACCCACCACCCGAGACAAGCCGTTCCCAGCGACTGCATCGCCGATCACCACATCTCGGGTACTCGGCCGGCAGTCACGCCGGATCCAACGGTGATCGCTCGCGACCGTTGAGATCGTCCCCCCTAATGGAGGATCGGCTCCGAAATTGCCGCTTCGGTCTCGCCGATCACCAACCAGTCAGTGCCTCTACGAGTCCCTGATCTCGTCGATCAGTCCCCAGTCGAGCGCGTGCTGCGCGTCGATCGCGGCACCGGTGACGAACAGGTGCAGGGCGCGCCACCGTCCGATGCGGCGAGGCACACTGACCGTACCGCCCGCCCCTGGGATTAGGCCCATCGTCACCTCCGGTAGTCGGAAGACCGTGATGGGGTCAGCGACGATGTGGTGTGCGAAGGCCGGAACCTCGATGCCGGCGCCGACGCAGTGCCCGTGCAGGCGAGCCTCCGTGCGGTCCGCGAGCGCGGCGATCAAGCGTCCAGCGCCGCCGCGGGTGCGGATCAGGTGGGCCGTCGCGGTGTCGGGGGTGTGACCAAATTCGTCGAGGTCCCCGCCTGCGCAGAACGACGGCCCGGCGCCGTCGAAGATCACGTTCCTGATCGTGTCGTCGAGCAGTGGTATGCGTAGCGCCTCGACCAGCGCGTCACGCAATGCGGTGCCGTAGGCGTTGCGCCGCTCGGGCCGGTTCAGGGTGATGCGCAGCGTGTCGGCGTCGCGGTCGATCAGCACCGGGTCGGCGCGGGGCGGTGGCGGTAGGGGCCGCTCGAGGCGGCGGCGTTCATCGAGCCAGCCGCGGAACTCGTCGCCACCCTGCAGGGTCGAATAGGCGAGCGATTCGACGTCGATTGCCTCGGGCACTGGCAGTGTCTGCGTGATCCGCAGGACCTGTGCCGCGACGAGCGCCGACTGCGTGAACCTACTGACGCACGCGACGAACTCAACGATCGTGGCGTCGACGTCCTCCGTCCCGACCACCGCACGATCCACCGGGCTTGCGTCGGTGGCATAGCTCAGATCCAGCGCGGCCGTCAGGGGCGCCAGCGCGGGCCGGACCGGGCCGCTGGACCGGCCGATAGTGAGTCGGTCCAGTGCTGGCACCCGCGCTGCGGCGACCGCGGCCAACGTTTCATCCGCGTCGTCGAGGTCGATGATCAGCACGGGCTCGCGCAGCACCGCGTCTTCGCCGAGAGCCGGTGTGTCCGCGGCGCCGTCTGCGAGGTCCGCCGCTGTGATGGTCCGTACGCCTATGTCCATGTTCGCCGTCCTGAAGTGGTTGTGCCGCAATGTAGCATCGGCAGCGTGGCGCCCTCCAAGTACCCTGATCCGGTGCGGGATTGGGCCGAGAGCGGGATTGCGGCCCTCACCGGACGCGCCGACGGCCCGCCGCTGATTCCTCCGGGCCGAGCGGCGACCGTCGCGCGCGAGCGCACAGCGTGGATCGCCGACGTCACCGGCGGCACGGTGGCCCTCGACGGGGCCCGGCTGCTGGCCGAACGCGCCGCGTTCACCGGGCATCATCGCGCCGGCGCAACGTCCGCCGGCGGCGCGTGCCAGTTGCTCCCTACGGCCGACGGCTGGGCCGCAGTCTCCTGCGCTCGCCCCGACGACCCGCTCCTGCTCGGTGCTCTGGTCGGCGCCGACATCGCCGACAGCCCATGGCCCGCCGTCGAGGACTGGCTGCGCGAACACACCGGGCCCGAGCTGACCGAACGCGCCGAACTGCTCTCGGTGGCGGCCGGGGCCGTCACTCTGCCGGCCAGCGCCTGCCCGGAGCCATTGCGGCCGCTCGCCCCGCGTCCAGTCGCCGGGCTCCGCGTCGTCGACTTCAGCGCTCTCTGGGCGGGGCCACTGTGCGCGCACCTGCTGGGCCTGGCCGGGGCGGCGGTGGTCAAGGTCGAGATACCGTCGCGGCTCGACGGTGCTCGCCGCGGCGACGCCGCGTTCTATCGCCTGCTCCACGGCGATCACCAGGCGGTGATGCTCGATCCCACCCTTGCCCGCGACCGCGAGGCCCTGGCCGCGCTCGTCGTCGCCGCCGACATCGTCATCGAAGCCTCGCGTCCGCGCGCATTGGTCGGATTCGGGCTGTGTGCCGAGGACTTCGTCGCCGATGGCGGTACGTGGATCTCGATCACCGCGCACGGACGCGCTTCGAACCGGATCGGATTCGGCGACGACATCGCCGCTGGCGCCGGACTCATCGCCCGCGACGACGAAGGGCCGATGTTCGTCGGCGACGCCATCGCGGATCCGTTGACCGGGCTCACCGCCGCAGCCCTGGCAATGTCCGCACCCTGCGATGGCAGCGGAAAACTGTGGGACGTCTCGATGTCGGCGGCCGTGTCGGCAACGCTCGACAGGACGGAAGCACCTGCGCCCCAGGCTTATCGGGATGGGACCCAATGGTGTGTCGAGACCAACGAAGGTCCCGCGGAGATCGCCGCGCCGCGGCGACGCACCCGGCGCGGCGACGTCGCCGCGCCGGGTCGAGATACCGCGTCGGTGCTTGCCGATCTTGGGATCGCGTGGTGACCGGCCTGCTGCTGCGCGGCGTCGAACTTCCGGTCGGCCTGCGCGACGTCGCAGTCCGCGACGGGCAGGTCGCGGCAATCGGGGTCAACCTCGACGCCGACGGGGCCGAAGTGATGGACGGATGCGGCGGCGCGCTGCTGCCCGGGCTGCACGATCACCACCTGCACCTGTACGCGATGGCCGCCGACGCCGACTCGGTGCAGTGTGGTCCCCCACGCGTGCGCACGCCCGAGGACCTGGCCCGCGCGCTTGACACCGCCCCCGGAGGCGGGTGGATCCGTGGGGTCGGCTACGTCGAGACCGTCGCCGGCATGCTCGATGCCGCATCCCTCGACCGGCTGCACGCGCGGCGACCGGTGCGACTGCAGCACCGCAGCGGCGCGCTGTGGATGCTCAACTCGGCGGCCTGTGCATTGGCCGGGCTGGCGTCCGCCGAGCATCCGGGCATCGAACGCGACGATTCCGGCCGCCCCACCGGCCGGCTATGGCGAGCCGATGCGTGGCTGCGGGAACGGCTACCCGCCACCGGCCCACCACCGCTCGACACCGTCGGCACAGACCTGGCCCGCTTCGGAATCACCGGGGTCACCGACGCCACCCCGGACCTGACGACGGACTCCCTCGCCGCGCTGCTCGACGCACACATCACCGGCGCACTGCCCCAACGGCTGCACCTGCTCGGTGTGCCGCTCCAGGTCGAGCCGGTGTCTTCGGCCACAGTGACCACCGGCCCGTACAAGATCGTCGTCGCCGACTCGGCGTTGCCCGACTTCGACACCCTGGCCGATACTGTCCGCCGCGCCCACACCCACGGCCGCCCGGTCGCCGTGCACTGCGTCAGCCGGGAAGCGCTGCTGCTACTACTAGCAGTGTTCGACGAGATCGGCACCCTGACCGGCGACCGGATTGAGCACGGCGCGCTGGTACCCGTTGAGTCGATCCCCGAACTGCGCCGTCGCGGACTGTGCGTTGTTACCCAACCCGGATTCCTCGCACACCGCGGCGACGACTACCTCGCCCGCGTCGACCCGAGGGACCTGCCGGACCTGTACCGCTGCCGGTCGCTGCTCAACGCCGGCGTGCCCTTGGCACTGTCCAGCGACGCACCCTACGGCCCCCTCGATCCGTGGTCGGTGATCGCCGCTGCGACATCCCGCCGCGCCCCTACCGGCCACGTTGTGGGGCCGCAGGAGACGATCACCGCCACTCAAGCCCTCAACCGCTACCTGACTCCACTCGACCACCCCGGAGTTGCGCCACGCACGGTGCGCGTGGGAGCCCCCGCAGACCTCGTTCTACTCGACCAGCCGCTCATCGACACGCTTGTTGCACCCCACTCGAATTCTGTGCGCTGCACCCTCATCCGCGGTGAGATCCGGTATCGCCGCTGAACCTGCAAACCCCGTCTGCAGCGCGCTGATTACAGCGCCTCAGTTCTTGGTGACCATCTTCGCGTCGCCTGATAGCACGGGGCCTGATCGTCGGTACAAGGCGGATTTGTCGATGCCGGTGTAGCCGAACCTCATCGAGTGCTCGAGCGCGGTCACCGAATTGGACTGGTCGGCGTCGCGGGTCGCGAGCATGTCGCAGATCGAGCTGGACGAGTCGAGCCACGCGGGATGGGTTACGTCGTTGACTCGGCGCGCCGCAAGATGCACGCAGTGTCTTCACCGCGCTGTACTCGCGGCTCATGTTCGTGTCACCAACGTAATCGCAATCGCCGGCTGTAAGCGGCCACCGTCTTTCTCTTCGGGGGCGCGTTCAAGGTCCTCATCCCGGACAATCCTTGGGGTTGGTAAGTCCGGTCAATCCGCGGCTGTAACAGGGCTGACCGAATTACGCCCAACCCGGGTTCTCCCGCCGTCGGCCCGAATACGCAACCGAGGAAACCTCGGGTTACATATGCGCCCTGCGACTAGCGGTCGCCGGGTTTCCCGTCGTTGGCCGCAAGCCAGTGTGCAATCTCGTCGAGATGGACTTGCATATAATGCCGGGCGAGTGCGGCATCACCAGAGATGACCGCTTCGGCAATCTTGTCGTGCGCAGTACGCACCCCCGCAGCGGTGGCGGGCGTCCGTTCATGCGAGGCACCACCAGTGCTCAACTGGGTGAGCACGTCTATGAAAAGTACAAATGCTGGGTTACCGCTGATCTCGGCGAGGACTACGTGCAAGTCGTGGGTCCCTACCTCACCGGCACGCTGCGCCTGCTCCTCAGCTCCCAACACCTCGCGTAGCCTGGCGATTCCGGTCTCGTCGATTCGTCGTGCGGCGGCCTCGACGCACCGGAGCTCAAGCGCGCTCCTGGCCTCGAAAACCTGCTCCCAGGTGGCGTCATGATAATTGAGGCTCAGCGCGCACGCGCGCACAGACGCAGCGGAATCAGGGGCTCTTACTACGAGACCCCCGCCGGGGCCACGACGCATATAGGCGACATCGTGGTGTTCAAGCACGCGGATGGCTTCGCGAAAGACTGCCCGGCTGACACCGAGTCGCGCAAGAAGCTCGGATTCCGAACCAAGCACCTGCCCGACTGGCCAGCCAGCATCGATAATCTCCTGCTCGAGCAGCTCAGCAACCTGCTGGGCCATCTTCCGGCCGTCGGTCGGCGAAGCGATCCTGACGGCAGAGGTTTGCGACAATGACATGGGTAAACAATAGCCTCTTCTGGACGTACCTCGATTGACCTGTGCATCCGGGTCAGCGCTGCGGCTTGCGATCCATGACGTCCGCTCTTCTTTGATGCCACGCGGTCGGAACACCCGTCGCCGCTTCCCGCGGAGCGTTGACAGCGTCAGCGAACGCCTTATCCATCTCGCTCAATGTCGGATTGTCCACCGCGAAATACCTGATTGAGCCACGTCCGTGTGCATTACCGATGGCGTGCGTGTTCCCTTGCGAATCCGGTACCGCCCTGCACTTGAAGCGCGGCACGTCACCGACACGACTGCGACCGTGGCGTGCTCGGCAGCGGGGCCAGAGACAGTGACGAGCTAGTGCGAAGTGCTGCGCGGCACTCAGACCTGGCTACCAGGATGAACGCCACAACAGTCCACGTTAAGGATACTTTTTACGCTAAGTCGCGATAAGAGTCACACAACCCACTGATAGTGCAACCTCAAAGAGCAGAAGAGTTTGACTTACAGAAGGAACGTCGTGGCGTCGTAATCAGGCGGGGCTAGCTTCAGCCGTCGGCGTAGCCGCGCATGGCGCGCATGGCGCGCACGTGACCATGATCGAGTGCCGAGGCTCGGGGGGACGACCGTGATCGCGGGTGGTGTGGCATGGATCCGCGGGGTCCTCGACAACAATGACCGATCCACGGACTGTGGGCGGCAGGCAACGCCACTTGAGCCATATTCGAGACGCGTATATCGGTGGCAGCTTGACTGACTCTCAGCCCCGCCCTCCCTTACTGCTCACAGGGCGCCATGCAAGCCCACCACGACCACAGATCGACCACCGAGTCATCGGCCACCCATCCTGCCAATTCCCTGTGACACGCACACAGGAACAGAAGTTGGCATCGCTAGTTCGGAACGGTCGTCTCGTCACCGATGGCGCCAAGGAGCCCAGCTGGGTATCGCCAAGATGTTCGTCTGTAAGGGCGCACCGGTGGCGCATCTTCGACAATCTGGTGGAGCCAGAAAGTCCACGGAGACAATCCGATTTAGACAGTCACATCAGTCGAGCACGCCGATGATCGACCCCTGGCAGAGGGTCCGACGTGCTGTCCGTCGAATGCGGCCCGCTAGAGGCGGGCGTAGCGCAGGGCAACGCCAAAAGGCCAACCGCTCTTCGGAAAATTCCGCAGTCCGGCAGACGCGGACCGGGATGGGTCCGGGGACACGGGCGTCGCGTCGTACGAGCTTGTTGCATCAACGGAACTCGTCGCCCAGGTGGCGCCGGAGAACCGCGACGTCGATTTTATAGATTTCCGCGCAGTTCCCGATCCTGCAGCACCCCGGCCAGAACGCCACGCGACCCACCGGCTTCCTCACGCGGGTGGCCTTACATGCGAAGTGCCACGTGACCACAACGTTGTTCTTCCTCCGTCGATCGTTCCCAACGGCAGCGAAGGTTGCCGTTGGGAACGCGGGTCAAACAGCGAGGCGATTCTACGATGCGGTCCCGACACGAAAGACATTCTCGCAAGTCCGAATTCGCATCGACCCGAAACGCGGGTGCGGTCGAACCTCCACAGGTCGGCCTTCGTCTCAGGTGAAGCGTGGTCGGCGTTTCTCGATGAAAGCCGCGACGCCTTCGCGGCCGTCCGGCCCGCCTGCCAGCCGGCTGATCGTCACGGCCTCGTCACGAAGGGCCGTTTCCAGCGCGGGCTCTGCCGCCTGCCGAACGAGACGCTTGGTGGCCGCTAGCGCCGCCGCCGAGCCCCGGCGGAGGTGCTCAACGACGTTGTCGACGGTACCGCCCAGCTCGACGGCCGGCACGACCCGCGCCACCAGGCCGGCTGAATGCGCCTCTTGCGCTGTCAGCAGGTCCCCGAGCAGGGCGAGCCGCAGTACCCCGTGGAGTCCGAGCGTGTGCACCAGCAGGCTGCCACCGCCGTCGGGGCTCAAACCGACGGCGGTGTAAGCCAGCGAGAACTTCGCCGTATCCGCCGCGACGATCACGTCGGCTGCCGCGGCCAGGGAGAAGCCGATTCCGGCCGCCGTGCCTTGCACGGCACTGACGACCACGGCATCACCACGGACCAGCTCGACGGTTGCGCGGTGAGCGATCTCGGCAAGCTCCAGGAGCAGCGGCTCGGGCTGGTCGGCGGTCGCGAAGACACCCAGATCGCCACCAACGGAGAAGAACCGTCCGGCGGACTCGAGCACGATCACCCGCGCTCGGTCGGCCTTGGCCTGCAGGACTGCGTCGAGCAACGCGCGCGCCGAGTCCAGGTTGAACGGGTTGCCGTCTTCTGGGCGGTCGAAGCTAATTCGAGCGACGCCATTGTCGACGGCGTACGACACCGGGCACGTCATGAAACGGTGGTCCTTTCGTCGCAGCCGGGTCAGTCGAGCCGACGCAGTAGAGCCGCCAGCGCCTGCCCGCCGCCGATGCACATCGAAACGACGGCGAACTCACCATCCGTACGACGGAGGTGCTTCACGGCGCGAAGCGTGAGGATGGCGCCGGTAGCCCCGACGGGGTGGCCGAGTGCGATGGCACCGCCGTACGGGTTGGTGCGTTCCGGGTCGAGTCCGACGTCGCGCCGCACTGCGACCGCCTGGGATGCGAAGGCCTCGTTCAGCTCGACGATGTCGATATTCGACGGCTTCAGCCCTGCGCGGGCGAGCAGTTTGCGGATCGCGAAGGTCGGCGCGTAACCCATCAGGCCAGGCTCCATCGCGGCGACCGCGACGTGCTCGAGTGCGACCGGCGCGTCGAACCCTCGATCGCGCGCGACCGACTCGCGTGCGAGCACGACTGCGGCGGCGCCGTCGTTGATGCCCGAAGCGTTGCCCGCCGTTACCGTCCCGCCGGCCTGGAACGCGGGGCGCAGCGAGGCCAGTACCTCGAGCGTGGTGTCGGGCTTGGGATGCTCGTCGGTGTCGACCGTTGCCGATCGACGTCCTCCGGTCTCGACCGCGACGATCTCCTCGGCGAACATGGCACGGGCCGCGTCGGTCGCGGCACGACGTTGCGATTCCAGGGCGAATTCGTCCTGCTCTTGGCGCGACACTTGGTACTTCGCCGCGACTGCCTCGGCTGTCACGCCCATGTGGACTCTGTCGAACGGGTCGGTCAGCATCGCGACCGTGCCGTCCACGAGCGCGCGGTCGCCCAGACGTTTGCCGTCGCGCGCCTGAAAGTCGTAGAAGGGCATGCGCGACATCGATTCGTCGCCGCCGGCAATCGTGATGTCCAGTTCGTTCCAGCGCATCTGCTGGGCCGCCGACCACACAGCCTGCAGCCCGCTGCCGCAGAGGCGGTTGACAGTGAGGGCGGGTGTGCTCGCCGGGAGTCCGGCCGTGATCGCGACCCGCCGCGCGTTGTAGGCGTCGGAGCCGACCTGGCCGATGCAGCCCATGACCACCTCGGACGGCTCGCCGGCTGCGACGCGGGAGCGCTTTAATGCCTCGACGACGGCGTGAGCGCCAAGCTCGTGGGCCGGAATTCCGGAGAGGACGCCCCCAAAACTTCCGATCGGGGTGCGTGCCCCGTCCATGATGACGATGCGTTCGGTCATACTGCTCGGTTCCTCCCGGTTAGGCGAACAGCTCGGCGGATGCTGCGTCGAGGGCGTCGAGGTTCCAGGCCCGGCCCCCGGCCGTGATCGTGGCGGCGGCGCGCCACGGCTCGTAACGGGTCACCGTGTCGCCGTATACGTGGAACACCGACCCCGACGGCGCGGTGCAGGTTGGGTCGGCGAGCCAACCGACGAAGGGTGCAACGTTGGCGGGGTCGTACTGGTCAAATCCCTCGCCCTGCTGGGCAACGACGTCGGCGACTCCGGGCGAGGCGAGCGTGAGCCGGGTCCGCGCACCGGGGGCGATTGAGTATGTGCGCACTCCGTAGCGTTCGTTCAGCTCGAGGTGGGTCAGCCGCGCCATGGCGGCGATCGCCGCCTTGGCGCTCGCGTAGTTCATTTGGCCGATGCTGCCGAGTAGGCCGTTCGATGACGACGTGTGGATCAGCACGCGGTCGCGACCATCGGACTTGTTCGCCCGCCAGTGGTTGGCTGCGTGGCGGGTCATGCAGAAGTGACCGCGCAGGTGAACCCTGTGCACCGCATCCCACTCCTCGATGGACATGTTCACGAGCATGCGGTCGCGTAGGATGCCGGCGTTGTTGACCAGCACGTCGAGATCACCGAATGCGTCGAGTGCCGTCTGAACAGCAGCCTGGGCGCCGTCCCAGTCCGCTACGTCATGGTGATCGGCCACGGCCGAGCCGCCCGATGCGTTCAGCTCGTCTGCGAGCTGCTGGGCGACCGAGGTGTCGGCATCCGCGCCATCGAGCGAGCCGCCTACGTCGTTGATCACCACGGAGGCACCCTCGGCAGTGAGGAATCGTGCGTACTCTGCACCGATCCCCCGACCCGCACCAGTGATGAGGGCCACTCGTCCGGCCAGCCTGCCACCCATGTCTTTGCCTCCTTCGGCGACCGTCGCGGTCGTCCTCGACATTGTTACGTGCTCAGTATCTAATTCAGTATACTCAAATATGCGATCATGTCTATCTTCGCCCGCATTCGGCGTCATAGACCGTGCAAACGAGTAGCACGTCGATTATTTTCGGGTACTCTTATTCGTTAGTAACAGACAACAACCACTTGCGTCCCGGGCGCACCGTCACCTGGAGAATCGCTCACCGTGCCCCTGAACCTCCCGCACACCCGGCGCCGGACCCCCCACCAGGTGACGTTCGCGATCCTGGCAGTGTCCGCCGGATCCTTCGCCCTTCTGCAGTCGATGACAGTGCCAGTGCTGCCGCACATCGAAAAGGAACTCGGCACCGACCAGGCGACGGCGGCATGGGTGCTAACCGCATACCTACTGTCAGCCTCGGTCTTCACACCCATTGTCGGGCGACTCGGCGACGCCTTCGGCAAGAACCGCCTGCTCGTCGTCTCGCTCGGTTTCCTAACCCTGGGCTCGCTGATCGGTGCGCTCGCCCCGTCCATCGGGGTCCTCGTCGCCGGCCGAGTGGTGATGGGGGTCGGTGGCGGCGTCGTGCCGCTCGCGTTCGGCATCATCCGTGACGAGCTGCCCCCGCACCGCGTCGCCGGTGGCGCTGGATTCATCTCGTCGCTGATGGCCGTCGGATTCGGCGCGGGCATCGTCGTCGCCGGACCGATCGTGGACCATCTGGGCTACCACTGGCTCTTCTGGATACCCTTCGCCGTCACCGGCGCAGCGGCGATCGTGGCGGCAGTCCTGGTTCCGCCGTCGCCAGTACGCACGCCCGCCCGACTACCGCTCGCTCCGGCCGCCCTGCTCGCCGGATGGCTTGTAGCACTCCTGCTCGGTATCAGCCAGGGACCACGCTCGGGCTGGACCTCCTGGCAGGTAATTGCGCTGATCGCCGCGGGAATCGCGCTGCTCGCCGCCTGGCTCGTGGCCGAACGCCGAGGCCGGGTACCACTCATCGACCTGACGATGATGCGCCAGCGCGGCGTGTGGACGAGCAACCTCGTCGTACTGACCGTCGGCGGCGCGATGTACTCAGTCTTCGCGTTCCTACCCCAGTTTCTACAGACCCCGGCGTCCACTGGCTATGGGTTCGGCCTCGACACGACGGGATCAGGGCTCCTGATCCTCCCCCACGCCGTGGCGTCGTTCGTATGCGGCCTGTCGACGGGCTGGCTCGTCCGGCGCCTCGGGGCAAAGACGGTCGTATTCTGCGGCTGTTTACTCGCCGGCTCGGGCGTGCAGTCTCTCGTGCTCTGGCACGGCACCCATCTCCAGCTCGCGGCGGCCAACGTGGCCATTGGCCTCGGCATGGGCGCGGTGTTCGCCAGCATTGTCACCGTCGTGCTGGCATCGGTGCCGCCGGAGCAGAGCGGCGTGGCGACCGGTATGAACACCAACATCCGCAGCATCGGGGGAGCCATCGGCGCCGCCGCCATGACCACGATCGTCACCTCGAGCGCCGGGCCTGACGGCCTGCCCCAGGAGTCCGGGTACGTCCACGGGTTCATGATGGTGGTCGCCCTGATGGCGATCTCCGCGGCGACCACGCTCCTATTGCCGTCAGCGTCGCGCACCGAGAGCGCGGGACGAGCGGGCCCCAGGTCGATCCGCACCACTAGCCCGCCCGGTCGACCGGTATCGGCGGCGTGACCACGCTCCCACCGTTGCGGAACTTCTTGAAGCGATGGCGGTAGGCAGCAGATCTCGATTCCGTAATCATCCGGATCAAGGCCCTCATGCCCGCCGAACGCGAGACGCCCTGCAGGCTCGGTCTCGACCGTGCGCCAGGTTCACCGTGACGAGAATAGAGGGCACTGTGTGCACGGGCTCTCGATACTCGGACGCTTGTTCCTGATGAAAGCGCCACGATCGATCAAGATCCGATCATGGCAAGGAGCACCGGACCGCAGGCTCTTCCCTGTGTCGCCCACATGCCCACAATCCCAAAGTCCCTGAAGGATTTCGCGATCCGGCAGCACTTCGTCGCATGCCCGATCTCCCTCACCAGTGCGAACAGGTCATCTCGTCGTCACTCATGACTGGCCACCCCATCGTCGCCTCCTCCAACCTGACACCTGTTGTCATGATCGACGCCACATACGTTTGGAGCGACCCGAACGAAGCCCGCGACGCTTTAATGTCCGCGAAAGATGTAAAACAGTGTACTCTTATGAAATCCGTAACCATGCGCCGTCAGTCGCACGACCATCAGGAGCGCTGTGGACCTCTCCGAACGCCTATCCAAGGTCATCACGGTCAACCCGACCGCGGGGGCCATCTCGCAGGACGGCCGCTGGGATTCGTGGGCCGACATCGCGGCCATCGGGTCCAGCCTGTCCGAACGCACCCGCGCACTGCCCGAAGACGCGTTCGTCGCCCTCATAAGCCGCAACGACAGCGCCACGATCTCCGCTCTCCTTTGGGGCCTGACGGTTGGACGTCCCGTCCTCCTGCTCAACCACATGCAGCCCGACGCTGCACTGAGCGAGGAGATCGCGGAACTTCGCCCCGCGGCCGTTGTTGCGGCCGGCACCGACTGGGACCGGCCGGGCGTGCTCGAAGCCACCACGTCGATCGGTGCGACGGCACTGCGACTCGAGCGGGGCCCGAACGCCTCCGCCATCCTTCTGGCCGACGGCACCGAACATGCGGCGGTCGACCGGGCCCGCCCGAGCGGGACCGACTGCGCGGTCAGCCTCAAGACGAGCGGCACGACCGGCAAGCCGAAGCGCGTCGAGGTCACCCGCAGCTCACTGTCCGCCTCGATCGACGCGGTCGATCGTCACCACAACAAGGGCAGCGCCGCCAACGGCGTCCAACTGCGCCGCGGAGCCACGATTCAGATGCTCCCCCTGGCCCACACCAGCGCCATCCAGTCGATATGCGTCACGATTGCCGCCGGTCGTCAGCTCGTATTGCTCGACCGCTTCGAGCCTGTCGCTTGGGCCGAGGCCGTGCGCGATCACGACGTCGTCACCACGGGCGTGCCACCCGCCGGCCTGCGCATGATTCTCGACGCTGACATCGATCCGGCCTGGCTTTCCGGTCTGCGGTCGGCGAGGTCAGGGTCCGCACCACTGGACCCAGACCTCGCCGAAGAGTTCGAGAAGCGCTACGACGTCGCCGTGCTGCAGGCCTACGGGGCGACGGAGCTCCAAGGTCTCGCGAGTTGGACTCTCAAGGATCACGAGCGTCTGCGCAAGGTCAAGCGCGGCGCGGTTGGGCGGCTCCACCCTGGCGTCGAGGTGCGCGTCGTCGACGCCGAGTCGTTGGAGGCACTGCCGGTGGGAGCCACCGGCTTGCTCGAGGTGCGCACCGCGCAGGCCTCGTCGACCGACGACAGCTGGATCCGCACCAGCGATCTCGCCTACTACGACACCGATGGCTTCCTGTGGATCGTCGGACGCGCCGACGGTGCCATCAACCGCGGCGGGTTCAAAGTCGACGCCGGCGAGGTCGCCGACGAGCTCCGGGCACATCCGTCCGTCCTTGACGCCGTCGTCGTCGGGATCCCGGATCCCCGCCTCGGGCAGGTGCCCGTCGCTGCCGTCCAGACTGCTCGTGGTGCCGCGAGCCCGACCGAGGCAGAGCTGCGCACGTGGCTACGCGACCGCGTCGAGGCATACAAGGTGCCGACCGCGATCCGGGTGCTGGCCGAATTGCCGCGCACCGTCGCAATGAAGCCCGACGCCCAGGCAGTCCGAACCATGTTCGCCGACCAGACGGCACTCGACGCCGTCTGACGCACGAGAGGTACCTGCACCTATGTCCAAGCACGAGACTCCCGAGCAGCGCGAGATCCGTTCCACGGCCCGCTCGATGTTGACCCGCGCTCAGCCGATCGCGGCGGCCCGCACCGCCGAAGGTGACTACACCGGCGGCTTCGACCCTGTCCTGTGGCGCCAGCTCAGTCAGGAGCTCGGTGTCACAGCGTTGGTTGCCCCCGAGTCCGTCGGGGGGCTCGAGTTGGGCCTCGTCGACGTGGGCGTCGTGCTCGAGGAGACCGGACGCGCCTGCTACAACGGTCCGGCGCTCGAGTCTGCCGTCCTCACGCCGCAGCTGCTGAAGCTCGCCGACCAGGACGTCGAAGGCGACTGGGCGGAACTTGTCGAAGAGAGCCGCATCGCGACGATCGCCGGCATCGGACGCATCGCCTCCTCCCACCGCCGCGACACCGCCGCGGCCACCCGTTCCGGAGACGAGTGGGTGCTCGACGGCGCCGTATTCGGCGTCCCGCACGGCCTGATCGCCGACACCGTGTATGTCGTGGCCGACTGCGAGGCTGGCACCGGCGTCTGGGCGGTGACCGCCGACGCCGACGGGCACCAGCGCAAGGCCATGGACACGCTGGACCTGACCCGCCCGATGGCGCTGCACCGCTTCGCGTCGACCCCGGCACGACTGGTGCTCTCGGCGACCGCCGACCCGGAGCGACTGCACCTGCTGATTGCCGGCGCTGTCACCGCCCTGTCGGCCGAGCAGGTCGGAATAGCTCAGCACCTGCTCGAGCTGACTGTCGACTACGTCCGCACCCGCTATCAGTTCGGTCGCGCCATCGGCTCGTTCCAGGCGGTCAAGCACCGCTGCGTGAACATGGCGATCGCGACCGAGGGCGCGACCGCCGCCTCGTCAGCGGCGCGGGACGCCGTCGACGCCGCCAGCCCCGGTGACGCGGAAACCGTCGCCGAAGCGCTGCGGCTCAGCGCCCTCGCCGGTGCGTACTGCTCCGACGCTGTCGTCGACGTGGCCGGCGCGGCTTTGCAACTACACGGCGGGATCGGCATGTCGTGGGAGCACGACATCCACATCTATCTCCGTCGCGCGAAGGTGGCCCAGAGCCTGCTGGGAGCGCCGCGTGACCACCGCCGCGCCCTCAGTAATTTGCTCGGTCTCCACAGCGCGTCCGCCTGAGATTTCGGTCGGGCCACCACCCTGTCCCGGGGCGGGGTGGCCCGACCGTGCCAGGGTCGCCTCCCCACTGTCCAGTCTGGGGACATCTGAAACAACCGATATCGCCCCAGATGTGAGCCACGCTGGTCAGAGGGTGTGGGCACACAACACCGGTTGTGAACGGTAATTCATCGCCAGCTCAGATGCGCGAAAGACGCTGCTCGATGCAGTGCTCGAGGTTGCTCACGACAAGGTCCCGGCGGTGTTCGGTGGTTCGTTCACGCAGTGGTTCGCAGCGGACGACACCCCCGACCGACGACGTACCGACACCGGTCACGAATTGCCGATGAAAAATTTGGTGGGCGTCGCCCCTCATCGAGTCAACACCTCGCCCCCGGAGTTGGGCGGAAACGAAATCCACCGACTCCGGGGTGCGGCCAGGAATAACAGCGCCGTCAACATAACCCACCGGCTCGCGGCCGTGGCGGCCATGCGATCTGCTCGTCGCAGAGGTGGACCGTCCTATCCCGGGCGACGATCTCGAAAGTCTTCACCCCCCACGGCCTGCTTCCCGCGGATGGAGATAGCGACCAAAGTCGTCGTCCCGCCGCTTCCGGTACGCGAAACGGCGGGACTGCGACCAGATCGACGCCACTGAGCTCGCCCCCTCGCAGGCTGGACAGCCCACAACCTGCGGGAGGTTGGAACTCCTGTCGAGGATGGCTCCGCCGGACACCGCGGATCGTGTCTCACGGCCACCTGGGCGACACAGGCAGCCTTCTATGACGACCTCAGAGGTCGTCATAGGCGAGCGACGCCCACTGAGGGTCGCGTCGCTCGAAGAATGCTCGGGGGCCTTCCTGCGCGTCGGGGTGGTGGTCGGCGTGGGCTCGGATCAACACGAAGCCTCGACGCAGGCTCTCGTGGAGCGACGACGACTCAAGTGATCCATAGATCGCTTCCCTGCTTAAGCGGATTGCCTCCGGCGATCCTGCGGCCACCCAGCGCGCCAGCTCGAGCGCACGATCGCGCAGCGATGACGCCGACACGACCTCAGTGACCATGCCCAGCTCGTACGCACGCTGGGCGTCGAGCCGCTCGTACTTGCCGAGCAGCACCATGCGCATCACCGCCCCCAGTGGAAGGTGCTGCGCGAGTCCGATCGGTTCCAGCGCCGACACTTGGCCGACGTTGACGTGCGGGTCCAGGAAAGTCGCGGTTTCGGAGGCGATTGCGAAGTCGCAGTCAGCCACGAAGTGCAGGCCGGCACCGGCGCAGACGCCATTGACGACGCAGATGATCGGCTTGCGGACCCCGACGTGGGCTGGGGTGAACTTCGTCTCCCGGTCGTAGTCGCTGGTGCGGCCGCGCGAGGTGTCTGCGACGGCCGAGACGTCGGCGCCGGAGCAGAATGCGCGGTCGCCCGCGCCGATCAGCACGGCGACCCGCAGCTCGGGGTCCTTGTCGTAGGCCAGCCAAACTCGATGCAGCTCGTCCTGCATGATCGGGCTGACCGCGTTCAGGGCGCCGGGATTGTCGAGCTCGATCCAGAGCACGTGGCCATCGCGATGCACGACGAGCTGCTTCCAGGGCCCCTCGATGGCGGCGGAGTTGTAATCTAGTTCGTTCACGTTTTCAAACATCCTGTCTGGACGGGTCACTGGTCCGCGGACGGTCCACGGCGGATGTCCCGCCACGGGATGTCACGGTCCGAGAACGGATCCTTGGGCAGGTCCAGCACCCGCTCGGCGACGTTGTTGCGCTGCACCTCGGAGGTACCGCCACCGATTGTGTCGCCGCGGCTACGCAGGAACCCGAAGACCCGGCGACCGGCGGTGCTGTCCTCTACCTCGTGGACGGCCGCACCGGTGACATCAAGCAGGGCGGCCTGAAGACGTTGGTTGTGCTCGGACGAGAAAATCTTCAACAGTGCCGGTGCCGCACCGTCACGGCCGAGCGCTCGGGCACGCTCGTTGGTGAGTCGAACCACCTGGTTCTCGACATAGAGGCGCACCACCTCGTCGACAACGACGGGGTCATTGTCCGCGCCCGACTCCCGGGCCGCATCGACCAGCGTCTGGATCGACGATCCGCTTGTGCGCTCACGCAGTCCCGAACCGGCACCGGACAACATGGTTCGCTCAAAAGCGAGGACAGCGCGGCCCACCTCCCACCCTGCGCCCTCGGGGCCGATTCGCAAGTCGTCGCCGATCTCGACCCCTCCGATGAAGACCTCGTTGAACTCGTGGTCACCACTGATCTTGCGCAGCGGACGGACCGCAACGCCCTCGTGGTGCATCGGCAGTGCGAACGCGGTAATGCCTTGATGCTTGGGCACGTCGGGATCGGTGCGCGCGAGCAAGATGCCGAAGTTGGCCTCGTGGGCGAAGCTGCTCCAGACCTTCTGCCCGTCGATCAGCCACGTGCCGCTGTCGGTGCGGCGGGCGCGCGTCGAGAGTCCGGCCAGGTCCGAGCCCGCGCCGGGCTCGCTGAAGAGTTGACACCATGCATCAACGTTCTGAGCGATCGGCGGCAGCAAACGGCGCTTCTGGCTGTCCGTGCCATACTGCATGATCGTCGGCGCGGCCAGGCCGATCCCGATGATGTTCAGGGCCGTTAGGCGGGCGCGTCGGAGTTCGGACTGCACTGCGGACGCCGCTGCCCGGCCGAGACCGAGACCGCCGAAGTCGGTGGGCCAGGCGGCCGAGATCAAGCCTGATTCGCCGAGTACCGGGTACCAGGCCCGGTAGTCCTCCGCGGAGCGGACGGCGTGCAGGCGGCTCATGTCGCCGGCGAGGGCGGCATCTAACCAGTCGGCCGGTGTGTGTTCTTCGATCCACGCACGGGTCACGGCGCGCATGCTTTCGACGTCGCCGGTGGCGGCAGTCTTGAGCAGGATGGGGTTGGCTGCGGTCAATGTCTCGTTCATCAGTAGGTTCTCCGTCCAAGGCTCCAGATCTGAGCCGCTCGTTCGATCGCGACGGCGGCGCGGGGCGTCACTACGTCGCCGCGGCTTGCCCGCAGGCTGGCCGTGACGCGCCTCGCGAGGGCGGCATCGTCGCCGACACCGGCGGCGAGCGCAAGGGTCGCTTCGTCGAGTTCGGCACGCGGCACGGCGCGGAGGGCGAATCCGGCCTCGACCGCGGCGGGGGCGTCGTAGGTGACGCCGAACATGGCCAGCGCCGCCGCTTGCTGGGCACCGAGCGCGCGCGTGAGCAGACGCAAGTGGCCACCGCCCGGGTGGACACCGGTGGCGCCGAAGCCCCGGACCAGCAGGTCATCGGCGACGATTCTCACGTCGCATGCCAGCGCGAGGTTGATGCCGGCACCGAGGATCTTCCCGCTCACACCCGCGACGGTGGGCAAGGTGGCGTCCTGCATGCGGCAGAAGAGCTCGTAGATCGCGCCGAGGTCGGCGAAGTTGTCGTCGTCCAACGGGTCGACCGCGACCCGGCCAAGGAGTGACAGTTCAGCGCCGGTGCAGAAGTTGCGGGCTCCGCTTGTAAGGGCGATCGCGGCGACCGATGTATCTGCCTCCGCCGCGTCGAAGGCACTGCCGATGTCGGCCACCAGCTCGGGAGTGAGGGCGTTGCCGTGGGCTGCCTCGAGCCGGATCCAGGCCACGGCGCCCTGCCGTTCGACCACAACTGCTTGACTCACTCGAACCATCCTTCGCCGTCGGGCTCGGCAACTGGGTTACAGCGCCGTCGATATTTCAGTATACTTAACTCGACTTAGAGTGCCACACCCAAAAGGACAAGCATGAACACGTTCGAAGGAAAGACGGTTCTGATGTCGGGCGGAAGCCGCGGCATCGGGCTGGCGATCGCTCTCCGATTAGCGCGCGAGGGCGCAAACATCGCGATGATCGCGAAGACCGACTCGCCACACCCGCGACTGGAGGGCACAGTGCACACGGCCGCGCAAGCCGTGACCGAAGCCGGCGGCGGCGCGCTGGCCATCGTAGGCGACGTGCGCGACGAGGCGAGCGTCGAGGCTGCGGTGCACCAAACCGTCGACCACTTCGGCGGAATCGACATCGTGATCAATAACGCCTCGGCCATCGAGTTACTGACCACCCCCGAGCTGCCCACAAAGCGTTTCGATCTAATGTTCGGCGTCAACGTGCGTGGCACCTTCCTGCTCACAAAGCACAGCGCTCCGCACCTGGCACGCGCGGAAAACGCTCACGTGCTGACACTTTCACCGCCACTGAACCTCGACCCGTTCTGGCTCACCGAGCACGCCGCCTACACCGCGAGCAAGTACACGATGTCGATGTTGACCCTCGGCCTTGCCGCCAGCGGACGCCCGGACGGTATCGCAGCGAACTGCCTGTGGCCGAAGACGATGATCGACACCGCCGCTGTGCGCAATGGACTGGCCGTGTCCCCCGAGCGCAGCGGCCTGGCGACTCGCACACCCGCGATCATGGCCGACGCAGCCCACGCGATTGTTGGCTCGCCGTCTGCCGAGCTCACCGGGCAAACCTTGATCGACGAGGACGTGCTGCGCGAGCGGGGCGTCGCCGACTTCTCCGTGTACCTGGCACCCGGGGCGACCGAGGAAACTCTCGAACCCGACCTCTTCGTATGACCAGACGCGATCCCCAATTAAAGTATCCTAATTCTTCGCGCGAGGTCACTCGCCGCCCGAGGAGGACCAGATGACCACTGAGCACCGACCGAGTCGCCGCGAGCTGGACCCGGGCGAGCTCGCGGCCCGCCTCGCCACGCTCGTCCGCGAGAGACTTGAGGCCACGATCGACGACCTCGAACCCCTCGAGGGCGGGCGATCGAGCCTCACCTACCGCGCGACGCTGACACGCAACGGTGGCTCGGGCGAGTCGATCGTGGTCAAGATCGCGCCGCCGGGTCTGGAGCCGGTGGCGAACCGCGACGTGCTGCGCCAGGCGCGCGTACTGGAGGTGCTGGCGCGCGACGGCCGCGTTCCGGTGCCGAGCGTACTGCTCACCGAGGCCGGTGCTCCGCCCGCGACACCCCCACTATTCCTCATGAACCTGGTCGACGGCGCTACGGTCGAGCCGATCTTCTCGGCCAGCGGTACTCTGCCCGGCGCCGATGTCGTCCGTGGGCGGGCCTTCGCAGCTGCACGCGGATTGGCGGCGCTGCACGCCGTCCCCGTTCACGGCTTCGGCGCCGGCGAGCCGGTCGTAACTATCGTCGACGAGCTTGTGCGCTGGGACCGCACGATGCAAGCCGCCGGCGGCTCCGAGGAGAGCGACCTCATCCGTGAGCGGCTGCTAGCCACCGTGCCAGCCGACATCGCGCCGACACTGGTGCACGGCGATTTCCGTCTCGGCAACTGCCTGTTCGTCGACGCGACGCTCACGGCGGTGCTCGACTGGGAGATCTGGGCGGTCAGTGATCCCCGGATCGACCTCGCGTGGCTGATGCTCACCGCGATGCCCGACACCCACCCCGGGGCGGACCGCGCCCCCGAAGGCATGCCGAGCCCCGAGGAGGTCGTCGAGCATTATCGCGTGCACACCGACCGTCCTGGTGCCACCGAGAACATGGACTGGTTCCTCGCATCCGCGCTGTTCAAGATGGCGGCCATGACACGGCACATCGGTAAGAAGTTCCCCGCCGACGACCCGCGCCGCACGGGCCGCGAGGCCGGTGCGGCGCGGATGCTGGCGGCGGCGAGCGCACTGCTCTGAAGCTTCCGGTCGGTGCTCGCCGTACCGAAATATCCCATCTTCGAGGTGCTGGGCGAGTACGCACCATCGGGCTTGCGCCACCGCGTGACCACTGGGCGCGGCGGCGCAAGCCTGATGTGCACAACGAGTTAGATCCGCTTTGGCGTGCTCGACCGCGCCGGAATGGCCATAATTCGTCACTGCCCTTGAGCCGGGCTCGGTCTCGGCGGCGCTGCGCTCGCCCGTGGGTGCGAGTGGGCTCCATGACCGCAGGCAGACTGATCGCGGAGCGCCGCATCGGGTTCAGCGACGTGGTCCAGCAGTGTCGGTCAGATGATCTGGATCGGGCACCAGCCGGCCCGCCGGCGAGAGTGTCGCCGGCGGGCCGGTCCAGCCTGGGGCCACCAACTGCGCATAGACAGCCGGGTGTGGCCATGATCGTCGTCTGTTCGGTGTCGCGCCCGCTGGTCAGTCGGCCAGGGTCGCCGAGGCGTGGCCGCGGACGACCACGATCCCCGTCGCGTTCTTCGTTTCGACCGACAGCTTTACAGCCACCGTGTCGTCGGCCTGCTGCTCGACGGCGTCGATGACCATACGCGTGGTCAGGGTGTCGCCGGGAAACACCGGTGCCATGAATCGGACGCCGAAGGATGTCAGGCATCCGTCGCCCACCCACTCTGTGACCGCACGGCTCGTCAGCCCCATCGTGAGCATGCCGTGGGCTACCGGCAGGTCGTACCCGGCCACACTGGTGGCGTAGGCCTCGTCGGTGTGCAGCGGGTTGAAGTCTCCCGACGCGCCCGCGTATTGCACGATCTGCGTGCGGGTGAGTCCATCGACGACCACGATCTCGTAGGTATCTCCTTGCGTCGCGGTTGCGCGCGACAGCACGGCGCTCATCCGTCGACCTTGGCGGGGAGTTTGACGCGCACAGCGCGTCCACTGACGATCAACTCACCGTCCTGGTCGCGGTACTCGGTGAGGATCTCGTTGAAGATCATCGTGCCGCTGCGTCCTTCCTTGGTCCATGTCGCGCCGTCGCGGGTCGTGACGGTCAGCACCTGTCCCGGGCGGACGTCGCGGTGGTACTCGTAGTGCTGCTCGGCGTGCAACAGTCGCCCGTTCGACGCCTGACCGTCACCGGCATCGGTTTCGTTCGATCCGGTCGCGGTCACCCATCGCACACCCCGCTGTGGGCGGAGCCGCGACTCTGGATCGAACTGTGCCCCCGCGGTCACGAACGTGGGGGGCGCGGTGATCGCATCGTGGCGACCGTCGAGCGCGCCGCCGTCGTCGTGTCCGATGGCGCGACGGAAGGTCAGCAGGTGGCCGAACTCGATCGGGAACCGGAACGTTCTGGTCATGTCGGGATCCCCCCGTCGACCGGGAACACCGCACCCGTGGTGTAGCTGGAGGCGTCACTGGCCAGGTACAGAGCGCTGCCGACGATCTCGTGCGGTTCGCCGACGCGTTTGAGCGCGAACAGCTTGGTACGCTCGTTGTAGGTCTCCATGTCCCACGCTGCACTGATATCGGTACGGAATCCGCCGGGCATGATGCAGTTGACCCGGACCGTCGGCCCGAAGGTGTGGGCGAACGCGATGGTCATGGCGTTCAGGCCGGCCTTGGCGGCCGAGTAGGGGATGATCGTCGGCGACGGGTGGATCGAGCCGACACTGCTGATGTTGATGATGCTGCCGCCACCGGACTCGGCCATCTTCGTTCCGGCCAGGGCCATGAGACGGAACGGGCCCTTGAGGTTCACATTCTGCGTCGCGTCCCAGAGCTTCTCGGAGACGTCGACGATCTTCTCGTAGGTAGGCGAGACACCGGCGTTGTTGACGACCACGTCGATCTTGCCGAACCGCTCGTACGCGGCCTCCACCAGCTCGTCGACTTGCTCCCACCGCCCGACGTGCGCGGCGTACGGGAAGACCGTGCGACCGGTCAGGTCCTCGATCTCCTTAGCCGCCTCGTCGCAAGACTCCTGCTTGCGGCTGGCGATCACCAGATCGGCACCGGCCTGCGCGAAGGCGATCGCCATCTCGCGGCCGAGACCACGGCTTCCTCCGGTGATGAGTGCGACCTTGCCTTCGAGACTGAACAGCGACCTCGGGTCACCCTCCACGTGTACTACCTCCTGTTGTGCGAAATACTGGCTCACGATCGGACCTCGCCCGCCGCGAGATGCGATCAGGCGCTGTCGGCGCCGGAGCGATCGAGCAGCCGGGCGGTGACCACCCGCCGGACCAACTTGCCGGTCTCGGTGCGGGGCAGCTCATTCCAGAACTCGATCTCGTCGGGCGTCTTGCTGCTGCGCAGACGCGATGCGACGAAGGTGCGAAGATCCGCGGGCACGATGGCCGGCTCGTTCGGGTCGAGGATGGCGACAGCGACGATGCGCTGACCCCACTCCTCGTCGGGCAAGCCGACGACCGCGACGTCCTGGATGGACGGGTGAGCGATCATCACCTCCTCGATCTCGGTCGGCGCGATGTTCTCCGCTCCACGGATGATCGTGTCGTCCGCGCGGCCCAGGATGAACAGGTAGCCGTCGCGGTCGAGATAACCGAGGTCGCGGGTGTCGAAGAAGGACCGCTCGTCGGTGACGCTGCCCGTACCGGCGTACTCGCCGGAGACCTGTGCGCCCGAGAGGTGGATGCGGCCGACCTCACCCGTGCCCACGACCTGTCCGGACTCGTCGCGGATCTCCAGCAGGATGCCCGGCAGCGGCTGGCCGACCGACGACAGGCGCGCCCGCACAACGTCGTCGGCGCTGGACAGCGCCAGACGGTGGTCTTCGGGACCCAGCAGCGAGACAGTCGAGCTGGTCTCGGTGAGCCCGTAGGCGTTGACGAAGTCGACGTCGGGCCACAGTTGCAGTGCCTTGGTGATGACGGGCGCCGGCATCGGGGCGCCGCCGTAGGAAAGGCTGCGCAGGCTCGGCAGGTGCTTGTCGCCCTGTGCGCTGACGACGCGCGCGAGCATCGTGGGCACGACGAAGGCGCTCGTGATGGCCTCCGCGCGTACAGTCTCGATCCAACCGTCAGCATCGAAACGTTCAAGCGACACGAGTCGACGGCCCGTGTAGAGGTTGGTGAGCACGTTCGCGACCGCAGCAATGTGGTACGGCGGGACGCTCATCAACGCCGCATCGTGCTCGGCGGCCGAGGCGAACTCCGTGGAGCCCAGCACGTAACTGACCAGGTTCCGGTGGCGCAGCACAACGCCTTTCGGGGCCGACGTCGTTCCGCTGGTGTAGATGTACACCGCCGGAGCCGAGTCGTCGCCCGTGGGTACTACGGCCTCGGCCGGCGCGGGCCCGTCCAGCAGGGCCCACCAGTCCGTCAATGACACCGCTCGCTCGGGGATCCGTGCGTCGGCTGCCACCGACGCACGGTCGACGACGAGGTACGCGTCGGGGTGGCGGCTCAGCAGGCCGTCGAGTTGGTCGCTGCCGAGACGGTAGTTCAGCGGGACGAGCGGAACGCCGGCGTACGCCGCGGAGAACAGCGAGGTGACGAACTCGGGGCCGTTGCCCGCTACGTAGACGATGGCATCGGCCCCGGACTTGCGGACGGCGGCGCCACCACGCTGCGCCATCTCGCGCAGCCGTTCTGGGGTAACCCCGGCGGAGAGCCTCCCGGCGACGGGTCGCTGCCCGAATCCTCCGGCAGCCATGTCCAGCAGAAGTTCGATGCCCACGTCATCCTCCTCGGTTCATCGAGATAAGAGTATACTTAATAAAATTGGGTCGGTGTCACAGGTTCACATGACGTCAGAGCAGCTCGAGGATCGTCGCGTTGCCCAGCCCGCCACCCTCGCACATTGTCTGCAGCCCGTAACGGATGTTCTGATCCCGCATGTGGTGGACGAGCGTCGTCATCAGCCGCGCACCGGATGCACCCAACGGATGACCGATCGCGATGGCGCCGCCGTTCGGGTTGACACGCTCAGGGTCTGCTCCCATCTCGGAGATCCACGCCAGCGGCACCGATGCGAAGGCCTCGTTGACCTCGAATGCGCCGATGTCGTCGATCGAGAGCCCGGAGCGCTGGAGTGCTTTGACCGTGGCCGGGATGAGTGCGGTGAGCATGAGCACCGGGTCGTCTCCGGCGACGGTCGCGGTGTGGACACGGGCGATTGGCTCGAGGCCGAGCTCGGCCGCCTTCTCGGATGTCATCATGAGCAGAGCGCTTGCGCCGTCACTGATCTGAGAAGAGTTGCCGGCATGGATCTGACCACCCTCGACGAAAGCGGGCTTGAGGTTGGCGAGTTTATCCACTGTGGTGCCCCGACGAAGACCCTCGTCGGTGTCGACCAGCTGGCCCTCGGCGCCAGCGACCGGAACGATCTGGCGCTTCAGGGCGCCGCTGTCGATCGCGGCGGCGAGGCGCTCGTGCGATCGCGCGGAGAACTCGTCGAGCTGGGAGCGGGAGATGCCCCATTTCTCGGCGATCTTCTCCGCCCCGACACCCTGATTGAAGTCGACGCCATAGCGATGGCGAATTGAAACGGAGGTCGGATGACCCAGATCCGGGTTCGCGATGGCCGCGCCCGCCGGGATCGAGCTCATGATCTCGACACCGCCGGCGACGGCGACGTCGTACTGTCCGGCGATCAGCCCGGCGGCCGCGAAGTGCACCGACTGCTGCGAGGACCCGCACTGCCGGTCGATGGTGGTCGCTGGCACGGACTCGGGCCAGCCGGCGGCGAGCACGGCATTGCGTCCGACGTTGTTGGCCTGGTGGCCGGATTGGCGCACGCAGCCCCAGATCACGTCGTCGACCTGCTCGGGCGCGATGCCGGTGCGGTCGGTCAGGGCGCTCAATACCTGGGCCGACAGGTCGGCCGAGTGCCACGAGGCTAGGGATCCGTTGCGCTTGCCGATCGGAGTGCGGACGGCTTCGACGATGACGGCATCACGCATGGGAGGTCTCCTTGGAGAATCGAATCATGTTGAGAGAAGGGGGATCACCCGGGCTCGCGAGCGCGCGCCCGGGCGATCGGGATCACTGCAGGCCGAAGTCCCACCCGGTGCCGGCGGCGTAGGAGCGGAGCACCCGCTTGCCGACGCGCTGCATGTGGACCTCGTCGGCGCCATCGACGATGCGGCCGAAGCGGGCCTCGCGGTACATGGCCTCGAGGGGCTGCAGGTCTGACATGCCCTCGGCGCCGAATACCTGCATCGCCCGGTCGACGACACGGTGCACCGCGTGCGCGGCCTGCACCTTGATCGAGCTGAGCTGGACGCGCGCCTGCTCCCCGGCGTCGAGGCGAGCCGCGGCGTCGAGGATCATCAGGCGGGTCGCCATGATGTCCTGGTACGAGTCGTACACGTGCTTCTGGACGAGCTGACGGTCGGCCAGAGGCTTGCCGTTCAGCAGGCGCGAGTTCGCGCGCTCGCACATCAGGTCGAAGGCCCTCTGCGACGCACCGATCCAGCGCATGCAGTGGAAAATCCGTCCCGGTCCGAGGCGACGCTGGGCCAGCTCGAAGCCCTGGCCACGGGAGCCGAGGAGGCTCGACGCCGGCAAGCGGACGTCGTTGAACGCGATTTCGTAGTGACCGGACATGATGCCGTCCAGGCCCATGACCTCGACATCGCGGACAATCTCGAAGCCCGGAGTGTCCCGCGGGACGATCAACATGCTGTATGACTCGTGCAGCGGCACACCCTCGGCTTCGGTTCGACACATGACGATCGTGGCGGCCGAGCGGGCGGCGGCACTGATGAACCACTTGCGCCCGTTCAGAACCCACTCGTCGCCTTCGAGACGCGCGTTGGTGATGAACTGGGTGGGATCGGAGCTGCTCACACCCGGCTCGGTCATGGCGAACGCGAGACGGAAATCGCCACGGACCATCGGCAGTATCCACTGCTCACGCTGATCATCGGTGGCGACCAGGTCCATCATCAGCACCGTTTGCAACGTCGTTGTACCGAAGATCTGGGTGGCGGGGATCGAGCGGCCGATGACCTCGTTGACGTAGGCGTAGTCGAGCATCGACAGGCCGCCGCCACCCAGACGCTCCGGGTGGCCCAAGGCCCACAGACCCTCCGTACGTGCAAGCGCCTCGAGCTCGGCGAGCTTCGCGAGCGCCTCCGGCGAACGCGTGTGCAACAGGTGCTCGACCGGGTAGACGTGTGTCTCGAGGAACTTCTCGACGCGTGTCCGGAGAGGGACGATCTCAGTGGGGACAGAGAACCCGGTCATTATTGGAGGCCTTCCTGAGTGCCGCTGGCCCACCTGGGCCGAAGGACGATCGCGGTGTCGTGTGCATTCCGTGATGGTGCACACACCACGCTGAATTGAGTGTACTCAAAGCACCATATCAAGCGATCGCCCGATTGAACAGTGAGAGCGGCAATACGTGTGGGTGGCGCACGGAGCCGGCAGGAGCACCACCGCCCCCGCCGTATGGACGGCAGAGGCGGTTGCGCCGTGCGGCAGCGACGACCGTCGCGACTCAGTCGTGCTGCAGCGCTGCCGGTTCGGAGTTGAGCCACGGCCCCATCGCGTTCAGATGCGCCTGCATGCGGTGCCGGGCCAACGAGGCGTCACCGGCGATGACCGCCTCAACGATCTTGTCGTGGGCGCGACGGACCTCGGTGGCCGCCGCCGGAGCGCGCTCCGGCGAGCCGCCACCGCTGCTGAGCTGAGTGAGGACGTCGATGAACAACACGAAGGCCGGGTTTCCGGTGATCTCCGCCAGGGTGATGTGCAGGTCGTGAGTACCGACGATGCCGGCCTCCTGAGCCCGCTCCTCAGCCGCCAGCGCCTCGCGAAGCGAGGCGATACCGGTCTCGTCAATATCCCGCGCAGCCATCTCGACGGAGCGCAGCTCCAGCACGCGGCGCGCCTCGAAGACCTGCTCCCACGTGGCATCACGGAACCCGAGACTGAGGGCGCAAGCCCGAACTGCAGCAGCCGAGTCCGGCGCCTTGACGACCAGTCCGCCACCGGGGCCGCGGCGCATGAACGCGACGTCGTGGTGCTCCAGAACGCGGATGGCCTCACGGAGCACGGCTCGGCTGACGCCGAGCCGCGCGAGCAGCTCGGACTCCGAACCCATGACCCGACCGACCGGCCAGCCCGCGTCGATGATCTCTTGCTCCAACAGCTCGGCAATCTTCGGCGCCAGCTTGCGGCCATCGTTCGACGGGTCGAGGACCGGACTGCGCTGCGGCTCAGACATGGGGAAAGAATAGCCTCTTTTGCCCACACCCTCGCGGATGCTCATGCGCGACGGGTCCTCAGCCCGCGCTGAGCGCGCGATCGATGATCGCGTCGGCGAAGAGCGCCCGCGCCCGGGCCGGGCCTTCCACAAGCGCCTGATTCAGCCATGAACGCTTGAAAAACCTATGGCACGGGTGCTCCCAGGTGAAGCCGATCCCGCCGTGCACTTGAATCGCGTCGCCGGCCACCGACACGTATGCGGCGGTGGCATAGGCAACGGCGGCCCTGGTAATAACCTCCGGCACCGCGCCATCCGCTCCAGCAGCCACCCAGGCATCGGCCGCCTCGGCGACGATCGCCTTGGCTGACTCGACGAGGACGTGCATGTCGGCAAGCTTGTGCTTGATCGCCTGGAACGAGCCGATGGGTCGGTCGAACTGCTCGCGAGTCTTCGCGTACTCGACTGCAATAGCCAGCACCGCCTCCGCGCCGCCGACCGCGTCGGCGGCAACGGCAAGCTCGAACTCGAGACGAGCGCGCTCCACCGCAGCCCCGACGACCTCGCCGGTCGCGACCACGGCATCCTCGCCCACCTCGACTCCGCCGAAGGTCACAGTCGCCATGCGTCGCGTCTGGTCCGACATAGGCGTCGGAGTGCGTTGGGCGTCGACCGCCTCGACCACGAGCACGATGTCGGCCCCGTGGACGACCAGCACGTCTGCGGAATCAGCGCCGAGCACGAAGGTCGCCTCGCCGTCGATGCGCCATACAGTGCCCTCTTCCGCCATCTTGACCGACGCGCGCGTCGCGTCGACGACAGCCGCTGTGACGGCGCCCGCAGCCAGCCGCTCGAGCAGGCCGTCGCGGGCCGGGCCCGCCGGCAATGCGGCCAGCAGACTCGTAGCAGCCACCGCACTGCTCAGGAACGGACCCGGTACAGCCGCGCGACCAAGTTCGATGGCGACCACGGTCGCCTCGGCAAGGGTTTGCCCGAGGCCGCCCAACTCCTCCGGCGCAAGCAGCGCGGACGCGCCCAGCTGCACGAGCCTCTGCCACATCTCAGGGTCGTGACCTGGATCGGCCTGCACGACCTTCTCCAGGTTGCCAAGCGGGGCATGGGCCGAAACGACACGACCCGTGGTTTCGGCGAGAAATTCGCGATCAGAGCTGTCAGTAGTCACGCGCGGGGCTCCCTCGGCAGGCCGAGCACCCGCTCGGCAATGATGTTTCGTTGGATCTCGTTGGTTCCGGCGGCGATCGTCCAAGTCCACGACCGCACATGGTCGGTGAAGTGACGCCCTGACACGTACCCAACCTCACGTGGCTCGCCAGGGTCGGTCAACCCGGCCACGCCCTCGGTCTCGGAGGCGAGTCGGGTGAAGTCCTGTAAAGCCTTGCTCAGGGAAATCTTGAGCACCGACGACAACGGGCCGATGTCGTCGAATCGAGCGACCCGTGTCAGCGACTGCTCGCTTAGCGCCTTGAGCACTTCCATGGTCAGCCCGACCTCGGCGAAGCGCTGCCGCAGCGCGGGATCGTCGAGCAACGCCGTGCCGCCGACGGCCGGGGCCGCCGTCGTGGCGACTAGGCGGTCGTAGGAGGAGCGCAGCGCCGAGGTGATCTCGATCAGCTGAAGGGCGCGTTCATTGGTGAGGGTGGTCTGCGCTATGCGCCAGCCCTCGCCCTCCGCGCCGATTCGCATCGACGCCGGGACCTCGACGTCGTCGAAAAAGATCTCGCAGAATTCCGCGGAGCCCGTGGCCTGTTTGATCGGACGAACCGTGATGCCCGGCGAGCGCATGTCGACGAGAAAGAACGAGATGCCACGGTGCTTCGGTGCGTCGACGTCGGTGCGCGCGAGCAGCAGGCACCAGGAGGCGTACCGGGCGAAGCTCGACCACGTCTTCTGGCCCGAGACGATGTAGCGGTCGCCGTCGCGCTCGGCCCTGCAGCGCAGCGCAGCGAGGTCGGAGCCGGCGCCCGGCTCGGAGAAGCCCTGGCAGAAAATTTCGCCGTCGAGGATCGCGGCGACCAGTTTCTTCTGCTCCGCGTCGCCGTGCTCCATCAGGGTCGCCGCCGCGTGTCCCAGCGAGATAGCCATGGGACGCGGACGGGGAGCGTCGGCGAAACTCAACTCCTGCTGCTGGACAACCTGACCGGCGACGCCCAGACCGCGGCCGCCGAATTCGATCGGCCAGTGTGGGACCAGGTGACCGGCGCCGTGCAGGCGGCGCGTCCAGTCGCGGTAGTACTCGACCACGCCCGCCTCGTCCTTGGCCTGGACCGTCTCGCGCCAGCCTTGAGGCGAGCGCTCGGTGAGCCAGGTCCGGATCTCGGCGCGGTACTGCTCAGCCGCTGCGTCCATCGGGGTCCTCTCGATCGTGGAACCTGCGTCGGCCCCTTGCGGTAGACACCATCGTGCCGTAGATAAGTATACTTAATACCTGAGGGACGACCTACGCAAGGATGACGCAATGTCTGCAATTTCTGACGGACTACTCCACGGCCAGATCACCGACGAGGCCATCGAGATGATGCGCGAACGAATCGGTTATCCGAACCCGACCATGCGGACCGGCGTCGTGACCTGGCCGTGGAACGAGACGGCGTCCGCCGATAGCATCCGGCAATTCACCCACGGCTACGGCGACCTGAACCCGCTGTACACCGACCGCACCTACGGCGACTCGACCCGCTGGGGCGGCATGATCGCCCCGCCAGGCTACGAATGGACCATGGGCCTCGACCGCTCCCCGGCGCCGTCCGAGGAACTGATCCAGCGCACACGTGGCGCACTCCGCGGCGTACACCTCTTCAATGCCGGCCACGAGGGCTGGTTCTACCGCCCGATCACCCCGGGCCAAACGCTGACCCGAAGCGGGGTGCTCGCCGACGTCCGCGAGAAGGAGTCCACCTTCGCGGGGCGCTCGGTGATCTGCACCAACGAGAACACGTGGTGGGACGAGGAAGGCACCGTCGTCGCTCGCCGCCGCCCCTGGTACATCCATGCCGAACGCAAGAAGGTCGATTCCACGGGCCGCAAGAGCAAGCCCGCCGAGGAACGCGCTTCGTACACACCCGAGGAGATCGAGGCGATCGACGCGCTGTACGACGCAGAGTTCGTCCGCGGCGCCGACACCCTCTACTACGAGGACGTCGTGGTCGGCGAGACCACGCCGACCATGGTCAAGGGCCCGATGGTCGTGACCGACCTGATCAACTTCTTCATGGGCGCCGGCTGGTACGGATACGGATTCCCCGCTATGCGCCTTGGCCGCGAGAATCGCAAGAAACTCCGCGGGTTCTACAGCCGCGACGACTTCGGCGCGTGGGACGCGATCATGCGGATCCACTGGGACGACGGCGGAGCGCAGCGGATCGGCGTCCCTGCGGCCTATGACATCGGACCCCTGCGGTGGACGTGGCTGGTGAACTACTGCACCAACTTCTCGGGCGACGACGGCTGGGTCTACCGGGTACGCGGCGAGTTCCGTCGGTTCAACTATGTCGGAGACACGACGTGGGTCACCGGCACCGTCACCGATAAGCGCATCGACCCCGAACTCGGTCCACTGGTCGAGCTCACGTTGAGCGGGGTGAATCAGCGAGGCGACGAGAACATCCGCGGCGACGCCACGATCCTCGTCTCGTCACGCGAGCACGGCCCTGTCACGCTTCCCGAGCCCCCGGCCTGAGCAGAGCAACTGCTGTGTGACGTGGCGTCGGCTCGGCGGGCTACGCCCGGGTCGACGCCACCAGTGCTGCCGCACGTAGACCGAATACCGCCCCGGTCGCAAGGCCGCCTGCATAGCCGACGCAATGGACCCCTGCCCCGTCGACGCCCGCCGCGAGCAGTCCCGGCACGGGCGCACCGTTCTCGCGCAGGACTCGAGCCTGCGCATCGATGCGCAGACCGCCGTGGGTGAAGGTGATCGACGGTTCCACCTCGACGGCGAAATACGGCGCCTCGTCGAGGGGCGCCCGGTGGGTTCGCCGACCTGGGGCCATTGGCGCAGCGGTCGTCACGCCACGGTTGAACTGTTCGACCGACGCGACCACGACAGACTCCGGGTACCCCCATGCGGCGATCCGGTGCGCCAGGCCGGCGAGCGTGTCGGCCCGTGCCACTCGCGCGCCGGACGCGGCAGCTTCGGCGGGGCGGTCGATGACCTCGACACCCGGCGCTTGCGCCCGGGTGGCGTACATTCGGCGCAGGCGCTCGTCGGCTACAAGGACAGCCCGCTGGGCGGGACGGTCGATCATTGCTTGGACCTGCGTCGGATGCCCCCGGGACTCGTCGACGAACCGTCGGCCGGTGCGGTCGAGGAGTACAGCGAACGGTGCGTACGACGACTGCGAGAGTCGTGCGAAGTCCCCGGGGATGAACGGGCGGTTCCGAGGCGTGGCGATCGGGTGCCCGTAGAACCCGGTCATCGATGCCGTGGTGGTGGCTCCGACCGATCGGCCGAGCAAGAGTCCGTCCCCGGTGCTGCACGGGTTCGACCGAAGCAGCACATCGCGGGCCTGGGCACCGAGATAGTCGGCCCTCAGAATCGGGTCCGCCTGGAACCCACCTGTGGCGAGCAGGATCCAGTCCGATCCAATGCGGGATGTCCCGTCACGGTCCTCGATCACGACCCCGACGACGCGATCGCCGGTGGTGACAAGGTCCGTGACCCGGGCGGCGACCAGCACGACGCCGCCGGCCGCCTCGACGGCACGGCAACAGGCGTGAAGGTATCCGTGGTTGTCGAACAGGTGCCCGACTCCGGCCGGCACGTTGCTCGGGGTGAGCTGCGGGCCGAGCATGGCTCCCATCGACTCGAGCCAAGCGGTCGCCTTCGGGTAGTCGTCGATCACCGCCCGTTGCAACTCCGGGTCGCCGTCCGGGATCAGCTCCCGCATGAGGGTGAGGTCGCGCATGGTCCAGAAGAAGCCGCCGGACAGTGCGGCCGACCCACCTATGGCCTCCGCCTTCTCGACAACCACGACCTCGACGCCACTACGCGCAGCGGCCGCAGCGGCAGTGAGGCCCGCCATTCCGGCACCGACAACGACAAGCCCCGCACGATGATCCCAACTCATTCGATCCCTTCCGCGAGTAGACCGCCGGTCCCTTGAACAGGCCCTGCATTTAGGATACTTTATAGAACATCGTGAGACCTGCTTCACATCATCGGAGGACTTATATGACCACCGCCAACCGCTCCACCACAGATACCGGCCTCTTCGCGGACCGGGAGACAGCGTTCATCGACGGTGAGTGGCTCGAAACCACCGGCGCGCGAATGCTCGAGGTCGTCGACCCGTCGACCGAGGAAGTGGTGCACCGCGTGCGCGAGGCGTCGGTTGCCGACGTGCAGCTCGCCGTCCGCGCGGCGCGCGACGCGTTCGACCGCGGCCCGTGGTCGACCTTCACCCCCGACCAGCGTGCCGACGTGATCGAGGCAATCCTCGCCGGGGTGAGCGCACGGTCCGAGGACCTTGCCCAGGTCGCCACGGCCGAGATCGGCGCCCCGATCTCGATGACACGCAACTCGGTCAAGTTCGGGAGCACGTACCTGAGGTACTACGCCGACCTCGCCCGCACGTTCGAGTTCGCGGAGTCCCGCAAGCGCCTCGACGGCAGCACCACCCGCGTGCTGCACGAGCCGCTGGGCACAGTTGCCGCGATCATTCCGTTCAACGGTCCATTTTCGATGGTGTGCATGAAGCTGGGCCCCGCGCTCGCTGCCGGGTGCACCGTCGTGCTGAAGGCACCGCCCGAGACGCCACTTGCCGCGAACATCGTCGGTGAGGTCATCGACGACCTCACCCGCTCAGGCACCATCCCGCACGGCGTCGTCAACATCGTCGTCGCAGACCGAGAAGCCAGCGAGGCGCTCGTCGCCGACCCGCTCGTCGACAAGGTCACCTTTACCGGCAGCACCGCCGTGGCTAAGCAGATCCTCGCCACCGCTGGGCAACGCATCGCACGAGTGACCGCCGAGCTCGGCGGAAAGTCGGCGGCGATCGTGCTCGACGACGCCGACCTCGACCAGGTTATCGGCCCCCTCGTCATGGGTGGCCTGGTCAACACCGGCCAGGCGTGCTTCGGCCTGACGCGCGTACTGGTGTCCGAAGCCCGTCGCGACGAGCTCGTCGAGGCGATGACTGCACGCATCAGTCAACTCGTGGTCGGCGACGCCCACGACGAGTCGACCACCACCGGTCCGCTCGCCGGAGCGCGGCACCTCGAACGCGTTGAGGCGTACGTCAAGCAGGCCGTCGAGGACGGTGCGACCGTCGCAGTGGGCGGCAACCGACCTGAACACCTCGATCGCGGCTACTTCTTCGAGCCGACCGTGCTGATCGACGTCGACAATGCCTCACGCGTGGCGCAGGAGGAGATCTTCGGGCCGGTGATCAGCGTGATCACCTTCCGCGACATCGAGGACGCCATCGCGATCGCAAATGACAGCGTGTATGGGCTCGGAGGCGCGGTCTTCAGCGCCGACGCGGACCGAGCGTTCGAGATCGCTCGCCGTATCCGGTCTGGCACGGTGACGATCAATGGCTTCGTGGGTTCCCACGTCACGACGCCGTTCGGTGGGTATAAGCAGTCCGGTCTCGGCCGGGAAGGCGGTGTGGAGGGGCTCCAAGCATTCCTCGAGCCCAAATCGGTGCATCTCACGTCCTGACCCTGATCCACCCGGGCACAGTCGAGCGGCCGTGCCCGGCGCCACCACCCACGAGGGAGTCCCGTGACCATCAGCTACACCCATGACGACGCCGTTGAGCGATTCCTTCCCGAGGCTTCGCTGCTGATCGGCGACGAGCGCCTTCTCGTCGGCAGCGCGGGCAGCATGGCGAAGATCAACCCGACTACCGGCAGTGAGCTCGGGACGTTCTTACTCGCTGGCGCCGAGGAGGTCGACGCAGCGGTCGCCGCCGCCAAAGGAGCCTTTCCGGCCTGGCGGGACACCAGTCCGAGCGAGCGGCGTCGCATCCTGAACCGGATCGCCGATCTGCTCGAGGCGAACGCCGAGCAGCTGACGGTCGTACACGCCTTGGAATCAGGCGTGCCACTCTCACGGGCCTACGGAGTCGCAATGCCCGTCGACCAGTTCCGGTACTACGCCGGGTGGTCAGACAAGATCGGTGGCGAGCTAGCCCCCATCTACCCCAGCGCCGGATTCGACTACATCAAGTACGAGCCGTACGGCGTGATTGGTGCCCTGCTCACATGGAACGGACCGCTCGCAACGGCGGCGTTGAAGGTCGCCCCCGCGCTTGCTGCCGGAAATACCGTCGTGATGAAGCCGGCCGAGCTCGCCCCGTTCGCAGCCATCCGGTTCGCAGAAATTTGCCTCGAAGCCGGCCTCCCGCCAGGAGTGCTCAACCTCGTAACCGGCGGACCGGAAACCGGCGAAGCGATCGTCCGCCATCCCGACGTCGCCAAGATCACCTTCACCGGGGGCCTCCTCACGGCCCGCAAGATCCTTGCAGCCGCGGCCGAGACCATCACACCCGTCGTTATGGAACTCGGCGGCAAATCCGCCAACATCGTCTTCGCCGATGCCGATCCGGTCAGCAGCGCCGCGACCGCCGCCATGTTCCTCCTCGGCACCGGCCAAGGCTGTATGTTGCCCACCCGCCTTCTCCTGCAGGACTCGATCTACGACCGATTCATCGAGGAGTTGGTGACCTCGGTCGAGGAACTACGGATCGGCGACCCACTCGACCAGGCCACCGAGGTCGGACCGGTCATCACCGCGGGCGCCCGCGATCGCATTCTCGGCGTCGTCGATAGAGCCAAGACCGAGAATGCCGGCCAATTGCTCACCGGCGGTGCGTCACTCGACTCGAATGGCTACTATGTGACGCCGACCATCTTCGGCGACGTCGACCACACCAGTTCCCTCGCGCAGGACGAGGTGTTCGGCCCCGTGCTGTCGGTGATCCGATTCAGCGAAGAGGACGAGGCCATCACCAAAGCCAACAGCACATCGTTCGGTCTCGCCGGATACATCCATACCCGCGACGTTGCACGCGCCCACCGCGTCGCCGACCGCCTCGAGGCCGGCTTCATCTCCGTGAACGGCATGAATCCGATGCCGGCCACGACCCCGTTCGGCGGCATCAAGAACAGCGGCTTCGGCCGCGAGGGAGGGCGGGCAGGGATCGAGGAGTTCTTACACCTCAAGAATGTGTATGTCGCACTCGACTAGTAGCGTGTCGCTGCTTAGTTCTGTCTTGTTTCGGTGCGAGGTTGGGGGCGGCAGACTTCCCCTTCCCCTCTGCCGGTCAGGACTGTTGTCAATGCCTTCGC
>NZ_JARJBD010000523.1:0-401 GCF_029269925.1 Rhodococcus sp. T2V
GTGTATGTCTACGGCATCGTCCCGGCCGACGTCGAGGTCGCCGACGGTGCGACCGGGGTCGCGGACGGCACCGTGGAGGTGGTCACGCAGGGTGACATCGCCGCCCTGGTGAGCGGGCTGTCGGTGGACCGGGCGCTCGGCAAACCTGGGGACCTGCGGGCGCATGCGGACCTGCTGGACGGGGTGGCCGGGGTGGCGCCGGCGACCGACTCACTGTTTCTGCTCGGCGAGTCCCGCGAGCATCCGATGCACGTCGGCGGCCTGGCGGTGTTCACCCCACTCGAGGGATCGTCTGCGTCCGACGTGCGAGCGATGTTCGATGCGGCGCTGATCGGCGACCAGGTGGCGGCGCCCTTCCGTAAACGGGCCCGCCGCTCGGTGACGTCACTCGGCCAGTGGGG
>NZ_JARJBD010000524.1:0-392 GCF_029269925.1 Rhodococcus sp. T2V
AGCTCGAGTAGTCTCGCCGACGTCATCGACACCATCCTCGACAAGGGCCTCGTGATCGACGCGTACGTGCGGGTCTCGCTGGTCGGCATCGAACTGCTGACCATCGACGCCCGCGTCGTCGTCGCGAGCGTGGACACCTACCTGCGGTTCGCGGAGGCGGTGAACCGGCTCGAGATCGGCAGCGAACCGAAGGGGCTCGGCATACTGTTGGGTCCTGAGAGAACACGCAAGTGTTTTTTCTACAGGAAAGTAACGACAAGCAAGCACTGCAGGTCAAACCGCGGGCGTTGCGGAGGGTTTCGGCTCTTCTCGGTGTCTGGTCTGGTGTCTGTGTGGGTGGTTGGTTGTGTGTTGTTTGAGAACTGCACAGTGGACGCGAGCATCTTTGTTGT
>NZ_JARJBD010000525.1:0-378 GCF_029269925.1 Rhodococcus sp. T2V
GGTCTCCTCGAGCACCCGGATCGACATCGCCCGCAGGTAGTCCAGCGTCGAATCGTAGCCCCGCTCGTCGAGCCACTGCTTGGCCTCCGGCCACCGCTCCTCCGGCCGGTCACCCAGGGTGAACAGGGCCTCCTTGCAGCCCAATTCGGCGCCCTGCCGGGCGATCTCGAGGACCTCGTCCGGCTCCAGTGACCAAGGTGCACCGCGACAAGGTCGCCTCCTACATCGACGCCGGCGAGGCCGCTGGAGCGACGATTGTCGTCGACGGCCGGCAGGTGCAGGCCGACGGCGGCAAGGACGGATTCTGGCTCGGCCCCACCCTGATCGACCACGTCACCACCGACATGTCCGTCTACACCGACGAAATCTTCGGACCCG
>NZ_JARJBD010000526.1:0-378 GCF_029269925.1 Rhodococcus sp. T2V
AGGGGCACGTGAACAGGATCAAGATGCTCAAACGGCAGATGTACGGACGAGCCAATTTTGATCTACTCCGCAAACGCGTCATACACGCCGGATAGTCAAGCGCCCCATAGCAATCACGAAATTTGCGCCAGATCCACGTAATTCCGACTTATATGAGTGTCAGCGGCGTGACGGGGTTCGTCTACCCGTTCGAACTCGACCCGCCGACACCGCTGCAACCGAAACTGGTCGAGACGATGAAGGCAGTTGCGCGCCGACGCCTGTGGGCAGGATCCTGACCCCGCCCGCAGATCTTGGGATGGGGTGTGATCGTCGCTCAGCTCGGTGGTGCTCGATGCTTCTGGAGGGAGTCGATCTCGGCGGACACCTCGTCGAGGC
>NZ_JARJBD010000527.1:0-375 GCF_029269925.1 Rhodococcus sp. T2V
TGCGGTAGAACAGAACCGGCGAGACACTTTTGTGACCTGAACCACACATGAACGTGACATTGCGACCTAGTGGACCCGGCGATCGACGCGACCATCAGTTCCGGGGGAACGGTGAGGACACCACATGCTGTTGCCGATGGCGCCGACCGACTCACTGTTTCTGCTCGGCGAGTCCCGCGAGCATCCGAACGTGGACGATCCTGCGGACCCGGCTGGGCTGGAGCCGCCAGCGACCCGCACGGCTCTCCGGTTCGTGGTGGCGGTGCCGTTGGTGTGTCGCACAGCGAGACCACCGGCAGGCCGAACGATTCGCACAGCTGCAGGAAGTGGGCCATCTTGTCGGCCGCGACCGCGTCGATCGCACCGCCGAGGTGG
>NZ_JARJBD010000528.1:0-371 GCF_029269925.1 Rhodococcus sp. T2V
TTCAGGTGAGGACGAAGTTTCGTTTTTTTAAAATCCGGCCGATGGTCGAGTGGTCCAGGTCGGGGATGTCGTCGATCAGGGCGACGTGCTTCTCCAGCAGTCGCAGCGACCACCGGGCATGTCCCGCCGGGGGCTGTGTGCACGCCAACGCAATCAACCTGGCCTCGATCTCGCCGGTGATCTGCGGCGACGATTCCGAACAGACGCCCCGCGCCCGGAGGCGGCCGACCCCGCGCCGCCGGTCCTCCGCTGGCGGTGGTTCCCGGCCCACCCGGTCGCGGTCGAAGGACGACGACGACGAGGACGAGGACGAGGACGAGGACGAGCTGTCCCGGGCCCGCAGGACGCGCGCGAAGGCGACGACCGATTCC
>NZ_JARJBD010000529.1:0-366 GCF_029269925.1 Rhodococcus sp. T2V
TCACCAGCACCACCGTCTCCGCGTCCGGGTAGTCCACGCACAGTAGCTCTTTGACTTGCCGGGCTCAGTCGACTTTGGTGCGCCGGGGCTGGGCATCGACACGCCGCCATCCGGCCAGAGGCTTTGGTCCAGCAGAAGATCGAGCAGGTCCCGTGCCGCACGTACTCGCCAGTCCTCCTTCAGCGTTCGGGTGCACCCGGTATGTCTACAACCGGGCGTTGGCCGAGCGGACGCGGGCGTGGTCGCAGGAGCAGCGGCGGGTGACCTATGCGGACACCTCGAAGATGCTCACCGGATGGAAGCGGGACCCCGAGACGGAGTGGTTGGCGGAGCCGTCGAAGGGGCCGTTGCAGGAGTCGCTGCGGC
>NZ_JARJBD010000530.1:0-365 GCF_029269925.1 Rhodococcus sp. T2V
CGTTGTGCATCGCCTCTTCAATGGTCATCAGTTCGAGTGCCGTGGTGTTGGGACCCCGAATCACGATCACGATTACGAATCACGAATCACGAATCACGAATCCTGAGACCACGCCGTGCGCGTGGTGTGCGAGTGCCTGGTGCGTGACCCGGATCGCTGGCTGCTTTCTGTCGGGACGTCAGGCATGGCCATCTGGCCCTTGCTTGTCATCGCCCAACCCCTTCGTCGAGTGGATGTGATGGTGCACCTCGGCGCCGACGTCGGTCTGTGAGCGGATCCTGCGCGGTGAGGGGCGCATGTCCGCCGACTACCCCAGGGCGGGGGCACTCAATCGGCCGCCCAACGCAAGATTGCAGTTCGGCCGC
>NZ_JARJBD010000531.1:0-360 GCF_029269925.1 Rhodococcus sp. T2V
CTCGGCTATGTCGAGGACGCGGGTTCCGTGTGCGTGCAGGTCGTCGATGTCGTTGTGGCGCGATCGGGTGTGCTCATGGCAGTCGTCTCTGCCGGTGGTTGTTGTTCGTGGGCGCAGGGAGGCGCTGGTTCGGGGTGGGACCGAGGTCGGGGAGGTTGCGAATACCGAATTTGTCTTTCAGCCGGCCCGGCCGCGGCCTGACCGGCCCAGCGCCGCAACACAACTCCATCCCACCACAGACACCCCGCATCCGAGCCCCCACTCGGATGCGGGGCACCCGCCGTGGCCGAACACCGAGCATCAGACCCCGCAGCGTCAGAACTCGATGACGGCCTTGCCGCGCACCTGCTGGTCGAACTC
>NZ_JARJBD010000532.1:0-353 GCF_029269925.1 Rhodococcus sp. T2V
TCGGTGGTCGAGGCCGCTGCCGGAGGGGGCGGTGCCGTCGCAGGTGACGGTGTCGTGCAATGCTCGTGGTCAGTACCACATCTCGATTCTCGTCGAGGACACCATCGCCGAGCTCGAGCCGGTCGATCGGGTGGTCGGGCTCGACGCCGGGATCACCAGCCTGTACACGCTGTCGACGACACAGGTCACAGCACCGCCAGACGAGCTACCAGCGAGTAATGTCCTAAGTCAGGTCCGACGAGGCGCCAAGCAGAAAGCTGTTCGGTGGCTCTTCGGCGCACAACCTGGGGGGGCCCGAGTGGCCAAACCACGACGCCCGATTGTTCGCAGGGTTGACGTCAGTCCAAGATCAC
>NZ_JARJBD010000055.1:0-67415 GCF_029269925.1 Rhodococcus sp. T2V
AGCGACCGGAAGGTGTTCAGGTCCAGGCCCGCGGCGGGACCGGCGTCGGTGTCGCCGGGACGTCCGCCGCCGCCCTCCGCGAACAGGACGACCGGAACCTGTTTGCGGCCCGCGAGTTCGATCACCCGGTCCGTCTTGGCGTGGTTCCGCATGCCCTGGGTTCCGGCGAGCACCGTGTAGTCGTACGACAGCACCACCGCCTGCGACTTTTGCGGACCGAACACGTCCCCGTTGATTGCGGCGAGGCCGGCGATCAGGCCGTCGGCGGGGGTGTTCTCGATCAGGTCCTGCTCGGAGCGGCGACTAAGCTGCGCAGCGAGAACGAGAGGCCCGTACTCGACGAAGCTGCCGGGGTCGACCAGGTCCTCGATGTTGGCACGCGCGCTCCGCCGCCCGAGCTTCGCCCGCTTCGCGATCGCGGCGGGCCGGGCGGCGTCGAGGGTGTAGTCGTGCCGCTGCCGGATCTCCGCCAGATCGGTACGCTCACGATCGAGATCGGTTGCGCTGTCGGCCACGTCGCCGGCCTCCGATCCGGTGCGGCGGATCACGACCAATGGATCGCCGGCGTTGACCGTCTGCCCGGGCGACACCAGACTCCGCTCGACCACAGCGGCGGTGGGGGCGACGATCACGTGCTGCATCTTCATGGCCTCGAGCACCACGAGGTGCGCACCCGGTGTCACGGCGGCCCCCTCGGTGGCCGAGTCCACGACCGTCCCGGCCAGGTGCGCGCGCAGCACGTCCTCGCCTGCCCGCAACTCGAGCGTGTCCGCCGCGGCCTCCGCCGGATGATGCACGTGCGCGGCGTCGACGAGGGCACCCATCCGCTCCGCCAGGTAGTCGGTGCCGACGACGCCGTCGGCGAAGCCGGGATCCGTGAGAATCGCCCGGAGAAAGCCGATGTTGGTGGGGACGCCCTCGACGACGAACTCGGCGAGCGCCGCATTCGCCTTGCGTGCCGCCGCCGCGAACGACTGCCCTCGGGAATGAACGATCACCTTCGCGAGGAGCGAGTCGTACCGCGGGCTCGGCGACAGCCCCGGCCGCCCGTAGGTGTCGACGCGCACCCCCGGTCCCGTCGGCGGGGAGAACACGGACAGCGTGCCCGAGGCGGGAACGGCCTGACCGTCGGCGCGCATCGTTTCCGTGTTCACCCGGGACTGGACGGCGATGCCGCGCGCGACGGCCGGTGTGCCCGACGTGTCGAGCCCGACGGCACTGATCCCGTCCGGCAGCACCAGTTCCGCGAAATCCGCTCCCCGCGCGATGGCGATCTGCACGGCGACGAGGTCGATCCCCGTCACCTCCTCGGTGACCGTGTGTTCCACCTGGATTCGGGGATTGACCTCCAGGAACACGAATCCGTTCGGGGACACCAGGAATTCGACGGTGGCGAGGCCCCGGTAGCCGACACTGGCGCACAGCCGGGTCGCGGCCTCGTGCAGTTCGCTGCGCAGTCCGGGGTCGAGCCCCTGCGCGGGTGCGATCTCGACGAGTTTCTGGTGGCGGCGCTGCACGCTGCAGTCGCGGTCGCCGACGGCGAGTGCCCGCGTCACGCCCGCCTGCGGCGCCGCCACCACCTGCACCTCGATGTGCCGGGCGCCCTCGAGAAGCGCCTCGGCGAACACCGCGGGATTGCCGAACCCGAGTTCCGCCTCCGACGCGCACGACCGGTACGCCTCCTCGATCCGGTCCGCGCTGCGGACGGCACGGATGCCGCGGCCGCCGCCGCCCGCGAGTGCCTTGATCATGATGCCGCGCGGCTGCTCCGCGAAGAACGCGCGGACGCCGTCCAGGTCGGTGGGGCCGTTCGTCGCGGCGAGCACCGGAACCTTCGCGGCGACGGCGGCCTCGCGTGCCGACGACTTGTCGCCGAAGATGTCGAGCACCTCGGGGCTCGGGCCCACGAACGTGAGTCCGGCCTCGCCGCAGGCGCGGGCGAAATCGGCGTTCTCGCTGAGGAACCCGTAACCGGGATGCACCGCCGTCGCGCCGAACTCGGCGGCCGCGTCGAGGAGGGCGCGAGCGTCCAGGTACGCGGACGGTCCCGAGCCGCGCAGCGCGACCGCCTCGGTCGCCGCGCGCACGTGGGGGCTGTCCGCGTCGTCCTCCGCGTAGACGGCGACCGTGTCGACCGACATCTCCTCGGCCGAGCGGATGATGCGCAGCGCGATCTCGCCGCGATTGGCGACCAGCAGGGTCACTTGTACTCCTCGGCCAGGGCGAACAGGTCGGCCTTGCGGACCTTCCCCGTCGCCGTCATGGGTAGTGCATCGAGCACCTCGACGGTGGGCACCTTGTAGGTGGCCATGTTCTGGGCGGCCCACTCCCGCAGTTCCTCACCCGACACCTGACGGTCGGGCAGGAGCTGGACGAACGCGAACGGCACCTGCCCCTTGCCCGGATCGGGTTTCGGGACCACCGCGGCCGACTGAATCGCCGGATGCAGCATGAGCAGTGCCTCCACCTCCGAGGGGAACACGCTCATCCCGTTGGTCTTGATCATCTCCTTGTTGCGGGCCAGATAGTGCAGTGCGCCTTTGCTGTTCAGCTTTCCGACGTCACCGGTCCGGAGCCATCCGCCGCTAAGTGCGGCGGCGGTGGCGTCGGGTTTGCCGTAGTAGCCGGTGAGCAGCGACGGACTGCGGACGATGATCTGCCCGGGTTGCCCCACCGGCACCGGAACCCCGGCGTCGTCGACGATCAGCATGTCGGTACCCGGAACCGGCAGCCCGCAGAACACGGGTTCGCTGAGCAGATCCTCGTCGTCGGTCTGGAAACCGAGCGTGATGGTGTCGGCGGTGTGCGTCTCCGTCATGCCGTAGCTGGCCTCCCGGAGCACGTGCCCGGTGGCTGCGCGCCAGCGGCCGCGGATCTCGGGGTCGAGTTTGAGCACGAACGACACGGCCATCGCGTTGCCGAGGGTGGAGAAGTCCCGCTCGGCAAAGCCCGGCAGATCCATCAGTTCCACGTAGTTGTCGACGGTGCCGACCATCGCCGTCACACCACGGCGTTCGACGAGGGTCGCCGCGGCTTCCGGGTCCCAGCGGGTGAGCAGCACGACGGTGCCGCCGTTGATCAGCGGATACAGGATGCCGAAGTCCTCGCCGGCGATCCAGAAGATGGGCAGGAACCCGAGGACGACCAGGGGAGCCTCGCCCACCTGCCTGCCGGCGGCCAGGGTCGCGGTGGCGGCGGTGTACACCATGTGGGCCTGAGTGTGTTTGCAGCCCTTCGGCATCCCGGTGGTGCCGCCGGTGTAGTTCAGTGCCGCGAGCGCGTCGGGATCCATCGGGATCGGATCGGCGCGAGGGGATTCCATGATCGACGCCCAGTCGGTGGGCCCGGACTCGGTGGGGAACGGCGGTGCGACGCCGGGTTCGGCGGGCAGTAGGTCCGACAGGGCGGTGACCGCGACGTGCCGCAGCGCCGACTCGCCGCGCAGGGATTCGATCATGTCCGCGAAGGAATCCTGGGTCAGCAGGATCTCCACGCCGGCGTCACCGAGTTCGTACGCGAGTTCGTGCTCACGGAACAACGGGTTGATCGGGACGTGGACCGCACCGATCTTCAGGATCCCCAGCATGGCGATGTGGAATTGAGGGCAGTTGGCCAGGTGGACGCCGACGCGGTCGCCTGCCGAGGCTCCCCGCCGCAGCAGCCAGCCGGCGAAGCGGTCCGACAGGTCGTCGAGTTCGGCGTACGTGATCTCACGGCCGTAGAAGTCGATCGCGACCGTGTGCGGCCGCTGCGTTGCCCAGTGCCGCAGATAGTCGATCACGGTGCGGCCCTCGATCGGGTACTCGACGGACCGCGGAACCTCCGGTGGCCACGCGGCGTCCTGGAGTTCGCGTATCTCGGCGAGGGCAGATTCCAGTGCCGTGGGGTCACTCGAAGGCGAAGTGGGCATATCGAACTCCCGATTCTGTGCGGATTGTCCTTAGCTAGGCGAAGCCGATGAGTCTTTCGGAGATGGCGGTCAGGTCTGCGGTGTACCGGCGTTGTTCGCGGGCGCTCGCATCGACCAGCCGGGCCGCGCCCGCGAGTTGGGCGTCGGCGAGGGTCTGCGCGATGCGGGCGGGTGGTGCACACGGCGTGACGTCGCAGGTGGCGTTGATGCGCTCGATGAACCGGGTGTAGCGGCGGATGAGCCGCGTCTGCACGGTGGTCCAGCTTCGGCCGACCTCGGGGTCGAGCCCGGCACGGTGCCTGATCAGTTCGAGGACCCGTCCGTTGGTGTAGACGGCCTCGACGAAGGCTTTCGTGGTGGTGCGCAGCACCTCTCGCAGGTCCTCGCTCGCCGGTCCCTCGACGTGCTGCGACTCGAGGAACTCCTCGCAGACGCCGGCCGCGACGGCGTGGAACACCTCGTCCTTCGAGGAGAAGTACGCGTAGAACGTCGCCCGCGACACTTCCGCCCGGGTGGTGATCGCCTCGACGGTCGTCCGGTCGTACCCGAGTTCGGCGAAGCAGGCGCTCGCGGCGCGGAGGAGTTCGCGGCGGCGGGGACCGTCGTTGTCCTTACGCGCCGACCGTGCCCGCTCCTGAGCCTCGCTTGTGGTCACGGTCACAGTATGGGTTGATATTGACGTCAATGTCAATCGAGGCTCGATGACGACCTGATCCGCAGCGGGAGTGCACTGTGGCGGCGCACGAGAACGCTGGGAAGCCACCGTGTCTCGGCGTCGTCGGCGAGGGAGAACCGGTCGGTGCGCGCGAGCAGTGTGGTGGTGGCGGCGAGTGCCTCCATGCGGGCGAGTGCCGATCCGACGCAGAAGTGGACGCCCCTGCCGAACGCGAGATGGGAGCGGATGTGCGGCCGGTCGAGCACGATCTCGTCCGGCCTCTCGAACGCGGCCGGATCCCGGTTGGCCGCGCCCCACAGCAGGAGCAGGTGGCTACCCGCGGGCACGTCGACGCCGCCGAGTGTGGTGTCGGCGACCACGTGCCGGTGATGCCCGCGGAACGGGGATTCGAGTCGCAGCGCCTCGTCGAGGAACGCGTCGACGAGCGCGGGTTCCTGCCGGAGTCGAGTCTGTACTCCGGGATGGGTGGCCAGGAGGCGGGCGGCGTTCGCGATCAGGCCCGCGGTCGATTCGCCGCCGGCGCCGACCAGCTGGAGCAGGACGAGTGTCGCGACGTCCTCGGACAGTTCTCCGTCATTGCAGGCGTGTGCGAGGACGCCCAGCAGATCCTCCGACGGTTGCGATCGTGCCCGCACGAGTTCGGCCCGCAGGTACGCGGCCAGTTCGGTCACCGAGACCACCAGCCGGCCGAGGCGACCCGCGTCGACGATCCCGCCCAGCATCTCCGTGCTGTCGTACGCCCAGGCGAGCAGTCGGGGAACGTCCTGCTCCGGCAGCCCGAGGAGATGCGCGACCATCGTCAGCGGCAGGCGGTCGGCCATGTCGGCCGCCCAGTCGATCCGCCCGTCCCGCAGCCCCTCGTCCCACAGGGTGTCGACGAGCGACTGCACGGTGGGGGTCAGCGCGCGGATGCGGCGGCCGAGCGTGGGCAGCACGAGCTTTCGGTGGTGCAGGTGCGTCGGGTCGTCGGCGGTGGCCAGCACGTGAATCGCCTGACCGCCGCCGTCCATGTCGAACGTCGTGGGCGGTCCCTCCGGCTGCTGGACCAGTACGCCGGTGAGGTGCGAGGAGAAGTCGTCGGTGCGGCTCGCCGCCTCGGTCACGAGGTCCCACGTGGACACGAGGAAGAAGTCGGTGCCTGCGACGCGATGGACGGGGGAGTGCTCGCGGAGGATCCGGTACAGCTCGTTCGGGTCGTCGAGGTGGGCCGGATCGAAGATATCGATTCCGTGGGTCGGCGAGTGGGTCATCGAGGACTCCTTGTCGGCGAGAACGTGTTGCACATCATCACAGTTCGCGCCGGAGCCGAGTGCTGTCAAGTGCGGCGAGCAAGGTGAGAGTCTGCTGATCAGCGCGCTGTTCTTGCGGCGTCTCAGTGCGCGATGACCCGGCTTCGTCGATGCTGATCAGGACCGCAATAATGAGGAACGTGTTCTAGAATTTGGAGGGTAATCGTCTCACTGTGAGACAACATGGTGATCACGTTTCTGGAGGTGGCGTGGGCACGGAACAGTCGGACTGGTTGGCCGGAGGCAGCAGGCGGGTGCTTGCGGTCGAGAGGATTCGCGCCGCCGCTGCCGACCTCATTCGGGAACGTGGCATCGACGGGGTGAGCGTGGACGAGGTCGCGGCCCGTGCCGGGTGTTCACGCGCCACGCTCTACCGGTACGCCGGCGGCAAGCGCACGCTCGTCGCGGCCGTGATGTCGCGTGCCGCCGACTCCGTGGCCGACCACGTCGAGCAGGCGCTGGAACCGTTCGAGGACTCGGAGCGGATCGTGGAGGCGATCCTCGCGTCACTGGTGGCGATCCGTGCGGAGCCGGCCCTGGCGCGGTGGTTCACCGGGGCACATCCGAGGAGTACGGACGAGTATCTGGCCCGCGCACCCGAACTCGGCCGGGTGGCGATCTCGCTCACCCGCATCGCGCCCGACGAGGAGGCCGCGGGATGGATCGTGCGCGTCGTCCTGGCGCTGTTGACGTGGCCGCTGCCCGACGCGGCCGCCGAGCGGCGGACCGTCGAACGCTTCGTGGAGCCGATCTTCAGGATTCGCGCGACGTCGTAGCCGATCGGGTGGGCTCGAGCACGAAGAGCCGGAACTCGCGTCCCCCGGACCGCCGGTGCTCCATGCGGTAGCCGGGCCAGTAGTCGACGACGAATTTCCACAGGTTCTCGCGTTCGTCGCCGGTCACCATGCGGACGCGCATCCGGGACTCGCGTGCCCCGGCCTTCACGAGCGCCTCGTCGGCGGCGCGCAGATTCGCCGACCATACCGGGTGCTCGGGGCGACCCCAATTGGAACCGGTGACGACGTATCCGTCGCCGTACGGAATGCACAGCAGCGCCGTCGTCCGCGGGGTGCCGCTCTTGCGTCCCGGGACCGTCAGCTGCACGGACTGCAGGCCGGCGATGCCGATGAGGCTCACGCGGTTCCCGGTCCACGCGCGCAGGTGTGACTCCAGCCAGATGATCACCGGCGCCATCCGCATCACCCATTCCCGGGTGCCCAGCCACCGCGCAAGGATGCGGAGCGGGTTGCGGAGCGCGCGCGATCGGTCAGGGGGTGTGGGGACGGCGTTCATGGTCGCCATTTTCCCTCAGGTGGGCGGTTCGGGCCGATCGCGATGAGTTTTGCGCATCTCGCGGGTCTAATGGTCAGGTCCCACCGAAAAGACCTCGATTTCACGCCTTGACCCGAACAATGGTTGAGGTTGCAGGATCGGTCAGTAGCAATTCGAGCCACTCGACAGGGGAGTACAGATCATGTCCGACACCGGAGCCACGATTTCTGCAACCACGACCTCACGGATCAACCCGGCGACGCTCGAACTGAGCAGGCCCTGGGCGGTCGCCGCGACCGTCATCGGCGCGCTCGTCCCGAACCTGGCCATCTGGCTGCTCGGCCTCGCCGCCGGCGGGTCGTTCGAGATGACCGATGCGGGCACGACCAGCAGTGTCGCCCCCGGAGGCGTCGTCATCCTGACCGTGGTTCCGACGTTGATCGGGATGACGCTGGCCGCGCTCATCTCACTGAAATGGGTGGCCGTCATCCGGCCCGCGGAAGTGATCGGCGCGCTGCTGCCGCTGGCGACGATCGCGCTCACCGTTCAGGCGGACTTCGACACCGCCAGCACCATCGCACTGGCCGCCATGCACGTGGTGATCGCCGTGGTGATCGTCGTCGGCCTCGAGGCGATGCGGCGGCCCCTGGTCCGCGCGCAGGTCTAGGGGGTGCTGTTCACCGGCACGTGCGCCTCGATGGTGAGTGCGATGTGCTCGACGATCCGCTTCTGTGAGATCTTCGGGCTGCCGGTGAGCCAGCGCTGATACAGGAAGGCGATCGCCCCGAACAAGGCAATCGCGTTCAGCTGGGTGTTGACGGCGTCGCGGGGTGCGCCGTCGGCACCCAGCATTTTCAGTGCCGCGGCCATGGGGGTGGTGAACTCGGCAACGAGTTGTTCGCCGCGCTGCGCCAGTTCCGGCACGGACTGCGACTCGACGAACATGATCCGTCCCCGCCGCCGGTCCTCGGCGATGTAGCCGGTGAACGCCTTCACGACGTGGCGGACGAGTCGGCCCGGATCTTCCGGGGCCGTCTCGAGTGCCCCGAGCAGGGTGTCCCTCGCGCCCAGGACGACGTGGTCGAGGAGGGCGACGAGTAGCGCCTCCCGATTGTCGAAACTCTCGTAGAAGTAGCGCTCGGTGAGGCTCGCCTGACGGCAGGTCGCGCGCATCGTCGTGGCCGCTGTGCCCTCGGTTCCCATGATCTGGAGGCCGGCCTCGATCAGCGCCGCGCGCCTCGCCGCGCGGCGGTCGTCCGGCTCCTGGCCGCGCCATCTGCGCGGTGCTCCACGAGGGTTCTCGCTGTCGCTCATCCCGTCATCGTCTCACCGATCCCGGTGTCGATCGGGGTGCCCTCGCGCACCGACTGTTGACATCATGTGATGTCAACAGTCATCCTGAATGCAACACGTTCCACATCCAGCGGCATCAGGAGATCGCCATGACCACCACCGAGCTTCCGCCCCACCGTCGTTCGACTGCGCCTGCGCTCGGACCCGATTCGCTGACGTGGCACCGGTTCGGCGACTGGCGAACCGCGCTGCTCATCTCGTGGTCGGGCACGCTGCAGGTGATGCACCCCGTCATCGACACCGCCCTCGTGCAGCACTCGACCGTCTTCGACAACGAACTCGCCCGGCTCGCCCGTTCCGCGGGGCCGATCATCCGGGCGCTCTACGATCCGACGGGCGCGGAGGCCCAGAAGATCCGCGACATGCACACGGACATCAAGGGCACCACGGACGACGGCCGGCGGTACCACGCACTGAACCCGGGTCCGTACTTCTGGGCACACGCCACGTTCCTCGGCACCCAGTACGTGGTCGCCGAATACTTCGGTGAACCGCTCACCGCAGGCGAGAAGGAACAGCTCTATCAGGAGTCGAAGCAGTGGTACGCGCTCTACGGGGTGTCGGCCACCCACTTGCCCGAGACGTACGCCGATTTCGTGGACTACTGGAACGAGATGGTCGGCACCGTCCTGGAGAAAACCGAGACGGTGCGCAGGTCCCGGCTTCTGAATGGACTGTCGATGCCACGCCCCGACGATCGCATCCCCGAGGTCGTGTGGCGTCTCGTCGGTCCCGCGCTCGGACGGCTGCTCGTCTGGATCGCCCGGGGAACGTTGCCGCCCGTCGCCCGCGACAAGCTCGGCTGGGACTGGTCCGCCGCCGACGAGCGCAGGCTCCGCCGATTCGGAGCAGCCGTGCGGTTCGGTTTCCGGATCCTGCCCGAGCGGTGGAGGCTGACTCCCATCGCCCGAAGAGCGTGCGACGGAACGGCATCAGGGTTTCGGGGCGCCCGGGTCGGCTGACAGTTCCGTGACCCAGGCCGCGATCTGAGCCCGGGAGGAGAATCCGAGTTTCGAGAGGACGTGCTCGACGTGACCCTGCGCGGTGCGTTGAGAGATCACGAGGCGGGCGGCGATCGCCTTGTTGGTCAGGCCCTGCGCGACCAGGTCGGCGACCTGGCGTTCGCGTTTGGTCAGTGCCGCCGCGGGATCGCCGCGCCGGGGCGCTGCCGGGAGAGGTTCGCCCAGGGCATACGAGGCGGCGGCGGTGAAACCCAGTGCCTCGCCCTCGCGGGACGCAGTGTCGAACGCCCGTGCACCGAGCGAGCGCCGGGCGACGAGCTCGCATTCCTTGTGGGATTCGGTCAAGTCGGGGATCTGAACGATGGACGTGCCGACCCTCCGTCGAAGCATCTCGGCCGCTGCCAGCAGGACGGCGGCGCGGTGGAAATCGTTCTCGCGGCACGAGATCCAGGCGAGAATTTCGAGGCACCAGGTGGCTCCGAACGGATCGTCGACCACGCGGGCCAGCTCGAGTCCCCGCCGCAGAAGCAGCACCGCGCGATCGCGGTCGCCCTCCCGCCACATCACCAGCCCGAGGGTCAGGGACGAGCGGCCCAGATACACCGATTCACCGTGTGATTCGGTAATCCGGATCGCCTCGTCGAGACAGCGGGTGGCGGCCTCGGCGTGCCCGAGGATCTCATGAGCCAATCCGAGCGCATGCAACGACGCGACGTGTGCGAAAAGGTCGCCCTCGCCGCGTAACACCTGGAGAGCTTCGGTGAACGAGTTCACGGCGTGCTGCGGGTTGCCGGCGTGCACGGCGTGCGCTCCGTCGGCGTGAAGCATCAGTGCGCGATCCAATGCACTGCCCCGGGTCTCGGCGAGAACACGCCCTTCGTCGATCAGTTCGGCTGCCCGCTCGAGGTCTTCGTGCCGGCCGGCGAGGATGGCGGCCGAATGCAATGCCTTGACCCGGAGTGCGGTGTCGTGTTCGCCCTCCACCGCCAGTGCACGGTCGAGCCAGCGGCGTCCCTCTCGCAGCAGCCCTCGGGAAACCCAGAACGGATACAGTGCGGTCGCGATCTCCAGCCCCGCATCGGCCGAGTCGGCAGCCGTGGACAGGCCGTACTCCATCGCTTCGCGCAGGTTGGGTTGTTCACGCTCGAGCCGGGCGAGCCAGGCGACCTGCCGGGGGCCGATCCATTCGGATTCGGCCTGGAGGGCGAATTGCCGGTACCAGCTGTGATGCCGCCGCCGGAGGTCCGGGAGGGTGCCGTCCTGTTCGAGCTTCTCCCGGCCGTACTCGCGCAGCGTTTCGAGCATCCGGAATCGCACCACCGCCCCCGATCCCTCGCGGATGAGGATCGACTTGTCCACGAGCGACGCGACGAGATCGATGAGACCGGCCGGTTCGGCGTCGTACATGGACACCACCTCGGCGGCGTCCAGTTCGAAGCTGCCGGCGAAGACCGACAGCCGCGACCACAGCTGCTGCTCGGCGGGGAGACACAGGTCGTAGCTCCAGTCGATGCTCCACCGCAACGTCTGCTGCCTGGTCGGTGCACTCCGGCTTCCGCGGGTCAGCAGCTCGTACCGGTTGGTCAACCGCTGCAGGATCTGTTCCGGCGACATCGAACGCAGCCTCGCCGCCGCCAACTCGATGGCCAGGGGCAGGCCGTCCAGCCGGATGCAGATCCGGGCGACGGTGGCGGCATTGTCGTCGGCGACCTCGAAGCCGGGTACGGCCGTGGTGGCCCGTTCGGCGAACAACGTCACCGCGTCGTATCCGGGCAGATTCTTCGGCGACGGTTCCGCGTCCGAATCCGGGAGCGCCAGTGGGCGAACGCGCAGGGCGGCTTCCCCCGCGACGTCCAGGGTTTCGCGGCTGGTCGCGAGAATCCGCACGCCGGGGCAGGTACGCAGCACGGTCTCCGTCAGATCTGCCGCCGCCTCCACCACCTGCTCGCAGTTGTCGAGGACCAGCAGCATGTCGCGCGGCTCCAGGAACTCGACGAGGGTCTGCAGCGGTCTCGGCGACCGCTGCCGCAATCCCAGCCCGGCCGCCACGACTTCTCCCAGCAACGAACCGTCGCGCAGTTCGCCCAATTCGACCATCCGGACTCCGTCGTCGAAGGCCCGCCGGATGGTGGTCGCGACGCGCAGCGCCAGTCGGGTCTTGCCGACACCGCCGATTCCGGTCAACGTGACCAGCCGCGACGCCGAGAGCAGTTTCTTGGCCTCGGCGAGCTCTTTTCGCCGGCCGACGAAGCTCGTCAAGTCCAGGGGAAGGCTCCCGTCGGTCGGCGTTCCCGAGGAACCGGTGGACGATCGTGCTGTCGGCGGTCGTGCGGGGCGCCCCGCTGGTCGGGCCGCGTCGGGGTCCGGGCGCAACGCCATGTCGTCGACCGGGGCACCGCGGCGAAACTGGATGTCCTGCAGCGCTTCACCCAGTATGGCGGCGGACGGGCGCGCGTGCGCGTCTCGCGACATGGCTTGTTCCAGCGTGACGGCCACGTCGGCTTCGATACCGGACTCACGGAGGTCCGGTGCCGGTTGCGTGGTGATCCGCAGGAACTGCGCGACCACCTGTTCACCGCTGCGGCGCTCGAACGCCGCATGTCCGGTCAGCGCGGCGAACAGTGTCGCCCCGAGGCCGTACACGTCCGAGGACGGACTCGGGGTGTCGCCCTCGAGGACCTCCGGGGCGGTGAACGCGGGTGATCCGGTGATGGTTCCGGTCGCGGTCTGGAAACCGCCGGTGATGTGCGCGATGCCGAAGTCCGTCAGCGCCGGTTCGTCGTAGTCGGTGAGCAGGATGTTGCCGGGTTTGACGTCGCGGTGCACGATGCCGAACCGGTGCGCCGTCTCGAGCGCGCCGGCGATCTTCACTCCCAACCGCAACGCCTCGGTGACGGTGAGCGGGCCGTGCCTGCGGATCCGCGTGTCGAGGGAGTCCTGCGGATGGTAGGGCATCACCAGGAACGGACGCCCGCTCGGCGTGACGCCGACCTCGAGCACACTCACGACGTTCGGGTGCCCGGTCAGCCTGCCCATCGCTCGCTGCTCACGGAGGAACCTGGCCCGGCTCTCGTCGTCGAGGTCGCCGCTGAGAACCTTCACGGCCACGGCGCGCTCCAGAGCGGACTGAGTGCAGCGGTACACCACGCCGAAGCCCCCACGCCCGATCTCCCGGGCATCGTCGAACCCGGCCGCGCGCAGTTCATCCGTCGTCGCGGTGTCGGTATCGCGCTGTGTGCGGAGCGGATCGCCGTCGGTTGCCAACGCGCTATCCGCCCCTGTGCCGCCCCGGGAACCGTGGTGTCATCCGCCTACCTCTCGAAGACCCTTCCCAGACTATCGCCGCCGCCCGGGCCGCGGACCGAGACGATCCGGAATTCGGTCACGCGGCCGTCGAGCAGGCGACAGGTGGCGGTCCCGGCGGCGCCGCCTACCGGCGGATCGAACCTCCGTCGACGACGAGCGTCTGCCCGGTCACGAAGGAGGAACCGGGGGAGAGGAAGAATCGGGTCGGGCCGACGAAGTCCTCGACCGTTGCGGGTCGTTTGATCGCTCGCGTGTTGATGTTGGCCTCTTCACCTGCGGCGATTGCCGTCGAGAGTGGGGTCAGCACCAAACCGGGGGCGATCACGTTGACCGTGATGTTCCTGGCCCCGAGTTCCGCGGCGAGACTGCGGGCAAAGCCGATCACGCCGGCCTTGGAGGCCGCGTACGCCGCTGCGCTCGCCGGGGCCTTGAAGACCGTCCCGGACGAGAACAGGACGATTCTGCCGCCGTCCGCGACCATGCCGGCGACACCCTGGACGAAATTGAGTGTTCCGTGCAGGTTGACCAGAAGCACCCGTTCCCACTCGGACTTCGGCATCTCCATGAAGGGGCCGAATGCGCCGATGCCCGCGCAGTGGACGATGCCGTCGATCGTTGCCCGGCCGTTCTCGGTCAGGGACTTGCGAACCGTGTCGACCGCGTCGTCGGTGGTGATGTCGCCCTGGAGGTACGTCACACGAGGGGCAGGTGTTTCCGGCAGATCCCGATCGACGACGGTGATGTCCCACTCGCCTGCCAGATCGCCCGCCAGCCCGGCGCCGATTCCGGACGATCCGCCGGTGAGAACGAGCGAACCCACGGTGGATGCGGTCGCGGCAGTGCCGCCCGGGGTCGGCATCAGTTCGTACCGCCGGTGCAGCTGTCGAGGAACTCGCCGATCACGGCCCACGTCTCCTTCGGATGGGTGATGTTCGGGCAGTGCCGGTAGGGCAGGACCATGGCGCGGGAATTCTGGAGTTCGGCCTGGAGGTGTTTGCTCCACCCCGCCTCGAGCAGCACGTCCTCGGAGCACTCGAGAAGCAGCACGGGGGTCTGAACGCCGGCAAGTGTGGCGGGGTAGGGGTCGGCCGGGCGCTCCTTCCGCATCGCCTCGGGTACCGGCAGATGCGGAGCGCTCATGCACCCGAAGTGACCGGGCGCGACGGCCCACCTGTACCGGGCGTCCACCTGTCCGGCCCTGCCGGAGAAGTCGTCGCACAGCAGGTCGACGAACGCCTCGATACCGGCAACCGAACCGTCGAAGTCGCGCAGCTTGCCCATGTCCGGCGCTTTCCAGGGGCCACCGGTGCCACTGAGTGTGGTGACCGAGGCGATCCGGGATCGATAGTCACCGTCGGCCAGCGCCCGCAGAGCCACCGATCCACCGAACGAATTTCCGACCAGGTGTACCGGACCGTCGATGCCGAGATGGTCGAGCAAGGCGAAGACGTGCCGGATCCGGAACGCGAACGGTGAGACATCCAGGCGAACGGACTTGGCGGATCCGCCGTAACCGAGAAAGTCCGGGGCGATGACCCGGTACTTCTCCGCGGCCAGGGGCAGGACCTGCCCCCACGTCACGTCGGCGCTGCCGCCCCACGCGCCGTCGTGCAGGAACACGACGGGGACGCCGTCTTCCGGACCGCCCGTCAGGTAGCGGGTTTCGAGGTTGGCGACAACCGCCGTTGTCTCGGTGATCAAAGTAGCCTCCGGGGAAATGAAAAATGCGGATGATGACGTCGTGCGGGTCAGTGGATGTGGTAGTCCTCGTCGTGCACCGCGCTGGTGCGCTCGAAGTACTGCCGGGCCGGGAGTGGCCACATGATGGTGGACCGCCCGGCGGCGTTCTGATACCAGCTGTGGGTCTTCGACCAGCCCCAGGTGCGCTTGGCGCTCTCCTTGGTGACCTCGTCGGTGTACTCGGTGAACACGTCCGGTCGAAGGGCCATCGAACGGTGGCCGCCCTTGGCCAGCATCTGGACCGCGCTGATGATGTACGCGGCTTGGCACTCGAGGAAGAACACCAGGTTGCCGTGGATGACGGTGTTGGTGTTCGGGCCGTACATGCAGAAGAAGTTGGGGTAGCCGGGCAGCGTGATGCCGAGGTAGGCGCTGGCGTCGATACCCCAGGTCTGGTGCAGGTCCTGTCCGCCGATGCCCGTCACCGTCATGGGGACGAGGAATTCCGAAGCCTTGAAGCCGGTTCCGAACAGGATGATGTCGGCGGGGACGTGCTCGTCACCGATCCAGACACCGTCCTTGTCGATCCGTTGCACGGCCTGGCTGACCAGGCGCACGTTGTCCCGCTTGAGGGTGGCGACCCACGTGCCGTCGTCGCAGATGATTCTCTTCGCGGCGGGCGGGTAGTCGGGCATGATCTGCTCGAGCAGATCGAGTCGGTCGCCGGCCTGTTCGGTGAGGTAGTCGGTCAGCTCGACACGAAGGGCCTCGTTGGCCGCGGACACCGAGACCTCGGTCGGCGGAAAGTCCGGATCGACCGTTGCGGCCGGGAGGTTGCCGATGAGGCGGGGCAGGAAGATGGAGAAACGGTAGTAGGCGCGGTAGTGCTTCAGATTGGTGAGGAGCCAGCGTTCGCCGGGGTCGATCGCCTGCCGGAGCACCGGCGTCGACCGCAACCAGGGGGCACTCCTCTGGAAGATCGTGACGTGCTCCGCTTCCTTCGCGATCGCCGGAGCGAATTGCAGTGCGCTGGCGCCGGTCCCGATCACGACGACGCGTTTGCCGGCGAAATCGACGCCGTGGTCCCATTGTGCGGAGTGCATCACCGGGCCGGTGAAGGTGTCGAGGCCGTCGACGGCGGGGATCATCGGCCGGTTCAGTTGTCCCACAGCGCTGACGACGATCTGAGCCTCGGACGAGCCGGCGACGCCGTCGGACATGCGGGTGTCGATCGTCCAGGTGCTGGTGCTCTCGTCCCACCGGGTCGCGGTTACTTCGGTGCCGAACGAGATGTGCTCCAGGAGACCGTTCTTCGCCGCAAAGTTGTACAGGTACTCGTGGATGGCCTGCTGGCGGCCGAAGTGCGTGACCCAGTCGTGCGGAACGAACGAGTACGTGTAGATGTGGCTGCGGACGTCGGTCCGGCAATCCGGGTAGCTGTTCTCGTACCACGTGCCACCGACATTCGTGCTCTTCTCGAGGATCGTGAAGGGCACACCTGCTTGCTTCAGTCGAAGTCCGGCAAGGAGACCGGAGAATCCGGCGCCGATGACCACGGCACTCAGGCCGCTGTCGGGAGCGATCTCGTCGAGATTCCACTCCGGCCCGCGAGGATCGCTGTCGTCGGGTGTGAAGGCCACCGCGGCCAGAGCCTGGGCGTCCTCGATGTTCTCGTCCATCAACCAGGTGCACATCGACTCACGCAGGGAATCGTCGGGCAGTGCAGCCCAGTCCCGCTGCGCGGAGAGGTACGGTGCGAGGCGCTTCAGGCAGAAGGCTCTGATCTCCGCGTCGGTCTCGGGTGCGAGTCCACTGGCAGGCAACGTCGCCCGGGTGGGCTTCCATTCCGTACGCAGTACGCCGGCGTCACCCGTGACGTGGGCCGTCAACATCAGGAGCGCGGGCGTGAGGGCCGAATCGAGGTGTGCGCGAAGCTCATCCTCTGTCATCGCGCGATCGAGCGTGAAATCCATGTCGTCTCCGTAGCAGTATGGGGAACCAGTGTGCACGTGGGCCGAGTGGCTACCAGCAGTCGAGGCCCTCGAGGAAAGGTCGCACCGTGGCGGCGACTTCGCGGGGGTTGTCGAAGGCGGCGAGGTGTCCGCCCTTGGCGAAACGCAGTTCGGCACCCGTGATGGACGCTGCGAGCTGTTCGATCACGGCACGAGGGGTGCTTCGGTCGTCGTCGCCGCCGACCACGAGGGTCGGGGGCGGTGAATCGGTGTGAAACGTGCCGACCTCGGTCATGGCGTCGAAGTAGGCGCCGACGGTGTTGCCGCCGGCGTTCCGGAACTGTTCGCGAGCTTTCCGAACCAACGGGTCTGCCTCGTTTCGCGATGCGTCGCCGAACCAGCGATGCATGGTCATCTCCTCGGCTTGCTCGAGGCCGTTCGGTGCACGAACCTCGGCCGCGCGGGCCGAAGTTCCGCGAATGGCCTCCTCATCATAGGCGCCCCGGGTGGCCATCAGGATCTGCGCGTCGACCCGGTTCGGGAAGCTGCCCGACACCGCCTGAGCGACCATGCCTCCCAGGGAGATTCCCAACACCACCGAATTCTCGACGCTCTCGGTGTCCCACATCGCGGCGACGTCCCCGGCAATGAGACCGAGAGTGATGGCAGATCCTCCGCGCGCAGTCATGCCGTGCCCGCGGAAATCCGGCGCGAGCAGGCGGTAGTCGTCTCCGAGAGCCTCGGCCAAAGGCGCATACCAGGATCCGTCCAATGCCAGGGAGTGCAGGCACGTGATCAGGCGTGGCCCTCGGCCGAATTGCTGATAGGCGATGGTGGCGCCATCGGCGGCAGTCGCAGTCTGCAGAGTTTCAGTCATTCTGGTTCTCTTCCATCATCCGCTGTTCGGCGAGATCGACTTCGGCCCGGAGCCGGGCGGACATATCGTGGAAATAGGATTTGAAGAGATCGGAGGACCTGCGCATCTCCTGATGCCGCGGCCGCTCGAGTTCGATCTTCATGTCGACCACCATGCGGCCCGGCCTGCTGGCCATCAGGATGACGCGGTCGCTGAGCAGGATGGCCTCCTCGAGGTCGTGGGTGACGAAGATGACCGTCGGTCGCTCCGCCTCCCACAGCCGGAGGAACTCCTCCTGCTGGATCGCGCGGGTCTGGGCGTCCAACGCTGCGAACGGCTCGTCCATCAGAAGGACGCCGGGGCTCTGGACCAGAGTGCGGGCGATCGCAACGCGCTGGCGCATACCCTGCGACAGGTGGAGAACATCCGAGTCGGCGAACTCGTGCAGACGAACACGACGTAGCCATTCCTCGGCGCGCTCGCGTCGTTCTGCCTTGGGAACGCCCCGGACCTCCATGCCGAGTTCGACGTTGCTGCGGACCCGTCGCCAGGGAAGGAGCGCATCACGCGCAAAGAGGAAGGCCGCGTCATTGCTGCCGGGCCTCACCTCCGCTCCGTCGATGCGAACGGTTCCGCTGCGCGGCTTCAGGAGGTTGCCGACCATGCCGAGCGCCGTGGTCTTCCCGCAGCCCGACGGACCGACGATGCTGACGAACTCGGACGGTTCGATGCGGAGGTTGAAGTCGTCCAGCACGCGCACCGGTCGATTGCCGTGGAGGAACGCGTGGCGGACATTCTCGAACTCGACCGAGACCCCCTTGGCGGTAGTGGGCCTCGTCGGAGTTTCAGCTAGACCAGTCACAAGATTCTCACTCTCACTGTTTGACCGTAGGGATGAATCGGACACCGTCAATCCGATGATGTGTGTGCGGGGCCGACCGATCGCTGCCTCCCGTGCCGGACGATCTGCTGAATCGGCACAAAATCCGCGGTGGATCCGGACTGCATGACCCTGTGGTGAATATCACCCTATCGGCCCATGAATCGTTGAACACGTCGGCGACGGTGTCAAGGAAAAGAGGCGCGCCCGGGGGCTATCGCCTTGATAGCGATTCAGTCATTGTCCACGGCCTCGAATGGCACGACGCTAACTCGAACGCACCTTGCCGGGAACGGCTCCCAGTGCGTCACAAGCTGCCCACACAGGGTGCGAATCACGAGGAGGACGTCAGGTGACCAGAGAAGCCGCCACCATCAACAAGGTGGGTCAGACCACTTTCGACTTCACGGACCAGGTCGTCATAGTGACGGGCGCTTCCGGAGGCATCGGGTCGGCGCTCGCCGACAAGTTCGCGGAAGCGGGAGCAGATCTGATCCTGCACGGGCGCAACGCCGAAACGCTCCAGGCAAGAGTCGAGAGCGTCGAAGCGCTCGGGCGCAAGGCAGCCCTCGTCGCCGGCAACATCCGCGAGCCGAAGACCGCCGAAGATCTCGTCCGGACCGCTCTCGAACAGTTCGGGAGGATCGACGTCCTGATCAACAATGCCGGCGGCAACTTCGCGTCGCGCCTCGAGGACCTGTCGGTCAATGCCTGGAACGCGACGATCGACACCAATCTCAGCGGGGCCTTCCACACGGCCCGCGCATGCCTGCCGGTCTTCGAACGTCAGGGCGGCGGAAACGTCATCAACGTCGGATCCGGATCGGCCAACCACGCACACCCGCTCCGCGGCGCCTACGCGGCAGCCAAAGCGGGGCTCGCCTCGCTGACGAAGACGATGGCCTGGGAATGGGCGGATCGTGGCATTCGAGTCAACTGCGTCGAACCCGGCGCCACTCTGACGCCGGCGTCTCGTTTCGCGTCTCCCGAAACCGAGCAGAAGTTCGGCCGCTACCTCGCACTCGGACGCGTCGGAAGGCCGGAAGAAGTCGCCGATGCGTGCCTGTACCTGTGCTCCGACGCCGCAAGCTTCATCACGGGAACCGTCCTGCAGGTCACCGGCGGCCCCCACACCTCCTCGGCCGCCGACGTCGAGCTCGTCCGAGGACCGCTCGATGCCTGACCCACACAGCTGTCCAGAAGACTCGAAGGGAAGGTCCCGGCATGGAATCCATCACTGAAGCGCCCCGCACGGTCGCGTCGATCGGCGGAGTCGCGAACAACGACGAACCGGCGGATATCGACAACACGATCCTCGTGGAGCGGCGTCGCGCCCGGCGCAACGAGAAGATCCTCGTCTGGTCGCTTCGGGTGGGTGCACTCGCACTCTTCGTCGCCGTCTGGGCCTACGTCTCCGGAAACATGATCATCGACCCGATGATGATCTCCGCCCCTCTCGATGTCGCGCGAGCGTTCATCGACCAGCTGAGCGACGGCGTCTTCTGGACCGATGTGACGGCGACGTTCAGCGGGGCGATGGTCGGGCTGGTGACCGGTGCGATCGCCGGCATCCTCGCAGGTGTCGTCTTCGCCCGCGTCCAGGTGCTCCACACCGCGGCCTCACCTTTCCTGACCTTGATGAACAGCCTTCCGCGTCCCGCGCTGGCACCGATCTTCATCCTCTGGTTCGGCCTGGGTTTCGGACCGAAGGCCCTCGTCGCGTTCAGCGTCGTGTTCTTCGTCCTGATGACCAGCACGATGGGTGCGATGAAGAGCATCGACCACGACATCGCTCAGCTGACCAAGTCGCTGGGCATGACGCGGACCCAGCGCTTCTTCAAGATCGAGATCCCCGCGGCTCTGCCTGCCATCGTCGGCGGCCTGAGGCTCGGCGCGGTCTACTCGGTGCTCGGCGCCGTGGTGTCGGAAATGGTCGGCGCCTACACCGGCCTTGGGCAGCGCCTCGTCGTCGTGACCAACAATTTCCAGGTTGCGGAAACCTTCGCGATCCTGATCGCCATGGGATTGCTGTCCATGGTCCTGGACGTCTCGATCTCCGGTCTGCAGAAGCTGGTCACCAAGTGGACGAGGTGAGTCGGTGAAGATCGACGACCCCGATCAGCCGCTTCTCGCCGAGACGATCGATCACCACCGCCTGTTCCGGCTGGACGGCAATTCCTACGTCGTCCTCGGCGCAGGCGGCGGGATCGGTGAGCACGTCAGCAGGACGATCGTCGCCCTGGGCGGCCGCGTTCTGTGCGTCGACGTCAATGGTGACGACGTCGACGCCGTCGCCGGCTCGTTGCGGATGCCGTCGGTGGTCGCGGACGTGACCACCGAAGCGGGCATCGACATCGCGGCGGCCGGTGCCATCGCCGAGTTCGGACAGATCAACGGCTACGTGGACGTCATCGGCCGGATGCATCGCACGCAGATCGCCGACTACGGACTGGCGGAGTGGGATCAGGACTTCCGGGTGAACCTGGCCCACGCCTTTCTGGCTGCGCGCCGGCTGTCCCCGCTGATCGGCCACGGCGCGATCGTCCACGTCTCGAGTGTGATGGGTTCTCACGGCGGTCGAACGGCACCCGGCTACGGCCCCGCCAAGGCGGCACTCGAAGTGTGGTCCAAGGAGTTGGCCGCCGAGCACGGACCCCGCGGAGTTCGCGTCAACGTGGTCGCCCCTGGCCTCTTCCTCTCGCCACGCGTTGCCGCGACCCCGCGAAGCTCGAACGATTCCCGGATCCTGGCCGGACGGCCCATGCTCGGGAGGCTCGGTCAGCCCTTCGAGATCGCCGCCACCGTCGCGTTCCTTCTCTCGCCCGCCGCGGGATACATCACGGGTACAACGATTCCCGTCGAGGGCGGCTCCCTCTCGCGGGACTCGACGGGCCTCGACGACCTGTTGAACTGACCGGCCCCGGGTCGGTCCGCTCGGGTTTTCGTGTCGCGTGCTGCGAACAGCCCGACGCTGAGTTCGAAGTGCCCCCGGCGAGCTGTAATGTGGGCCACGTCGCAGAGCAGCACCGAGGGAGACCGATGAGATTCGAGCAGTTGCGATATCTGGAAGCAGCGCTTCGGACCGGATCGTTCCGTCAAGCCGCCAAGGAACTCGACATCTCTCAGCCGACGATCACCAACCAGGTGCAGCGGCTCGAGGAGGACCTCGGCGTCGTGCTCGTGGTTCGCGGTGCCAAGGGAGTTCGACCGACGTATGCGGCCGAACGGATCCTGCCGCACGTGGTCGCCGCCGTTCAGGCCGAACACCTGATGCGCGAGGAGGCCAGCGCCATCGGCGGCCTGAAACTCGGCACCGTCCGCCTGGGCACTGTGCCCGCGGGATCTCAGACGATCCTTCCCGGGGTGGTCAAGCGCCTGTTGAGCGACTTTCCCAACGTGCGTTTCGAGGTGGAGGAAGGTCCCTCGAGAATGGTGAGCCGCGGCGTCCTCAGCGGCCATTTCGACGTGGGCCTGGTGACGCGTCTGGCCGGAATCGATCTGATTCCGGCGGAGCAGGCTCTGCTGCACCACGTCGACTTGATCTCCGGCCGACTGGTGCTGGCGGTCCCGGAGAACCATCGCCTCGCCAGCAAGGACGGCTTCGAGGCCGCCGACCTGGAGGGCGAGCCGCTGATCTTCCCGGCGGAGACCAGCATCCTCCGTACCGCCTTCGAGCAGCTACTCGACGGAATCGAAGCCAGGATCGTCTACGCCACCAACAACGCCGAAGCGTCGCAGAACATGGTGCGCGCCGGCGTCGGGATCTGTATGGCGAACACACTTCTCAGCTCGACGGTGAGCGGCAACGGCGTCGCGCTCGTGCCCCTTCCCTTCGAGTGGGCCCATGCCCGCATCTCCGCGATCGTCAGGAATGACGAAGCGCGGACGTCTGCGGTGCAGGCATTCCTGGGCTTGTTGCGGGAATCTGCCAAGAATTACTGACGGCGCTGTCGACCGGGACACGGTCGCGACGGTCCGATAGCGCACCCGTATCACCCCGCCAACGCTGCGGACCTTCCCAAGCCCTGTGCGGCTGACCACACTGAATACGTGCCGAGCGAGCGAGATCGCCGCCGGATCCGACGTTCAGTGAGGAACTTCAGGTGTCAGTCGATACAGCACAGCCATGCACCCGGGACGCAGTCGCCGAACTCATTTCCGTTGCACGGGAGAGAGACTCGGCGATGTTCACGGAGGCGGAAGGTAAATCCCTGCTCTCCGCCTTCGGGATCGACACCCCCCGGGGCATCGAAATTGCTGTCGGCCAGATGATTTCCGACGACATTCGCGAGCCGTTGGTCGTCAAGGCCATCTCGTCCACACTCGTCCACAAGTCCGACGCCGGCGGCGTGCGGGTGGGGGTGCGCCGCGACGAGATCGACGAGGTCGCTGCACGGATGGGCGAGCAACTGGCCGCCGCCGGGCACCGCTTGGACGGCCTCCTCGTCGAGGAAATGGTCCCGTCCGGTCACGAAGTGATCGTGGGAGCAGTTCGGGCTCCGGGGCTGGGCTGGACCGTGATGGTGGGCCTCGGCGGCGTACTGGTCGAGGTCTTCGAGGATGTGGCGTTCGGTCTCGCACCGCTCGCGAACGAACAGATTCTCGACATGCTGCACGCACTGCGCGGCATGAAGGTGCTCGACGGAGCCCGCGGTGGGGAGAAGGCAGACATTCCTGCCTTGGTGACACTGATCTCGCGACTCGCCGGGCCGAACGGTCTGCTGCAGTCGCTGCCGGACGACGTGATCGAGATCGACCTGAACCCGGTCATCGTTTCCGGAACACGCGCAGTGGCCGTGGACGCACGTTTCGTCGTCGGTCCGGTGGAAGACACCGGATCCGCACCCGGGGACCGTGATGACGGCCGGGTCACCGATTTCACGCCGCTGTTCCATCCGCGCAGGATCGCGGTGCTCGGCGCGAGCGGTCAGCGGCCGAATCTCGCGAACCGGTTCATCCGGAACATTCTGAGCGGCGGGTTCGACGGCACCATCGTGCCGATCCATCCGACCGCGGACAGCATCGAAGGACTTCCCACGGTGCCGTCGCTGGCCGAGGTCGATCAACCGATCGACTACGCGTTCGTGGCGCTGCCTGCGACCCGTGTCAGCGAGGCGCTGAGCCGAGGCGCCGGCCGAGTTCGGTTTGCCCAGGTGATCTCCAGCGGATTCGGTGAGGTCGAGGAAGGAAAGGATCTCGAGGCGACCCTGGTCCAGACCGTGCGCGACGCGGGCATTCGGCTGCTCGGCCCGAACTGCCTGGGCACGCACGCCTCAGCCGGTCGGCTCTCGTTCGTGCCTGAAGCTCCCCTGACTCCGGGAACGACGGCGGTGGTCTCGCAGAGCGGCGGGCTGAGTGTCGACATCCTGCGTGTCGGATCGTTGCGCGGCATCGACTTTCACAGCGTGGTCAGCATCGGGAACGGCGCAGACGTCACCGCTGCCGAGCTCGTCGAATCCGCCCTGCGGAACGACGAGGTCCGTGTCATCGGCCTGTACCTCGAGTCGCTGGCGGCGGCACGCGAGGTCCTCGACGTGCTGACCCGGGCCGAAATGCGCAAGCCGGTAGTGCTTCTCGCCGGTGGCCGAACCAGCGAAGGCTCGCGGGCGGCGACCAGCCACACCGGTGCCCTCGCGGGAAATCACCGACTGTGGCCCGCGATCGCGCGGCAGGCCGGAATGACACTCGTCGATTCACTCGAGGACTTCGCGACGGCCCTGCACGCCCTGTCCACCCTCGACCTCACGGTCAAGCCGAACGGTCGCGATGCTGTTCTGTTCGGCAACGGCGGCGGCGCGAGCGTCCTCGGCGCCGACGCACTCGAGCGGCAGGGATTGGCCACACCGCCGCTCGCCGATTCCGTGGTCGAGGAACTGGACGGCCTGGGCCTGCCGCCGGGCAACGGACTGCGCAACCCGATCGACGTGCCCGCGGGGACGCTCGCCGTCAAGAACGGTGCGATCGCGAAGGACGTTCTCGCGGTGGTGCTCGCCGGCAGTGAGCCGGCAGTGCTGATCTCGCACCTCAATGTGGGCATCATCCAGCGCAACCTCGGTGAAACCCACGGCGACGTAACCGGCACCGTCATCGACTCGATCGCAGGCGCCCGCGACGAAGCCACGTCGAACACCCACCAACTTCTCGTCCTCAAGACCGACGGCAGCGCAGACACGGAGGCATTGATCACGACGTACGCGCACCGCGCCCGCACACGCGGAATCCCGGTCTTTCCGGCCTTCGAGGACGCGGCCCTCGCCGCACGGGCGGTTCTCGAGCAGGGACAGCGGACATACCAGGCGTCACGCGACGCAGACGGAAGGTAGTAGAGATGTCACAGGACACAGTGATGGCTGAACCCACGCTCAGCCGCGAGCAGGAGCACGAAGAACGCCGCGCAGCCGCGCTGGCGATGGGTGGCCCGAAGAAATTGGAGCAGCGGCGCGCCGAGGGCACACTCAACGCCCGCGAGAGGATTGCGTTGATGCTCGACCCCGGAACCTTCCGGGAAAGCGGGTTGTTCACGACCTCGGCCGTCGACGCCGATCGCGACAAGACACCCGCGGACGGCAAGGTGACCGGAACCGGTGAGGTCGACGGCCGGCGCGCAGCCGTCATCGCCTACGACTTCACCGTCAAGGGGTCGTCGAGCAGTCCGGTGAGCAACAAGAAGATGTCCCATTTCAAGGAACTCGTCGTTCAGGTCGGGATGCCGCTGGTCTACCTGTCGGAGTCCACCGGGGTCCGGATGCCGGACGCGATGGGCGGGACCGGAATGGGCGCCGCCAACAGCAAGAAGCGGTTCCTCCGGCAGCGCGAAAGTCCGTGGGCATCCGCCGCATTCGGATACTGCTTCGGATCGGCCGCGTGGCACACCGTGTCCGCCGACTTCGCGGTCTTCCGCAAGGGGAGTGTCCTGGCGGTGTCGAGCCCCGGACTGGTCAGCCGCGCCACCGGTCAGCAAGTCGACGCCCAGGAGCTCGGAGGCTGGAAGGTCCATGCCGAGGTCACCGGCTACGCCGATGCCGTCGCCGACACCGACGAGGAAGCGATCGAACTGATCCGCCGGTTCCTCTCGTACCTGCCTTCGCACAACGGTGAGACACCGCCGGTCGCGCCGATCCCGAGTGGATCGGGTGAGCGTGCCGCCGAACTCAACGACATCGTTCCCCAGGCTCGCACCCAGACCTACGACGTACGCAAGGTCATCGAGATCGTCGCCGACACCGGTTCGGTGTTCCCGATCAAGGCACGTTACGGCAAGAGCCTGGACACCTCGCTGGTCCGGATCGGTGGACAGAGCGTCGGCATCATCGCCAACAACCCGATGTTCAAGGGTGGGGCGCTCGACGGTCCGGCGTGTGACAAGGCGACCAGCTTCCTGGTTCTCTGCGACTCCTACAACATTCCCGTCGTGTTCCTCGTCGACCAGCCGGGATTCCTGATCGGATTGGAAGCCGAGCGGAACAAGATCGCAGGCAAGGTCATCAACTGGATGAACGCCTTGTCCTTGGTGACCGTGCCGAAGATCGCTGTCACGCTTCGCAAGAACTACGGCCAGGCCTACATCAACATGGGTGGCGGACTGACCGCCGACACGACTGCGGGCTGGTGGTCGACGGAGGTGAGCTTCATGGATCCCACGTCGGCGGTGTCGGTCGTCCACGGAGTCGACGCGGAATCCGACCCCGAGCTCTATGCGCAGCGCCTCGCCGAGATGGCGAAGGGGACTACCGCGTACGACGTGGCACGCGTCTTCGGCGTCGAACAGGTCATCGATCCCGCCGAGACCCGTGACTTCATCCTCGGCGCGCTGAAAGACCACTACCGAGCCCGGACCAACGGCATCGGCGAGCACCTGCTGCGCGCCTGGCCGACGAGTTACTGAGGACGATGTCATGAGCTCATTTCCCGATTGCCTGCTGGTCGCGAATCGCGGCGAGATCGCCCGGCGCATCATCGCGACCGCCAACAAGCTCGGTGTCCGCACAGTCGCGGTCTACCACAAGGTCGATGCGGACCTGCCCTACATCGGCGAGGCCGACCAGGCCGTTCAGCTCGAGGGCGACACGCCGGTGCAGGCGTACCTCGACGCCGCTCAGATCGTGCGAATAGCACAGCAAGCCGGTGCGACCGCCGTGCATCCGGGCTACGGATTCCTGGCCGAGAACGCCGACTTCGCCCGGTTGGTGGCCCAGTCCGGACTGACGTGGGTCGGCCCGAGCGCCGAGGTCATCGAGGTGATGGGTGACAAGGTCGAGTCGCGCCGCGTCGTGGCCACTGCCGGTGTGCCGATCAGCGGTGACGTCGGTGCAGCGCTCGAGACGGGCGACGAAGCCGTCGCGGAGGCCGGGCGTCTCGGATATCCGGTGATGGTCAAGGCATCCGCCGGCGGCGGCGGAATCGGCATGGCCGTCGCTCACGACGAAGAAGGCCTGCGCAAGGCGTTCGAGAACACCAAGTCGATGGCGGCGCGGAGCTTCGGTTCCGATCGGGTCTTCGTCGAACGGTATGTGTCGTCCGCGCGGCACGTCGAGATCCAGATCCTGGGTCTGGAGGACGGTTCGATCGTCGCTCTGGGAGAACGGGATTGCTCGACGCAACGGCGTCACCAGAAGCTGATCGAGGAGAGCCCGGCCCCGCACCTGGATCCGGCCCTGCGAGAGCGCCTCGTCGAGAGTTCGATTGCGGCCGCCCAGGCCGTGGGCTATCGGAATGCAGGTACGGTGGAATTCCTGCTCGACGCCGTCACCGGCGACTTCGTGTTCCTCGAGATGAACACCCGTATCCAGGTCGAGCACCCGATCACCGAACTCACTCACGGTGTCGATCTGGTCGAGCAGCAGCTGAGCATCGCGGAGTCGGGCACCACCACACCGGGTTTCGCCCCCGTTTCGCGCGGTCACGCGATCGAGTTGCGGATCTGCGCGGAAGACCCCAAGAGGTTCTTCCCGCGCCCGGGGCCGATCGACGTGTGGCAGGAGCCGACCGGGCCCGGTATCCGGGTCGACGCGGGCTATACGGCGGGCACCGAGGTGACGCCGCACTTCGACTCGTTGCTGGCCAAGGTCTGCGCGTTCGGCGCGACCCGTGAGGAGGCCCGCGCCCGCGCCCTCGCGGCATGCCGGGAGTTCGTGATCGAGGGGCTCGTCACCAACAAGCCTTTCCTCGAACACGTGCTCGGCTCGGAAGAGTTCACGAGCGGGCGATACGACACCGGTGTGGTCGAGAAGATCCAACAGAGACACAAGAACTTGGCCAGAAGGAGTGCGTGAGATGTCAGAGACGATCGAGTCGGATATGGGTGCCAACGTGTGGAAGATCCTCGTCGCACCGGGTGACCGAGTGGAGGAGGAGGCGACGTTGATGATCCTCGAAGCCATGAAGATGGAGATCCCGATCCTCGCCGAAGATGCAGGCACGATCGTGGCAGTCCACGTCGCCGAGGGCGACAGCGTCGCGTCCGGTCAGCCCCTCGTCGAATTCGAGACAGCATGAGCGCATCGATTCCGCGGCGCATGAAATCCTGGTCGGTCACCCAGCTCGGCGAGCCGATCGACGTCGTGCAACTCGTCGAAGGTGATGTTCCCGAACCTGGTGCAGGGCAGGTCCTCGTGCGTGTCCTGGCGGGCGCAGCCAATTTCCCGGACGTGCTGATGTGCCGAGGCAAGTACCAGGTGCGCCCCGACCTGCCCTTCACCCCCGGACGTGAAGTCTGCGGCGAGGTCGTCGCGGTCGGGCCGGACGTCGTACGGGCAGCGGTAGGCGACCGGGTTCTGGGCCTGACCACTCTTCCCTACGGCGGATTCGCCGAGTACGCCGTGATGGACCAGGGCACGACCCATCCGGCGCCGGCCTCACTCGACGACGCGCAGGCCTCCTGCCTGTTCATCGGATATCAGACCGGCTGGTTCGGACTCCATCGGCTGGCCAGGATCCGGGAGGGGGAGACCCTCCTGGTTCACGCGGCCGCCGGCGGTGTCGGCAGCGCGGCCATCCAGCTCGGCAAGGCCGCCGGTGCCCGGGTCGTCGGTGTCGTGGGCGGCGAGGAGAAGGCCGCCTACGCCAGGCAACTCGGTGCCGATGTCGTCGTCGACCGCAGGCAGGAGGACTTCGTCGGGGTCGTCAAGGAATTCACCGAAGGCAGAGGCGCCGACGTCGTCTACGACCCGGTGGGAGGCGACGTCTACCACCGTTCGACCAAATGCATTGCGTTCGAGGGTCGGATTCTGGTCGTCGGCTTCGCGGGCGGCGAGATCCAGACCGCGGCGCTCAACCACGCGCTGGTCAAGAACTACTCGATCCTGGGGATTCACTGGGGGCTCTACAACACGAAGAATCCCGGCGCTGTCGATCGATGCCACCAGGAACTGTGCACGCTGGCAGACTCCGGAGCCATCGATCCCTTCGTCAGCCAACGGGTCTCGATGGACGCAGTGCCTGCGGCCCTGCAGAGCCTGGGGGACGGAAAGACCGTCGGCCGAGTGGTGATGGAGCACACCGGGATCGGCCGGTAGCCAGTTTGCGGACACCGGGGGCAGCACATCGTCAGGCCACCAGGCATGCACTGATCACTAGGAGTACGAATGTTTGGGTCGAAGCAAGGTGACTCGCCCTTCGGAGAACTGCGGGCATTGGACAGCACCATCTCGAGAAGGTCGATGTTGAAGTATCTCGGTCTCGGCACGGCGGCGGTCGGCGCCACCTCGTTGCTGGCGGCCTGCGGGGGTGGGCCGGGCGCGGGCGCCTCGGGCCAGGCCGCCAAGTTCACCATCGGGTCGTTTCCGGGTGACACCTTCCTCCTCGACGCGGTGAATCTTGCCAACAACGACTTCGCCAGGAACAACCTCAACGTTCCGAAGTTCATCACCCCGCAGAGCGGTGTGCAGGCGCTACAGCTCGTCTCCGCAGGCGCTGTCAACGGCTACAGCTCCGACACCCTGCTGTTGATGGGTGCCCACGCCAACAGCACACAGGGCAAGCGACCGGTCATCATCGGTCTGAAGAACGTGTCCACCACCTACGGGATCGTCGTCGGCCCGAACGGCAACTGGCCCGGCGAAGACGCGACCTTCGAAGAGAAGATGCAGTCGCTGAAAGGCAAGTCGATCGGGGTGAGCGCCATCGGCGCGGGCGGTGATCTGCAACTGGACCTCGCTCTGGAGCTGGCCGGTATGCAATCCTCCGACGTCACCCATCTGGCGGTCGGCCCGTCTGCCTCGGCGATCCCGAACATGAAAGCCGGGCGACTCGACGGCTACGTCTCGGTCCAATGGAGCTCGGGGCTGTTCATCGCCCGGGAGACAGGCGGATCGGTGCTGCTCGACTTCGGCAGGCCGTCGATGCCCGAGACGTTGCGCAACCAGGCCGTCGTCTGCATTTCCACCAGCGAAAGTTTTGCCCAGGAGCACGAGGACGTGCTGAAGAACTGGCTTCGAGCACAGTCGGAGGGCAGCGAATGGATGCTCTCCCACAAGGACGAAGCAGCGGAAATCCTGAACTCCGGCACCTTCGACGGCAACGCTCCCGAAATCGCCAAGGCCTACATCGAGCACTACGCGCAGGATGTGGCGCCGAAATTGCAACCGATGTTCAAGGCACCCCGGGATCAGGTCGACCACATGATCGACCTTGCCGTCCGCTTCGGAAATGCGAAGGAAGGCGCTATCAGCTACGAGCAGATAGTCCCCGCCTTCGCACGGGCGTGAGGTCTCACATGGAGTACACACAGACAGGTGCCGCCCCGACGCGTCCCCAATCCCCGCCCGGGCTGGATCTCGATCGAATCACCGACTGGCTGGCCGGGGAGCGACCGGGCCTGGTGGCAGGGGAACTGTCGGCCCGGCTGATCGAGGGTGGGAAATCGAATCTGACCTACGACCTCACCGACGGTGAAAATCAGTGGATCGTGCGTCGTGCGCCACTGGGCGAGGTCATGGCGACGGCTCACGACATGCGCCGGGAGTACCGAATGGCCGGCGCACTTCGAACCACCGACGTCCCCGTGCCTGCGATGATCGCCTACTGCGACGACAAGGACGTTCTCGGCACCGACTTCTACCTCATGGAGCGGATCGAGGGCGTGCCGTACCGGTACGCCGATGAGCTCAGGCCACTCGGCGCGGCTCGAACCCGAGCCATCTCCGTCGAGCTGGTATGCACGCTGGCGAAGCTGCACCGGGTAGAGCCGCGAGAGGTGGGCCTGAACGACTTCGGTCGTCCCGAAGGCTTCCTGGGACGGCAGGTGAAACGCTGGAAGACCCAGCTGGACGCGTCCTACACCCGCGATCTCGCCGGCGCCGACGAGCTCTACACGGCACTCGTCGCGGCCGTCCCCACGAAGTCGGCCGCGGGCATCGTCCACGGTGATTTCCGCTTGGACAACGTGCTCGTCGGCGCCGACGACATGCCTGCCGCGGTCATCGACTGGGAGCTGGCGACGCTGGGTGATCCGCTTCTGGACCTGGCCTTGATGCTCACCTATCAGCGGCGAGCGAAGATCGTGTCCGAACGGGATTCGACGGAACCGGCCAAGTACGACGCGACGCTGGCACCCGGATACCTCACCGAGAAACAGATCATCGAACACTACGAAGCCGAGAGCGGTCGTGAACTGGAGGGATTCGGCTTCCACCTCGGTCTGGCCTGCTTCAAGCTCGCCGCGATCTCCGAGGGCGTCCGGTATCGGCACATCAATCGTCAAACCGTGGGTGCGGGTTTCGAAGACAGCGGCAGCACTGTGCCGTTGCTGCTCGAACTCGGGCTCGACTCACTGAAGGAGTACAAGTAGATGGAATTCTCGACAGACGCCCGGACCGACGGGTTGCGCAAGGAAATCGTCGATTTCATGTACGGGCACGTCTACCCGGCCGAGGCGGCGTACCTGGACGAGCTGGACGGCCTCGAGGACCGCTTCGCGTGGTCGGAGTCTCCCATCCTGCAGAAGCTGAGAGCGGAGGCACGCAGCCGTGGGCTGTGGAACCTCTTCCTCCCCGGGGCCGAGGGTGCCGGGCTGACGAACGTGCAGTACGCGCCGCTCGCCGAGATCACCGGCCGCAGCAAGCTCCTCGCTCCCGCCGCGCTGAACTGTTCGGCACCGGACACCGGCAACATGGAACTGCTGTCGATGTTCGGCACCGAGCAGCAGAAGAAGGAGTGGCTCACCCCGTTGCTCGAGGCCGAGATCCGTTCGGCCTTCGCCATGACCGAGCCCGACGTCGCGTCCTCGGACGCCACCAACATCTCCACGAGTATCGTTCGCGACGGCGGCGACTACGTGATCAACGGCCGCAAGTGGTACATCAGCGGGGCGATGAATCCCAACGCCAAGATCCTGATCGTGATGGGCAAGACGGATCCGTCGGCCGACAGGCATCGCCAGCAGAGCATGATCCTGGTACCGCGGGACACCCCCGGCGTCCACATCACGCGCGCGATGAAGGTCCTGGGTTACGACGACCATCACAGCGGTGGACACGCCGAGATCGAGTTCACCGACGTGCGGGTTCCGGTTGCCAATCTCATCGGCAACGAGGGCGACGGCTTCGGGATCGCCCAGGCCAGGCTGGGACCCGGCCGGATCCATCACTGCATGCGCGCCATCGGTATTGCGGAGCGGGCGATCAAGCTCATGTGTGAGCGGGCCGACGAACGCGTGGCGTTCGGCAAGCCGCTCAGCCAACAGGGCGTGATTCGCGACTGGATCGCCGAATCGCGGGTCCGCCTCGAGCAGTTGCGCCTGCTGGTCCTCAAGACGGCCTGGCTCATGGACACGGTGGGCAACAAGGGCGCACACACCGAGATCCAGGCAATCAAGATCGCCACTCCGTCGACCGTCGAATGGATCATCGACAAGGCAATCCAGGTCCACGGCGCCGGCGGACTCTCACAGGACTTCTTCCTCGCTCCGGCAGCCGCGTACGTCCGCACGCTGCGGTTCGCGGACGGACCCGACGAGGTGCACAAGAACGCGCTGGCGCGCAATGAACTTCGCCGCCAGGCCGCACGACGCAGTGCCTGACCCTTCGGTCGGCCTCTGCTGAGTTCGTTCGGCCCGCTCGCCCACGAAGCGAGCCGGTTTCGCCGTGACGTCGCACCCGTGTCCCCCTGACCCGTAACCCGGGTGAGGGGGACACTGTCGTGTGGAGGGCCGTTCGGCAGGCGACTGTGGCTATCGCCTTGATAGTGAGTGAGACATTGATCTCACCCGCAGGACCCGCGCATGATCATGACGTGCCAAATCATCTTGCTCAGCATGGTGCCGACTCGTCCTCGCCCGCATCGCCGGTCATGCGGCGACCCGGAAACCAGACGCTCGAGGTCGCGCGGAAGGACGTCGTGGCAGACGGCGTCGTGAAACTGCGGCTCGAGGAGCCGTCCGGTGGGCGGCTCCCGCATTGGACGCCCGGCGCGCACATCGACCTGGTCATGCCGACCGCGGACGGTGGTGGTTCCCAGGTGCGGCAATACTCGTTGTGCGGCGACCGGTGGGATGCCTCCGCCTATGAGGTCGCCGTGTTGCGGGAGCCGAACTCCCAGGGCGGATCGCAGTTCATCCACGAGAATCTGGCCGTCGGGGACATGCTCAGTGTCGGCACCCCTCGGAACAATTTCGGTCTCGCTCAGGCGAGCCGATACGAATTCATCGCCGGCGGCATCGGGATCACCCCGATCATGACGATGATCGCCGCAGCCGAGAAGCTGGGAATCGACTGGCACCTGCTCTACGGCGGTCGGTCGCGTCGCTCCATGGCCTTCCTCGGCGAACTGGCTCGATACGGAGACCGCGTCACGGTGTGGCCGCAGGACGAATCGGGTCATCTGAAGCTCGATTTCCTCGACGAGCCGACGGAGGGGGCCAAGGTCTACTGCTGCGGACCCGAGCCACTGCTGGCGGCGGTCGAATCCGCTTCCACGAACTGGCCCGGATGGGCCGTCCGGTTCGAGCGGTTCGTTGCGCCTTCCCAGCCGCCACCGGTCCGCACCGAACCCTTCACGATCGAACTGTCCCACTCGGGCAGGACCGTCACCGTCGGTACCGAACAGACCGTTCTCGAGGCCCTGGACGCCGCCGGCGTCCCGGTGTTGTCCTCGTGCAACGAGGGAGTCTGCGGCACATGTGAAGTCGGAGTCGTGGGCGGTGTCCCCGATCATCGGGATTCACTCCTGAGTGATGCGGAGCGCGCCAAGGGAGACCGGATGTTCGTCTGTGTGTCACGTTCGATCACCGAACGACTCGTGCTGGATCTATAGGAGGCTGACAGTGTCGATTACGGATACCACCGGACGGCAGGGCTCGACAGCCCCGTCCCTCGACGACGACCCCTTCTCGTCGGAGACCCTCGAGAACCCGCTGCCGTTCCAGGAGCGACTGCGTGAATCCGGGCCTGTCGTCTTCCTGCCCCGGTACAACGTCCACGCCGTCGGGCGTTACGACGAGGTCCACAGCGCGCTCTCGAACTGGCAGGGCATGACATCCGGCTCCGGAGTCGGCATGAACGAGCCGTGGCGGGCCCGGGGACTACTTCAGACCGATCCGCCCGAGCACGACGCACCCCGCGAGGTGCTGCAGTCGATTCTGTCCGCACGAGCATTGCGTGCGATGAAGGACGCCTGCACACGGCAGGCCGAGACGCTGATCGACACCCTGCTCGGTGGCACGGCTGCCGGGGACGCGATCGAGATCGACGGATACAACGACATCGCGGCCGTGTTTCCGGTGAACTTCTTTCCCGACGCGTCCGGCATCGACGAGGAGCAGCGGGAGAATCTCGTTCCCTACGCCGATCACATCTTCAATGCCCTGGGGCCGCGAAACGAACGGGTGCTGCAGGGGGAATGCCGGAGCGAGGCACTGGCGGAATGGGCCACGGCGAAGTGTGCCCGGGAGTCCCTGAAACCCGAAGGATTCGGCAGCGAGATCTGGGCGGCCGCCGACCGCGGCGACATCATGCACGAACTGGCGCCGCTCCTCACACGTTCGCTGTTGTCGGCAGGTGTCGACACGACCGTCTACGGTCTCTCCGCGATGCTCTATGGATTCGCCACACATCCCGATCAGTGGGCGGCTCTTCGACAGAACCCCAACCTCGCCCGAGTCGCCTTCGACGAGGCGCTGCGCTGGGAGTCGCCGGTCCAGATGTTGTTCCGCAAGACGTCGGCCGACGTCGAGATCTCCGGGACCGTCATACCGGCCGAGACGAGGGTGCTGCTGTGCTACGCCGCTGCGAATCGTGACCCGCGCCGGTGGGACAACCCTGATCGGTTCGACCTCTCGCGTGACCCCTCGGGGCACGTGGCCTTCGGAATGGGGATCCACCAGTGCGTGGGCCAGCACGCGGCGCGTCTGCAGGCCGAGTGCCTGCTCGAGGTTCTCGTGACCCGTGTGACGTGCATCGAACTTGCGGCACCCGTACGTCGCTATCACAACAACACGCTGCGAGGATGGAAGGCCATGCCTCTTCGGCTGAGCCTCGCCTAGACGATGTGAACGAGTTCGTGTTCGACTGCGCCCTAGAACGATTGAGTGCCGGTGCCGGTTCGACGTACCTGATTCACGGTGAGGCCGGCACCGGCAAGACCCACCTCGTGCGGAGCACGCTCGACGCGGCCCGCAAGCGTGGATGGACGTGCTTGTACGCCGCGGCGCACGAATACGACCGCGACATCCCGTATGCGACGGTGCGCACTCTCGTGGGGGTCCTCGGCTACAGCACGGTGTCGAGCGATCCGAGTGGTGTGACGGCGCTGTTGCAGTCGATGACGGATTCGTCGCCAGTGGTCGTGGTCGTGGACGACGCGCACCTCGCGGACGAGGACAGCCTCGTCGCCGTGACCCTCGCCGCTCGGCATCTGGCGGGCCGCCCGCTCCTCGTGATCTTCGCCTCGCGGACTCGGCCGTGGATGACCGGCGAACGTCTTCTCGCGACGATCGACCCCCTCGTGAGTGAACAGGCGCGGACGATCGTCGAGCTTCACCCGGTCGAGGGGCAGGCACTCGGCGACCTGGTCGAGTCGGTCCTCGGCGCCGCGCCCGACGAGCGACTGACCGGATATCTGGCCGAGCGGACGCGGGGGAACGCGCTGCTGGTCCGGGAAACGGTGAACGCGTTGCACATTGCGGGTGCACTCCGGATCGAACAGGGAATCGGCTACCTGGTCGATGATTCCCCGCCCCGGTTCTCGCGCCCTGCGGCGTTGCTTCACCGGCTGTTTCCCCGGGATCACGCCGTCCGCGCACTGGGTCGTCTGGTCGCGGTGTTCGGACGGGTGGATCTGGACTACCTTCCGCTCCTCGCCGAACTGGCCGAGAGGTCGCCGGGCGAGGTCCGGGCCGCCTTCGACTCATTGGTCTCGAGCGGTGCGCTGGTGGCTACGGGGTCCGGATGGTACGAATTCGGCCACCCACTGATCGGTGAGCTGCTCTATGACGAGATCGGTCCGGCCGAGCGCCGCCGCGTCCATGCTGCGATTGCTGCGCGGATCGAGGGCACCGACAGCGAGCTGGGCATGCCGGCCCTCGAGCGCGCCCGGCACGCCACCGAGGGCGCGGCGCGCGGCGACATGGTCGCGGTCACGGTGGCGTTGCGTGCCGCCGATCGAGTGCTGCGCACGTCGCCGCGCGCGGCTGCCCGCTGGTACGGCCGGGCGCTGGATCTGCTGCCACGCGCGGACGCCGCCGCCGGCGAGATACTCCGCAGGCAGTCCGCGGCGTACTGGAAGGGTGCGCGGCCGGCCCTGGCCATCGAAGCCGGCAGAAAGGCGCTCGGTGTCCTCGAGGCGGGCTCATCCCGCGACCGCACCGTGGCGACGATCGTGCACTGCCACAGCGCGATGGGCGATCCGCAGAGCGCTGCAGACCTACTGGTCGCCGAGGCGGGGCAGGCGAGAGACCCGACGCCCTACCTCGCGCAACGCGCGGCGATGGCGGCGCGCCTCGGTGACACGGATCGGGCGCGCGTCCTGGCCGCGACGGCGTGGTCGCAGGTGCGCGAGTCGACCCCGGCGGACCAGGTCATCGCCTACACGTACCTCGGTCAGGTCGAAGCCTACGTCGGGATGTTCCCGAACACACTCGAGGCCGTCGACCAACTGGAGATCCTCGGGACCGGCGAGCGGGAGCTCCCGGTGGGCACGCGCACCGGTGCGTTGGAGTCGGCAGCGCACCACGCCGCAACGGCAGGCGCGACCGGTCGCGCGAACGCGCTGCTGACGAAGGCGGGTGAAGCCGCCGGACTCGCCGGATTCGGAAACCTGGGCGGGCAAGCCGTACTCGCTCGCGCGCTCGCCGAGTTCACGGCCGGCGAATGGACCGCCGCGTCCGAGACGATTGCCCGGGAGGCAATCCAGCTCGAATTCTCGGGTATGCGCAGCACTCTGGCTCGCCTGCGTGGTGTGGAGGTGCAGATCCTCACGGGCCGAGGTGATTTCCGGCGTGCGGCGTCCGTGCTGGCAGCGACGGAGCCGCCGGCCTCCTGCCGGATCGACTTCGCGATCTGGCAGGCAGTGCAGGCCTCCGTCGAGGTGTCGAGGTCCCGGTTCGAGGATGCCATGCCGGTCCTGGAGCGACTGCGGTCGGAAGCGGGAGCCCGCGGCTGGAACGAGGTCGCGACCATCACCCACACGAGTCTGGTCGAGGGCTACCTGGCGTCGGGAGAGGTCGAGGCCGCTCGGCACGTCGCGGACGAGTTCTGCCGCCTTGCGGGGGACATCGGTTCGCCCAGGGCCCGGATGGCATCCGGCATCGGCCATGCCCGCAGCTTCGGTGACGTGGACCGCGCACGTGACGTCCTTCTCGAGGCCGAGGAGCAGGATATGCACTTCATCGCGGCGCAGGCCCACCATGCGCTGGGCGTTGCCGGCCGGGACGTCGCCGATCACCTCGAGGCGGCCTGGGCATTGTTCAAGAAGATGGACGCGACGCTGTGGCTGAAGCGGGTCGAGGCCGCCGGCAGGTCGCGCGGTCTCGTCCTCGACCGACGTGTCGACAAGTCGGGGGCACCCGGACCTCTCACCGATGTGGAGCGTCAACTCGTCACGCTGGTCCGAGACGGCCTCAGCAACCGGGAGATTGCCGAGGTTCTCCACTACAGCAGCAAGACCGTCGAGGCCTACCTCACCCGCCTCTACAAGAAAACCGGCTACAACTCGCGGGTCGAGCTGATCGTGGCCCACGAGCGGGCGGACAGTCTCACCGGTAGGTGACCCAGGGGTGCGGGAGATGACCGTGCTCGTTGAACGCCACGAGGGACGTCCCCGACGAGCCGATCACGATCTTGGTGACGCCGGAATTGACCGCGACTCTGTTCAGGGCGAGCCATTGCGGGAAGCCGCCCCCCAGCAGCCGGGCAGTCACCCAGGCGATCGCGCCGGCGCTGGAGAAGACGACACCGGTCTGCCCGCGTTCGAGCCCTTCGGCAACGCGGTCGAGGGACGCGTCGACCCGGGCCGTGAACGCACCGAACGTCTCGGCGTAGTCGGCGTCGTGGTCACCGGACGACCACCGTGTGGAGGCCCGCTCGAGCAGCCGCTGGAAGGCGCGCGAATCCGTCTTCGCCCGCGGATCGTGCTCACCGCTCGCAGCCAGCAGGTCGCTCGCGTCGAACTCGTCCCAACCCGGATCGATGTCGGGGTCCGTCGTGTGCCAGGCGGCGGCCGTGCTTGCCTCCTGAGCCGTCTCTCGTTGGCGTTTCATGTTTCCGGTGACTGTGCGGGCGGGAGCGATGCCGCGACGATTCAGTTCGGTGCCGAGGGCGCGACTCTGTTCCCGGCCGCGTGGCGACAGGCGGTCGTAGTCGTCGGTGCCGAAGGATGCTTGTCCGTGACGGACCAGAAGGACAACACTCATGCGGCGCACGGTAGTTCACCCGACCACCGGCGGCATACCCTTCTCGGCCGGTCGCCGCACACTCTCGGGAGATCCCTATCGGCCCTCCGCCGCGGTGCCGGTACCTCTAGATTCAGAGCATGGACATGCGGCAGATGGAGTACTTCCTCGCTGTGGTCGACTGCGGCGGGGTCACCCGCGCCGCAGCGCAGTTACGCGTGGCGCAGCCGTCGCTGTCGCAGGCGGTGCGCAAGCTCGAGAAGGACCTGGGCGTCGAGTTGTTCCATCGCGTCGGCCGTGGCCTCGTGCTCTCGCCTGCCGGTGAGGCGCTGGTCGGCCCGGCACGCAGCATCCTGCGGGAGGTGGAATCGGCCGAGAACGCCGTGCGCGACGTCGGGGCGATGCGCGGCGGCCGGATCGACATCGCCTCGCTCTCGGACCTGTCCTCGGATCCGCTGTCGGTGTGGGTCGCCAAGTTCCGCCGGCAGTACCCCGACGTGCGGTTCCACATCGAGGAACGGGACGAGACCGCCGATATCGTGTCGCTGGTCCGGTCGGGGGCGTGCGAGCTGGGCATTCTCGCGCTGCCCCTCCCGACCGAGGACCTCGTCGGGGAGGAGCTCATCGATCAGCAGCTCGTCCTGGTGTGTCCGCCCGGCACCGACGCCCGGTGGCCGGACCCGGTGCCGATCGAGGCGTTGACCCGTGTTCCGTTCGTCATGGGCGAAAAAGGCACGGCGACGCGGGATTTCATCGACCGCTCGCTACGGCGGCGCGGCGTCGAACCCGACGTCGCGGTGGAGGTGCGTCAGCGTGGTGCCGTGCTGCCGATCGTTCTCGCGGGCGGCGGGGTGTCGATCGTGGCCCTGCGCAGCGGACTCGACGCGATGCTGCGCGGCGGGGTGGTGCGTGAACTCTCGCCCCGGCTCACCCGGCGGATGGGCGTGGTCCGCCGTCCCGGCCGGATGACCCACGCGTCCACGGAGTTCCTGGCCTGCGCCCGCGCGTCGTTCGAGGAGTTCGCCACGTCCATCGCCGCGCTCATGTCCTCCGGTGTTTCCCTCGTGGAGGCCGCGAAGCTGACGCGGGCCGAGTTCGACCGCCGGATTCGCGACGACAACGCGCGCGCCACGAACCCATAGGCAATTGCAGTATTTCTCCTACTTTTCTGGTCTTTGACCCGATCGATACTCGGGACTTCAATGGTGTGCACCTGATCACACCGTAGCGACGGGATCCGGATCGATCGAAGGTCGACTTCGAGATCCGTCCGGACTGGTTCACGCCATGCAGACACGTCGCGACGGTTCGTTCCCGAAGAGGCCCTATGACTCAAGTATCGACGCCGACCACCGCAGCGTCCCGGCGTACCAGATCGGCGCTGACCCGGCGCGCCTGGATGATCACCGGACTGCTCGTCGTGTTCATGCTCATCAATTTCGCGGACAAGTCCGTCATTGCGTTCGCCGGCGTCCAGATCCAGAAGGACCTGGGCTTGACGCCGCAACAGTTCGGCCTGATCCAGAGCAGCTTCTTCTGGCTGTTCGCCGCCGGCGCACTGTTCTTCGGCTGGCTGTCGTCCAAGGTGAGCATCCGATGGCTGCTGGCCGGACTGATGCTGCTGTGGGTAGCCACCATGGTGCCCCTGACCGGCACCGTGACCTTCGGCGTCCTGGTGGCCTGCCGGCTCGTCCTCGGGTTCGCCGAGGGCCCGGCCTTCGCCCTCGCCAACCACGCCGTCCATTCCTGGTTCCCGCCGGAGAAGCGTGCCCTGCCGAGCAGCTTCGTCACCGCCGGATCCTCCCTCGGCGTCCTCATCGCTGCCCCCGTGCTGACCTGGATCATCGTCCGCTGGGACTGGCACGCCGCGTTCTACCTCCTGATCACGGTCGGTCTGGTCTGGGTGGTCGCCTGGATCCTCCTCGGACGCGGCGCACCCGGCGAGACCGCCGAGCCGGCCCAGGCAACCGACACCGTCGTCGACACCGTCGACGCCCCGTACCGGACGATCCTGCGCACCGGGACCGTGATCGGGATCGCGCTGTTGATGTTCTGCTCGTACTGGTCCACCACGCTCAAGGTGTCCTGGCTCCCCGTCTACCTGGAAGACGGTCTCGGCTACGACACCCTGACCACCGGTCGGCTGGTCATGCTTCCCTACGGACTCGCGGCGGTCGGTGCGATCGGCGCCGGATGGTTCTCGAACCGCCTCGTCTCCCGCGGCGTCTCCCGGAAGGTTGCGCGCGGCTACCTGTCGGCAGGCCTGATCGCCGGCGCCGGCATCACCATGGTCGGGTTCACCATCGTGTCGGCCGGACTGCTGCAGATCGTGCTCGTGTCCCTGGCCTTCTCGCTCAACACCGCGGCGTACGGCGTGGCGTTGACGGCAATCGCCGACGTCGTGCAGTCCCGTAAACGCGGCATGGTCCTCGGTGGCCTCGGCGCTGTGTCGAGTATCTCCGGCATGGTCGCACCACTCGTACTCGGTTTCTCGGTCGGCCGGGCGGCCGACAAGATCTCCGGCTACGGCACCGGCTTCCTGATCAGCGGGGTTCTGATGATCGTCGGTAGCGCGATCGCGGTGTTCCTGGTCAACCCCGAACGAGACATCACCCTCATCCGCCGGCGCGCCGAGGAGACAGCATGATCGACAAGCCCCTGGATGGTGTCCGAGTCATCGACTTCGGCCAGTTCATCGCCGCCCCCGCCGCCACCCAGGTCCTGGTGGACCTCGGTGCCGACGTGATCAAGGTCGAACCGGTGCACGGCGAGTCCGCACGTGGAATCGGCGCGCACGGTAAAGCCATGGTGGAGAACTACAACCGCGGCAAGCGGGCAATCGCACTCGACCTCAAGGACCCGCGCGGTCAGGAGATCGCCCGCCGGCTGATCGCCGGCGCCGACATCGTGGTGCAGAATCTGCGCCCCGGGGTGATGGACAAGCTCGGTCTGGGCGCGGAGGAGATGCGCGCCGCGCATCCGCACCTCGTGTACGCGACGGTGAGCGGGTTCGGCTTGCACGGACCGTCCCGGAATCGTGCCGGCCTCGACATCGCCGCGCAGGCGGAAAGCGGCCTGATGTGGGTGACCGGCGAGCACGACGGTGAGCCGCAGAAGGTCGGTGCCCAGATCGTCGACGCCGCCACCGGCTACGTCTGTGCCCAGGCAATCCTCGGCGCGTACATCAGGCGCCTGCGCACCGGCGAGGGCGACACCGTCGAGGTGTCGCTGCTCGAGGTCGCCATTCATCTGCAGACCCCGAACTGGGGCGCCTACCTCGACACCGGCAGCGAACCACGGCGCATGGGCAACGGTCAGCCGACGGTCGCTCCGGCCGCCGACATCATGCCCACCAGCGACGGCAGCGTCGTGGTCTCCGCCTACTCCGAGGTCCACTTCCGGCGGCTGTGCCGACTGCTGGGCCGGGCGGAACTCGCCGACGACGCCCGGTTCGCCGACAACGAGAGCCGGGTCCGCAACCGCCCCGCGCTGCTCACCGAGTTGCGCGCCGCGTTCGCGACCATGACGAGCGACGAGGCGATGGACGTACTCGCCGCCAACGGTGTCGTCGCCGGGCGGATCAACACCTACCCCGAGGCGATGCGCAGCCCCGACGTCCAGGCATCCGGGCTCTTCATCGAGGTCAGCCGCCCCGACGGCGTGCCTGCGACCGCTCTCGGCACGCCGTGGCACCTCGAGAGTGTCCCGAAGCTGCCGACGGCGGGTGCGCCCGACCTGGGGCAGCACACCGCCGAACTGATCGCCGAACTCGGCTACCCGACCGACGCGCTCGATGCGCTGGCCGCCGACGGCGTCGTCGCGCTCGGCCGCTGAATCCGTCGTCGATCCCCAACCTGTACCGATAAATATCTGAGGAATCTTCATGCAACGCACCATCTTCACCGACGACCACCACGCGTTCCGGGACGTGGTCCGCCAGTTCATCGCCAAGGAGATCACCCCGAACCTGCCCGACTGGGAGGCCGCCGGTTCCATCCCCCGCGACTTCTACAAGAAGACGGCAGAGATCGGGATCAACGGGCTGCAGGTGCCCGAGCAGTACGGCGGCGGTGGTATCGACAGCTTCCTGTTCAACACCGTCGTCTACGAGGAGATCGGTTACGCCGCAGCCTCTCTCGGGGGCTTCCAGGTGCATTTGAACACCGTGCTCCCATACTTTCTCGAGTACGCCAATGAGGAGCAGCGCGACCGCTGGTTCCCCGGCTTCGCCGACGGCGGCCTGGTCAGCGCGATCGCGATGACCGAACCCGGCATCGGTTCCGACCTGGCCGGTGTCACCACCACCGCCGTCCGCGACGGCGACGACTACGTCCTCAACGGGAACAAGACGTTCATCACCGGCGGCATCAACGCCGACCTGGTGATCGTGGTGGCGCGCACCTCGAAGGATCCCGAGAATCGCCGCAAGGGCCTGTCGCTGCTGGTCGTCGAGGGTGACATGCCCGGCTTCATCCGCGGTCGCAACCTGCACAAGATCGGCATGAAGTCGTCCGACACCGCCGAGTTGACGTTCGACAACGTCCGCGTTCCGGCCCGGAACCTGCTCGGTGAGGAGGGCCAGGCGTTCGGCATGCTCGCCCACAACCTGCCCCAGGAGCGGCTGTCGATCGCGATCACCGGTCTGGCCACCGCGACCGCCGCCGTGAACCTCGCCATCGACTATGCCAAGGAACGCCGCGTCTTCGGCAAGCCGCTGGCCGACTTCCAGAACACCAAGTTCGTACTCGCCGAGTGCGCGACCGAGCTGCAGGCCGGGCAGGCGCTGGTCGACCAGGCGCTGATCGCCCTGGACGGCGGCACTCTCACCCCCGCCGACGCGGCCAAGGTGAAGCTGTTCTGCACCGAGGTGCAGGCCCGCGTCATCGACAAGTGCCTGCAGGTGCACGGCGGCTACGGCTACATGACCGAGTATCCGATCGCGCGACTGTACGCCGATGCCCGCGTCACCCGGATCTTCGGCGGCACCAGCGAAGTCATGAAGAGCGTCATCTCGAAGTCCATGGGGCTCTAGGCATCTCGCACTCCACACCATTCCGGGCACCACGGGGGCCCGGCCACATCGAAGGTTCATCCATGCAGATCAAGGACATCAACGCCGTCGTCACGGGCGGAGCATCCGGACTCGGACTCGCCACCGCCACCCGGCTGGTCGAGTCCGGCGCCACCGTCACCCTGCTCGATCTGCCCGGTTCGCCGGGGGCAGAGCAGGCCGCGACGCTCGGACCCGCCGCACGGTTCGTACCGACCGACGTGACCGACGGCGACGCGGTGGCCGCGGCCTTTGCCGCCGCGGCCGAGCGCGGCCCGGTGCGGGCCGTCGTGCACTGCGCAGGCCGCGGACGGCCGATGCGCGTGCTCACCAAGGACCGCAAGGCCGCCGACCCCGAGCCTTTCGAGTCGGTGATCCGGCTCAATGTGATCGGGACGTTCAACGTGCTGCGGTTCGCGGCAGAGGCGATGGCTGCGAACGAGTTGCGGGGCGGTGACCGCGGCGTGTGTGTGCTGACCGCGTCCGTCGCCGCGTATGAGGGCCAGATCGGGCAGATCAACTACGCGACGTCCAAGGCGGGAATCGTGGGGATGACACTGCCCGCCGCCCGCGACCTCGCCGGCGTCGGGATCCGGGTGTGCACCATCGCGCCCGGCGTGTTCGCGACACCCCTCCTGCTCAATGCACGCGACGACATCCGGGACGCGCTGGCGGCCTCGGTTCCGCATCCGCAGCGGCTCGGCGAGCCGTCCGAGTTCGCCGCGCTGGCCGAGCACATCATCGAGAACGGCATGCTCAACGGTGAGACGATCCGCCTCGACGGTGCGATCCGGATGGCACCGAGGTGACCGCAGAGGCGCCCACACCGGTCGTGCTGACGGAACGGGTGGGGCCGGTGCTGGTCATCACATTGAACCGGCCGCAGGCCCGCAACGCGGTGGACCGTGCGGTCGCGGAGGCCGTCGCCGAGGCGGTTCAACTGCTGGACTCCGATCCGCAGCTGAGGGTGGGTGTGCTCACCGGAGCCGGCGGATACTTCTGCGCAGGAATGGATCTCAAGGCCTTCCTGCGGGGTGAGAGCCCACGCGTCGAGGGTCGCGGATTCGCCGGGCTGGTGGAGGCGCCGCCCGCCAAGCCCCTGATCGCCGCCGTCGACGGTCCCGCGCTCGCGGGCGGTTTCGAGATCGTCCTGGCGGCGGATCTCGTCGTCGCCGCGCCGACCGCGACGTTCGGCCTGCCCGAGGTTCGCCGCGGCCTGGTCGCCGCCGCGGGCGGGTTGACCCGGTTGCCCGCGCGGCTGCCGCGAGCGGTGGCGCTGGAGATGGTGCTCACCGGCAAGACTGTGACCGCCGCGCAACTGCACCCGCTGGGGCTGGTCAACCGGCTGGCCCCCGAGGGCGAGGTGTTGGCGGCGGCACTCGAACTCGCCGACGAGATCGCCGGCAACGGGCCGCTCGCAGTCCGGGCCAGCAAGCGGGTCATCGACGAGTCCCCCGGCTGGCCGCACGCGGAGATGTTCGAGCGGACCCGGCAGATCGTGATGCCGGTCTTCGACTCCGACGACGCCCGTGAGGGCGCCGCCGCCTTCACCGAACGCCGCGCCCCGGTTTGGACCGCGACGTGATCACCGAGAACGAGAGAACAGGAACACACCATGCGTGATGCAGTCATCGTCGAGGCCGTACGGAGCCCCATCGGCCGCCGCAAGGGCGGCCTCGCCGAGGTCCACCCCGTCGACCTGTCCGCGACCGTCCTGACCGCGCTGCTCGACCGGGCCGGGGTCGACGCCGCGTCGGTCGACGACGTCGTGTGGGGATGCGTCGGACAGGTCGGTGAGCAGGCCGGCAACATTGCCCGCAACGCGGTGCTGGCCGCCGGATGGCCCGAGTCGGTTCCCGGCACCACGATCGAGCGGCAGTGCGGATCGAGCCAGCAGGCACTGCATTTCGCCGCGGCGGGAGTGATCGCGGGCCAGTACGACATCGTCGTCGCGGGTGGTGTCGAGTCGATGACCCGCATCCCGATGGGATCGGCTCGGCGCGTCGGCCTCGGTGATCCGAACAGCGACGCGATTCGGCGACGCTACGACGGCATCGAGTTCAACCAGGGCCGCGGCGCCGAGATCCTCGCCGACCGGTACGAACTGAGCCGCGGCTGGCTCGACGAGTACAGCCTGCGCTCACATCAGCGCGCCGCAGCGGCGGTCGACGAAGGCCGTTTCGCCGGCGAGATCGTGCCGGTGACCCTGCCGGACGGAACGAAACTCGACGCCGACGAGGGGATCCGCCGAACCACGACCCTCGAGAAGCTCGCCCAGTTGGAGCCGGCTTTCGGCGAGGACGGCCGCATCACCGCGGGCAACGCCTCACAGATCTCCGACGGCGCCGCAGCGCTGCTGGTGATGTCCGGCGACCGGGCCCGCGACCTCGGACTGACCCCGCTGGCCCGGGTGCACACCGCAACCGTCGTCGGCGACGACCCGGTCGCGATGCTGGCCGGACCCATCCCCGCCACCGCGCGGGTGCTCGAACGCGCAGGCCTGACCCTCGACGACATCGGAGCCTTCGAAGTCAACGAGGCCTTCGCCAGCGTCGTCGGCGCCTGGCTGCGGGCGACCGGGGCACCGGAAGAGCGGGTCAACGCGCTCGGCGGAGCGATCGCTGTCGGGCATCCACTCGGCGGATCCGGGGCCCGGCTCGCCACCACCCTCGTGCATCACCTGCGCGCCGAGGGCGTCCGCTACGGACTGCAGACGATGTGCGAAGGCGGCGGCATGGCCAATGCCACCATCTTCGAAAACCTCGCCGCCGCGGTCTGACCCGTGGCTACCGGAGTGGACAGGGTGGACGCAGCCATCCTCGAGTTCGCGTGCCGGTGGCTGCCCTACGGTGGTCCACCTCCCGACGAGATCTGGGTCGGGTTCGGTATGACGACACCCGGATTCGACCGGAGACTGTCGAAGATCCTGGAGAGTGCCACGGCACGGGAAGTGCCTGCCGAAGTCCGAGCGCGGCTGCGCACCCAACTGTCCGAGCGGGCACGACGGTGGACGATTCGATCGAGACCCACCATGTCGTCGTAGGGCGCACCGGTGACGTCTCGCTCAGGCGCGGCGCAGCCCGTCGAACGTCAGCTCGACGACGGCGTCGGCGAGGTCGGCGACCGTCCCGCCGGTGCGGGGGCGGTACCACTCGATCAGCGAGTTGACCGTGCCGAACACGAGCCGGCTGGTGAGTGCGGGATCGATTCCGGGCCGCAGATCGCCCTCTTCCGCCGCCGCGACCACGAGGTCGCTGACGAAGGCGTCGAACTCGCGGCGGCGGGCGAGCGCGCGACGCTCCACCGCGGTGTTGCCCCGGACGCGCAGCAGGAGCGTGACGTAGGGGAGCTCGGCGGCGAGGACCTCGACACTGCGACGGACCAGGTACTCGAGGCGGTCGATGTACCGGCCGCTGGTCGCCTTCTCCTCGGTGGTGACCGCGAACAGAGCGTTGAGCGCGCGCGACAGCGCCAGTTCGAGGAGCTCCGACTTCCCGGACACATGGTGATAGATCGACGACTTCGTGATGCCCAGGCGCTGGGCGAGCACCTCCATGCTGGTGCCGTCGTAGCCCTTGTCGTTGAAGACCTTGACCGCCACAGCGAGCAGCGAGTCGAGGTCGTAGCCGGGGCGTCCGGGGGATCCGGTCTTCCGTGCGGGGCGTGCCGTAGTCATGCGCGCAATCCTTCCAGGTGCAGAACTCCACCGCATCGGTGCGCCGTCGTCCACAGGAGCCGACCGAAGGTTCGGTTCAGCTGAGAATACCGTGGCCGACCCGGCGGCGGTGAACCACGTGAACGGACCGAGTCGCTATGCGAACCGCGGCGCCGTCGGGCTCATCGGCCCAGGGCCTGCGTTCGGCCTTCCTTCCGGGCCTTCGCGAGGCCGCGGCGGGCCATGAATCCGTTGGCCAGGAGCAGGATCGTCTTGTTCGGCGGCGCAGTGAACCCGGCCTGCGTGTGCGGTGCGTACACCGCCTCGGTGCCGGTGACCTCGATCCAGCCGGTGTTCTGACGCGACTCGAGGCCGACGAGCTGGGGCCGGTACGCGTGGGCGAGCAGGCCGGCGCGGCGGCCGCCCTGCGGCACCCCGGCGGGGACCGTCAGACGCACGCCCTCGCTGCTCGCCGAGTTCACGTCGACCGGTACGACGGTCGGATAGCCGTCCGCCTCGCGGTAGGCGAGCAGCACGTGCGGCAGCTTCCGGGCGCGCTCACCGGTCTTCACCGCATCCACCCGTGGCGCAGTGCCCTTCTTCGGCGGCGCCTGCGGCGCCACGTCGCCGTCGGGGAGCGGTGCGCCGTAGACCTCGGGCTCGCCGGTCGCGCGCAGGTCGGGCCAGGCGGTCACCCGTGTCACCGCGACCGTCACCAGCACCCGGTCGGTGTAATACGCGCTGAGCCAGCGGTCCCAGAATCGGCCACGCCGCGGCGCTCCCACATAGGGGGCCGAGCGCTCGCCGAGTGCGTCGAGGAGATCCCGGTCGGGGCTGGGATCGAACGTCGCGTCACCCTGCACGAGCACGTAGCGCCGGCTGGTGCCGTCGCCGATTCCGTGTTCGCGCGCGTGGAAGGCGAGCGCGACCCGCGGTTCCGCCTTGATGCGCTCGAGCTTGCGGCCGAATCCCAGCGAGGTGGTGAATCCGACGGTGCCCCGTTCGCGGTCCCGCAGCCCGAACGGCGCCACCGCGGCCACCACCGCGCCTCCCGCGGGCGTGACGTACGCGAACCCGCTTGTGAGGTCGTCGCGGATGACCTCGTCGACGTCGTCCGACCAGGTGACCGGCATGTCCCGAGCCTACCCAGGCGACATGGCGCCGGGCCAGCGCTTCCAGGCCGCCGAGGGTTGACGCCCCCACCAAAATGAATAATGCTTCACTCGTTGTGAGCAGTCGCTCAAATCTAATGATCGTGCATTCATCACGGCATCGAGGAGCATTCCATGGACCTGACACTGACCGAGGAGCAGAAGGAGTTCCGGCAGCTGGCCCGCGACTTCCTGAACAAGGAGGTCGTCCCGCACCGCGCCGAATGGGATCGCGTCGAATCGGTAGACACCGCGATCGTCGGGAAACTCGCCGACATCGGCTTCTTCGGCATGACCATTCCCGAGGAGTACGGCGGGCTGGGCGGCGACTACATCACGTACTGCCTCGGGATGGAGGAACTCGGCCGGGCGGACTCCGCGGTCCGGGGCATCGTGTCGGTATCGATGGGGCTGGTGGGGAAGGTGATCCTCTCGCACGGCACCGAGGAGCAGAAACATGAATGGCTGCCCCGCATTGCGTCCGGTGAGGCGCTCGCCTGTTTCGGTCTCACCGAGCCCGACAACGGGTCGGACCCCGGACATCTGAAGACCAAGGCGGTGCGCAGCGGCGACGAGTACGTCATCAACGGTTCCAAGATCTTCATCACCAACGGCACGTGGGCCAAGGTGTGTCTGGTGTTCGCGCGCACCGGAGGGCCGGGGCCCAAGGGTGTTTCGGCTTTCCTGGTCCCGACGGACACCCCCGGTTTCGAATCCCGCGAGATCCACGGAAAGCTCGGTCTCCGCGGGCAGGCGACCGCCGAGTTGTCGTTCACCGACGTGCGGGTGCCGGCGAGTTGCCTCCTCGGATCGGAGGGGCAGGGCTTCTCGATCGCGATGCACTCGCTGGACAAGGGGCGCGTCTCGGTGGGCGCCGGATGTGTGGGGATCATCCAGGGCTGCCTCGATGCGGCCGTCGACTACGCCCGTGAGCGCACGCAGTTCGACCGTCCGCTCGCGTCGTTCCAACTCGTGCAGGACCTGATCGCCGACATGTCCGTCGACGCCGACGCCGGGAGGCTGCTCACCTGGCGGGCGGCCGACCTGATCGAGCGTGGGGAGCCGTTCGGGACAGCCGCGTCGAAGGCGAAGTACTTCTGCAGTGAGGCTGCGGTTCGTGCCGCCAACAACGCGATCCAGCTGTTCGGTGGGTACGGCTACGTCGACGAGTACCCCGTCGCCAAGTACATGCGCGATGCGCGGGTGATGACGCTGTACGAGGGCACGAGCCAGATCCAGAAGTTGCTGATCGGCCGGGCGGAGACCGGGGTCAGCGCCTTCCTCTAGCGGTCGCGGGGCTGCGTGACCCTTGACACACTCCGTGCAGTGAATGTACGTTCATTTTTGCCGAACAATGGTTCACAATATTTGAACCAACTCTCATTACCGGCTTCCCGGAAAGGAATCACCGTGACCGACTACGAAGACATCACCTACGAGGTCGACGGCCCGGCGGCGGTCGTCACGATCAACCGCCCCGCGCGCTACAACGCATTCCGCGGCAAGACCGTCGAGGAACTGATCAAGGCGTTCCGCTCGGCATGGGCCGACGACACGGTGCAGGCGATCATCCTCACCGGTGCGGGGGAGAAGGCGTTCTGCACGGGCGGCGACGTCAAGCAGCGAGCGGAGACCGGCGACTACGGCCCCACCGAGAGCGGCATGTTCGAGATCGGCAACCTGCACAAACTCATCCGCGACGTCCCCAAGCCCGTCATCGCGGCAGTCAACGGCATCGCCGTCGGCGGCGGCCACGTGCTGCACGTTCTCTGCGACCTCACCATCGCGTCCGAGACCGCGAAGTTCGGCCAGGCGGGACCACGTGTGGGCTCGTTCGACGCGGGCTTCGGATCGGCGTTCCTGGCGCGAGTCGTCGGTGAGAAGCGGGCCCGCGAGATCTGGTACCTCTGCCGTCAGTACGACGCCGTCACCGCCGAACGCTGGGGACTGGTCAACTGGGTCGTCCCCGCGGACCGGTTGCTCGACGAAGCGAAGGCCGTCGCCGCGGAGATCGCCGAGAAGAGCCCCACCACCCTGCGTTTCCTGAAGCAGTCGTTCAACGCCGACACCGACCACCAGGCCGGACTGAGCAACCTCGCGATGTCTGCGCTCGACCTGTTCACGCATTCACCCGAGGGTCTCGAGGGGGCGACGGCGTTCGCGGAGAAGCGCAAGCCCGAGTTCGCCAAGTACGTGAACGCCTGAGTCCGACACACACGGGAAGGGGAAACACCATGAGCAACAACATCGCAGTGGTCACCGGCGCGGGATCCGGCATCGGCCGCGCCATCGCGCTCGCACTCGCCGAGCAGGGCGACCGGGTGGTCGTCGCCGACCTCGACCCGCAGGCCGCGGAGAAGACCGCGGCGGAACGGCCCGACCTGCTTTTTCCGATGACCGTCGACGTCGCCGACCGGACGCAGGTCGACGCCCTGCGGGACCGGGTGACGGCCGAGGTGGGGGTCGCGAACATCCTCGTCAACGCGGCGGGATGGGATCGCACCGACCAGTTCCTCAACGCCACCACCGCATTCGCCGAGAAGGTCGTCGCCATCAACTACCTCGGCCCCGTGCACATGTGCAGCGCCTTCCTCCCCGGCATGGTGGACGCGGGTAACGGTGGGCGAGTCGTCAACCTCGCGAGCGATGCCGGCCGTGTCGGCAGTGCGGGGGAGAGCATCTACGCGGGCGCGAAGGGCGGTGTGATCGCCCTGTCGAAGTCGCTGGCACGGGAGATGGCCCGGCACGCGATCAACGTCAACTGCGTGTGCCCCGGCCCGACCGACACGCCGCTGTTCCAGGCGCAGGCGGAGAAGCTGAAAGAGGCTCTGGTCAAGGCTATTCCGTTCCGCAGGCTCGCACGCCCGGAAGAGGTTGCGGCGCCGGTCGTGTTCCTCGCGTCCGAATCCGCATCGTTCATCACCGGCCAGGTGATCAGCGTCAGCGGTGGCCTCACCATGGCCGGCTGACCGGCGCCGGGACGGAGGACTCATCATGACGTACACATACGATGCCCACGCCTATCGTCAGTACTTCGAGCACGACTTCACCTATCTGAACGGCTTCCGGCGCAACACGCACCGGTACGCCGATCGACTCGCGATGCAGTCCCCGTCGACCGGCGAGAGCTGGACGTACGCCGAACTCGGCGACCGGGTCGACCGGCTCGCCACCGGCCTCGCCCGCGCCGGTGTGGGTCCCGGCGACGTCGTGGCCTACCAGTTGTTCAACGGCCCCGAGTTCGCCCAGCTGTACCTGGCCGGGCAGGCCTGCGGGGCAGTCGGATCGCCGATGAACTTCCGCCTCGCGTCCGGCGAGACGGCGTTCATCCTCGACGCGAACCGTCCCACGGTGTTCGTCTACGACACCGAGATCGGCGAGATGGTGCGGGACGCGCTGGCGCGCTCCACGCACAAGCCCGCGCTCGTCGTGGCCGTCGGTCCGGGAGAGCCACTGCCGGGGAACGGCTTCGAGGTGATCCGGTTCGACGACCTCGTCGCCGAGTCGGCGTCGCCGCCGGACGTGACTCGCACGGTGTGGGACGAGACCACCCGGCTGTTCACGTCGGGAACGACCGGCATGCCGAAGGGCGTCCCGCTCAACAGCATGATCGAGATCTTCAGCGCCCACGACGTGATCATGCACTTCCCGCTGACGGCGGAAGACAAGACGCTGAACATGACGCCGTGGTTCCACCGCGGTGGGTTGTACTGTGCCGGGCCGAATCCCACGTTCTATCTCGGTGCGTCGCTGGTGGCGCTGCGCAGCTTCGACGCCGACGTCACGCTCGACCACGTCGAGGAGTACGGGCTGACGTTCCTGATCGGCGCCCCGACCAACCTGGCGATGCTCGCGCGTGCCCAGGAGAACAGGCCCCGCGACCTGTCCACCCTGAAAGGCATCGTCACGATGGGTGCGCCCCTCGAGCGGGAGGCGGCGCTGCACTACCAGAAGGTGCTGAATCCGCGCATTTTCAACGGCTACGGCAGCACCGAAGGTTTCTGGAACACCTTCCTGCGTCCCACCGATCTGCCGGACATGGCCGGGTCCGCGGGGCGGGCCTGCATCGACGACGACGTCGCCGTGGTCAAGTTGTTCGACGACCGCCTCGCCGACGCGCACGAGACGGTCGCGAAGGACGGAACCGAGATCGGTGAGGTCATCGTCCGCTCCCCGAAAGGTGCCAACGCCTATTTCGATGCCCCGGAGCAGGAGAAGCAGAAGTTCCGGAACGGCTGGCTGCACATCGGCGACCTCGCCACCTGGGACGAGAAGGAGTTCGTGACGATCGTCGGACGCAAGGACGACATGCTCCTGTCCGGCGGCGAGAACGTCCACCCGGTGCAGATCGAGGAAGCACTGAACGAGCACGCGTCGGTGACGGATTCGCTCGTCGTCGGTGTTCCGGACGACAAGTGGGGGCAGGTCGTCGTCGCGTACGTCGTCGCCACCGCACCGGTCCCGTCCGCCGAAGAACTGGACGACTTCTGTCGCAGACACCCGATGCTGTCGCAGTTCAAACGCCCCCGTGCGTACCGCTTCGTGGAGTCGCTTCCCGTGTCGGCGACGGGAAAGAAGCTGCACTACAAGGCAACCGACACCGCGCGCAGGGAGTTCGAGAGCGGGGCATTCGTCACGCCGGCCGCCCGCGGATCCCAGACCATCGGCTCGTAAAGGACACCGTCATGACCACCCATTCCCATCCGCGGCCCTTCAGTGCCGTCGACCCACTCGACATCGACTCGCTGTACTCGGACGACGAACTCGCCGTGCGCGACACCGTCCGGAAATTCTGCGCCGAGCACGTCACACCGCACGTCGCCGACTGGTTCGAGGCCGGCGAACTGCCGGGAGCCCGCGAACTGGCGAAGGAATTCGGGAAACTCGGCGTCCTCGGGATGCACCTCGAGGGCTACGGGTGCGGCGGATCGTCGGCCGTCCACTACGGCCTCGCCTGCCTCGAACTCGAGGCCTGCGACTCCGGCATCCGCTCCCTCGTGTCGGTGCAGGGCTCCCTCGCGATGTTCTCGATCTGGAACAACGGTTCCGAGGAGCAGAAGAATCAGTGGCTGCCCGGCATGGCGGCGGGCGAGATCATCGGCTGCTTCGGTCTCACCGAACCGGACGCCGGCTCCGACCCCGCGTCGATGTCGACGCGTGCCAAGCGGGACGGCTCGGACTGGATCCTCAGCGGCCGCAAGATGTGGATCACCAACGGCAGCATCGCCGACGTCGCGGTGGTGTGGGCGGCCACCGACGACGGGATCCGCGGATTCATCGTTCCGACCGACGCCCCGGGTTTCAGCGCGCCCCTGATCAAGCACAAGATGTCGTTGCGCGCCTCGGTCACCAGCGAACTGGTGCTGGACGACGTGCGACTGCCCGAATCGGCGATGCTCCCCGGCGCCCGCGGGGTGCGCGCCCCGCTCAGCAGCCTGTCCGAGGCGCGCTACGGCATCGTGTGGGGTGCGATGGGTGCGGCGCGGTCCGCGTGGGAGGCCGCCCTGCAGTACTCGAAGGACCGTGCCCAGTTCGGACGGCCCATCGGCGGATTCCAGCTCACGCAGGCCAAGCTGGCCGACATGGCGGTGGAACTGCACAAGGGGCAGCTGTTGTCGCTGCACCTCGGCAGGCTGAAGGACACGGCCGGCCTGCGACCGGACCAGGTCAGCTTCGGCAAACTCAACAACACGCGTGAGGCCATCGAGATCTGCCGCACGGCGCGCACCATCCTGGGCGGCAACGGAATCTCCTTGGAGTTCCCCGCCATCCGGCACATGGTCAACCTCGAATCGGTCCTGACCTACGAGGGGACACCCGAGATGCATCAGCTGGTTCTCGGGCAGGCCTTCACCGGCGAGAACGCGTTCCGCGGATAGGAGACGAACACCATGACCATCGAATACGAATCCGAGCACCAGCAGTTCCGGGACAGCGTCCGCAGCTTCGTTCGCGAGCGGATCGTCCCGCGGCACGAGCAGTGGGAGAGCGAAAGCTGTCTCGACCCGGCACTGTTCACCGAAGCGGGTAAGCAGGGGCTGCTCGGCTTCCCGGTCCCCGAGGCGTACGGAGGTCCCGGCGTCGAGGACTTCCGCTACAACGCGATCGTCGTCGACGAGGTCAACCGGGCGGGCGCCGCCGCCGCGGGTATCGCGTTCTCCCTGCAGAACGACGTCGTGCTGCCGTACCTGACGGACATGACGACGGAGGAACAGAAGGCCCGCTGGCTTCCGGGAACCGTCACCGGGGAGACCGTCCTCGGGATCGCGATGACTGAGCCCGGCACCGGCAGCGACCTCACCGGCATCCGCACCACGGCGGTCCGCGACGGCGACCACTACGTGGTGAACGGCAGCAAGACGTTCATCTCCAACGGCCAGAACGGCACGCTCTTCGTCGTCGCCGTGCGCACGTCGCCGGACAAGCACAAGGGGCTGTCGCTGCTCGTCGTCGAGTCGGACACGCCCGGGTTCTCCCGTGGCCGCAACCTGGAGAAGATCGGGCTGCACGCTCAGGACACCAGCGAGCTCACGTTCACCGACATGCGCGTTCCGGTGGCCAACCTGCTCGGGGAGGAGGGGCAGGGCTTCTATCAGCTCGTCCACAACCTGCCGCAGGAGCGGCTGTCCCTGTCCGTCGGCGCCGTCGCGGCCGCCGAAGGAGTCCTCGAACAGACCCTGGCGTACGTGAAGGAGCGCAGCGCCTTCGGGCAGCCGATCGCCGGATTCCAGAACACCCAATTCGTTCTCGCGGAACTGGCCACGGAACTCGACCTGGCCCGCACCTACCTCGACGACTGCATCCGTCAGCACGTCCGCGGAGACCTGACCGCGGCCCGTGCGGCGCGGCTCAAGTGGTGGACCACCGAACTGCAGGTCCGCGTCGCCGACCGGTGCCTGCAACTCCACGGCGGATACGGCTACATGCGCGAATATGCAGTGGCGCGCGCGTTCGTCGACGCGCGGATCCAGACCATCTACGGCGGCACCACCGAGATCATGAAGACGATCGTCGCGAAGGATCTCGGTATCTGACCCGGACCGGACTGTGGTTCCGGTCCCGCGCGGGATACTGTGAATACCCATTCACCGCAGGTTCTGCCACCAAGGAGAGGTCATCTGTCATGGCGAAGGACACGTCCGCCCTTCCACTCGACGAGGCGGTCCGTGCCGTCCGCGTCAGCTCGCGTCGACGTCAGGTGCTCGACGCCGCCGTCACGGTGATGCAGCGGACCGGGTTCCATCAGATGTCCATGCAGGCGCTCGCCGACGAGGCGCAGGTGAGCGTGGGACTGATCTACAAGTACTTCGGCGGCAAGGAAGACATCCTCCTCGCCACGATCGTCGACATCCTCGACGCGTTCCGTGATCAGCTCGAGCCCGCGATGGATGCCGCGGGAACCGACCCCATCGAGCGGCTGGCCGCCGGGTTCCGGCGGTTCGTCGAGATCGTCGACGAGAACCTGGACGCCGTCGTGCTCACCTACCGGGAGAGCCGGACCCTCGACCAGGACGGGCGCGAGCGGATCAAGGAACTCGAGGTGGCGACGTCCACACCGCTCCACGATGCCCTCGAAGCCGCGATCGCATCCGGAATCGCCGGCGACCTCGACGTCGACCTGACGACGTTCGACATGATGATGCTCGCGCACGGGTGGGCGCTCAAGCACTGGCATTTCGCGTCCCGCTACACCGTCGACCAATACATCACGGCGCAAACACGATTCATTCTCCGCACCGTCCTGTCGGATCGGAGCGCCGCAGCGTACCGGCACCTGACCGAATGACCCGATGGCGTTTCGACGGTGAGATCACCGGCCTGGGCACCGGGTCGGGAGTCCGCATCGTCGTCGGCCACTGGTCCCGGTCGCCGCTCGGTGAGTTCACCGACGTGATGGTCGAACACGCTGACGGTCATCGCGTGCTCCTCGCACCGTCGGACGCGGTCCGCGATTTCGTCACCGCGACGTACACCTTCGACCGGACGGTGATCACGCCCGTCCGCTACACGCGATACGGCGACAGTCGGACGGTCCGGGCCGGCGACCTGCACGTGCGGTTCGAAGTCGGGGCCCGCACCCCGCTCGGACACCTGCTGAATCGGGTGCCGCGGACCGTCGCGGGTGCGCCGTGGTTCTGCTCGGTCACTGACCCGATCGCCCGCGTCGTTCTCCGCGGTGTGCGCACCCGTGGCACCGCGGGCAACGGGCGTCGCGAGTTCTACGGCGCCGTCGACCAGCGGCGGCTGGCCGGAATGTCCGCCACCTGGTGCGGCGAGAACCTCGGCGTTCTGACACCGGTCGATCCGCCGGTGCGATTCGGGTTCGGCTCCACCCCGCGGACCCCGGCGGTCACGTCGATCGTCACCACGATCGTCGACGAGCCTCATTGACTCAAACGAGGTGTTCGGTCTTGGTTTCGGGGGCCCAGAGGAGTGTTCCGAACATGCCGAGCAGGAGCACACCTGCCAGCCAGTACATGGTGATCGGAATTCCCCAGCTGGTGAGGCTGAGCGGAAGGGCGAATGTTCCAATTGCGGATGCTATTCGGCTCAGCCCGTTGAGTAGCCCGACACCGGATGCGCGCAGTTGTGTTGGAAAGAGTTCCGGAGGATAGACCTGGGTGATATTGGAGGCGGCGGACATCACGAAGGTGTAAATGACAAACGGGATCATCATGACCATCGCGGATGCCGTGCTCGAAGCGCCAAGTGCGATCAGCGACACTGCGAGTATGAAGAACGACCAAATAGTGAATGAGCGCCGGGGCATCTTGGCGACGAACCAAATACCAGCGATTCCGCCGGCCAGAAGGAACAAGTTGAGTACGAGGTACTGAAGATCGGCATCCTGAACCTTCAGATCCGACAGGATGGTGGGAACGAAGGTGTAAATCGCAAAGTACGGCAGGACCAGCGCGCTGAAGAACAGAACGCCGAACCAGGTGCGCGTCCTATTGCCCGCTGTGAACAATTCGCTGAAGCGCGCTGACGTCGACTCCGCCTTGAAATCCTGAGGATCGAGTTCGACGTTGAAATAGCGGCGAACGATGCTGCGTGCTTCGTCCGTCCGGCCCTGGCTGATCAGCCAACCCGGAGACTCCGGCGTTCCAATGCGAACGATCAGTACGATTACGGCCGGAATGGTGCCGCTTGCCAGCAGCCACCGCCATGAATCCGGTCCGGAGTTGAGGTACGTTCCCAGAACATTCGCGGCGACGTACCCGACGGTCCACGCCACTGTGAGCGAGGCAAGCATTGCGCCGCGCTGTTTGCGTGGCGCGAATTCGGACATCAGCGTCGGGCCCACTGCGTAATCGGCGCCGAGGCCGAATCCGATGAGTACGCGAAGAATGAAGAGAGCTACGACCCCTGGTGACCACAGTTGCAGGACTGACACGACTGCGATGAGTGCGAAATTCAGAACGTACAGGCGCTGGCGACCGATGATGTCTCCGACGCGCCCTAGGATCAAACTGCCGAAGAACAGCCCAATGAGCGCCGAACTCGCGATCATCCCCTCCCAGAACGAGGTGAGACCGAGTCCTGCGCTGACGCTCGGCAGGACAGCGCCGATCATTCCCAAGGCGTAACCGTCGGAGAAGTTCGCCCCAAAAGTCATTGCGGTGATCTTGGCATGAAACCGGTTGAAGGGAATCTGATCCAAAGGTGTTGTTGCGAGAGGCTCTTGGCCCAATCCAGCCGTCGCTGCAGAGTTAGACATCAGTGTTGCCTTTCAGGCCGGCGGGCTGCCGCAAGAACGTAACAGCAGCTGCGTGATCGTCTCCCAGCGGCCGGTCGACCATGCTGGAGTTCAGGTGATGGCGTGCGCGCAGGAAATAGGAGCCAAGTGGCGTGCTCGAATCCAGCGACACCTTACTCAAGCTCAGTGCCCGTACGGCGGCTTGGAGCTCGCACGCGAGTACCTCGTTGGCGGCCGAGATGCAATCGTGGAGTTGGTCGGTCGCTTGTGATCCGAAACTTGCGTGGTCTTCGGTTCCTCGTGAGATCACGGTGGTCCCGAGTGTCGCGGGGAAGGCGGCCGATCTGAGTCGCGAGAGGGCTGCGGCGCCGATGTACTCGAGCAACATGATGCCGCTACTGCCCGGCGGTCCGCCGGCAAGGAAGGGCGGTAAGCCGGTGATTGCCGGTTCGGTGAGGTTCGCAAGTCGCCGGCCGGACAGTTGTGCCGCACTGGCGAGTGCCAACTTGCTGTGATCACATGCCGCAGCCAGCGGCAAGGCGTGGAAGTTGGCGTTGTGGAAGACGTCGTCGTCGACGGCGCTGACGAGTGGGTTCTCGGCGGCGGAGTTGAGTTCGATGTTCAGCGTGGTCGAATACGCGTTCAACGCGTTCCGGGCGGAACCGAGCACCTGGGGCAGGGCCCGGAATCCGTATGAGTCTTGAACGCGCTTCGGGTGCCAGTGGTGTCCGCGCAAGAGGTGACGAATGTCTGCTGCCACCTCTGCCTGGCCGGGTTGTGGGCGGGCTTGGTGGACCTGGTCGGCGAATGGCTCAGCTGACCCTTGCGTCGCAATCAACGCAAGGCAGGCGGTTGCTTGGCAGTGGTCGAGCCATCGCTCGAACAGTTGGTTCGCCAGAAGGCCGCGCGCGATACCCATGGCGTTGGTCGAGATGAGCGCCAGTGCGTCGCCGACGCTGGGAGTCCACAGTGTGTGGACTCGTCCGCTCTCCAGAGCGGCTTCGCCGATCAGACCGAGCCCGATCTCGGCGAATTGGCTGAGATCGCCGGTGCCGATCGAGCTACTCGCGTGTACGCGAGGTAGGTCATCGCTGTCGAGTGATGCCACCAGTGCATCGATAATGGCGGGGTGCATTCCAGATCCGCCTGCGAGCAACTGGTTGAGGCGGACGAGCATCGCGGCGCGCACAGTGCCATGGGGTACGAACTCGCCCGCTCCGGTCGCGTGGCTGCGGAGCAGTCTCGAGTCTTGGTCGATCTGCTGTTCGACCTGGGTATCTCGGTTCGCGCCGACGCCGGTGGTGCGGCCGTAGACCTGTCGGCGGTGAGCGGCTCGGCCGGCGGTCTTCCAGGATTGATACACCAGATCGAGAGCGACGGAGTCGACAGGGGGGAGTGACATCTCCCCTGACGCGAGTTCCAAGATCTCCGCGCCGGTGACTTTCTGGCAGCCCAGAGTGTTGGAAACTTCTAGAATTTTCACGGGGATACTCCTACGAGGAGAGATGATTCGTGCTGAATGCCCAACTCGGATGCTGAAGGGCCCGGAATTGCACTGTGGATTCATTCCTCGGCGCAATTCCGAGCCCCATTTGATGCGTCGATATTCGGAAGTTTAGGTTGTTCGTCCGTAGAACAAGCTTTGAGTGAGTGAGTTGAGTTTGTCATCCGGCTTTTCCGAGTACGCCAGCACTGCGTTCACTCGTGTTGTCTCGCCGAGTACCGGCTTGACGCGATGCATGGAGTAGCGGCCCCGGAAGAGGCTGAGCGTTCCGGGTTCGTTCGCGAGTCTGATGACGCCCTCACTCGATCCCCTGAGGCGACTGACAACGCCCTGCTCGTTCTCGTCCCCGGGTGTCCGCAGCATGTGGAAGTACTCGTACTCACCGCCGGCATCGGTGGGCTGGAGCATCAGCGTCACGGCGAAGTGGGATCGGTCGAAGTGCCAACCCAGCTCATCGCCTTTCTCGAACAACGCTACCGAGCAGGCTCCCAGCGAGTCGTCGTAGCGGTAGAACTGGGGCATCTCGAGGGCTTGCCCGATGAAGTTGGTCAGGGCATCCCAGTTGTAGACGGCGCGCAGGGGGGAGTCCTGGTCGACGCGATCCCAGGCGATCGTGAGTTTGGAGGAATGCTGCCGCATGCCCCTCGGGTCGTCGTCGGCGACCGAGTCGGGGATTGTCTCGAAATAGACGTTGTGCGTGTCATCGGTCCGGTATGCGGAGTCAGCCTTACCGAGGGCCTCGGCAACGAGGCGCTCGACCGCATACGGACGGAGGAATCCGTGCAGCTGGCATGCGCCACGAGTGCGCAATTCCTGTTGGCATTTCTCGAGCAGGCCCCGGCCCTCAGGAGTCTCGAGTCGGTGAATTGGATAGCGATTCAGGTCGATGAATTCGGAGACCTTTTCTGCTTCGTCAGTTGCCGACAGCATCTCACGGGACATCAAGTCACCTTTCTAAGAACTGGATTCGTGCTTGCCAGCTAATGATTGGTGATGCCCGTCACGTGGCGCAAGCGACGAATTTTACTGACCCCCATTACTGATTCTTCTCAGGGAAAGTCGAAAGAATCCAAATACGGCCGGTCATGGGGTATTGCGGCCGAAGGACGTGTGCACGCGTCTCCCCGGGGCGGGCCGCACCAGCGGGCGTTTCGGTTAACGTCTCGATTTGACTTGCGCCGCGATGGTGGTTGCCACGTCGATGAAGGCCTTCATTGCCGGCGTGACGCGGCGACCATTGTGCCAGGCAATCCCGACAATACGAGGACTCACGCGTTCCAGTTCGAGGACCTTTATTCCTGGCTGGTACGGGTCCACTGAGAGCTGGGGCATCACGGCAACGGCCAGTCCCTGGGCGGCCATGCCGAGAATCGTCCCGTTGTCGTTGCTTCGGAATATCACCTGCCTGCTCAAACTTGGACGCCCGAGTCGCGCGGCGATACCGTGGACATCACGCAGTTCACCGTAGGTGGCCAGTGGCAACTCGGACAGGCGATCGAGTCGAAGGGGCAGGGTCTCGTGCAACAGCGGTGAATCATCAGAGACAACGAGAACGTAGGGATCTTCGAGCAGTTCCGTGGCTGAAAACGGCCCGGGGATCAGAGGGAACACCATGAAGGTCAGATCGAGTTCACCGCGTTCGACGTGGCTGAGAAGTATCTCGTCGTCGTCGTGCTCTTCGAGTACAACTTGGATATGCGGCCACTGGGTCGAAAATTCTTTCAGCGCGTGCGGGAGAATTCGTGCGCCGACACTTTCGTAACTTCCGAGTCTCAGGTGCCCGGCGACTCCGTCTCTCAGCGCTTGGAGATCTGCTTCCGCACTGGCCAGACGTGCCTCGATCGCTTCGGCATGTGAGACGAGTACTTGTCCCGCGGTAGTCAGCGCGACTGGTTGTGCACCACCCGAACGCTCTACCAGCTGCTGTCCAACAACAGTTTCCAATCGCTTTATCTGCTGACTGACCGCGGACTGGGTGTAGCCGAGCGACGTGGCAGCAGCTGTGAACGAGCCCGTTCTCCCGACCTCGGCAAGCGCGATGAAGTGCCGCAACTCAATCGAACTCCACAGCGACTTCTTCATACCGTGAGTCTAGTTAGTGCACCGAGCAGCAGCGGCTTGATGATCGCGCTGGATGGAGGTTGCTACTATCGCCCATCCGAAGGTCTCCCTGCCGGAGTGTGCAGGGCTTGCATGCGAGTGCCGCACGGCGACGCCGCCACCGCCGATACTGCCGGATATCGTCCTCGCCGTCTGTGACGGCAGTGCTGCTCGTGGGTGCAGGTTGGTGGGGGCCCAATGTTGATGGGCGCGGATGTGCATTGTTGTTGTGGAACATCGGCTTTCACAATCGGCATTGAGTACCAGCTGGGTGTCATGACCCGTTGCAGGCCTATTGTGAGAGGTCAGGTGAGCCGGCGCCGCTTGTGGCGGCGAAGTCGGGCCCGGTGGCGGCGACCGTTGGAGTTGGGGTTTCGTCGCGGGGCTTCTCGGCGACCATGGTCAGGTCGGCGGGGTAGATCATGTGCGCAGGTGGGTTGCTGGTCCGGCGGGCGGCCGGGTAGTACACCAGTCCTGTGACCAGCAGTGAGACGATCCATGAGATGTCGGCCCCGCCGAGCAGTTCCGTCACCGGACCTGTGTACAGCGATTGCGCGAGGAAGGGGATCTGGACGACGACACCGACCAGGTAGCAGGTCAGTGCGGTCATGTTCCACTTGCCGTAGCGGCCCGCTTTGTCGTACAGGGCCGGAATATCGACGCGCTCTTTGGATATGAGGTAGTAGTCGATCAGATTGATCGCACTCCATGGCACGAAAACCGTCAACAGTAGAAGGACGAAGTTCTTGAAGTTGTTCAGGAAATCGGCGCTGGCGAAGAGAGCGATCACCACCGAGGTGGCGGTGAAGGAGGTGATGAACAGGATGCGTGTGAGTCTGGAGATGCGGGTTTGGCCCGTGAAAGCGGTGACTGCGGTGATGATCGACATGAATCCGCAGTAGGCGTTGAGGCAGTTGACGGTCAGCTTTCCCACGATGATCACGAAGTACATCAACATCGCGACTGTCGCCGGGCCGGCGAGTGTTCCGATGAAACCGACCTGATTGCTGATGAAGGTGGGGCCGACCACTGCTGCGATCAGTGCGCCGAAGGTCATTGACCATTGTGAGCCGATGACGCTTCCGGCAAAGGTGGACCAGAACGTGGTTCGTTCGCTGGTTGTTCGTGGTAGGTATCGCGAATAGTCCGCGACGTAGGGTCCGAAGGTCAGTTGCCATCCGGCGCTCAGCGAGATGGCGAGCAGGAAGGTGGCGACGTCGAACGACTTGACTCCGACGACAGCAGCGACGTCGTAGTTTGCGAACAGGCGGATCGCGAGATAGCTGAAGCCGACGATTCCGACTACGGTGGCGATCCTGCCGATGATGTGGATGAGCTTGTAACCGGTGATCGCGACGATCGCGGTGAACGCCCCGAAGAGGATGATCCCGACGGTGGGGTCGTCGATATGCAGGAGTGCGTTGACAGCTTGGCCGGCGAGCACCGTTCCGGTGGCCGCGAATCCAAGGCACAGCAGCACAACCAGGATCAGCGGAACTGATGCTCCGAGGACACCGAACTGGGCCCTGCTCGAAATCATTTGAGGTAGACCCAGCCTGGGGCCTTGTGCTGAGTGCAATGCCATCACTGCGCCCCCGAGGAGGTTCCCGATGAGCAATCCGACAATCGCCCAGATGGCGTCTGCTCCGAAGATGACCGCGAGAGCGCCGTCCACGATTGCGGTGATCTGCATGTTCGCGCCGAACCACAGGGTGAATTGGCTGCGCGCAGTTCCATGCCGTTCGTTGTCGGGAATCACGTCTATCGTGCGCCGCTCGACCGTGAGGGTCGCCTCGGTCGAGGGTCGATGGTCTGTCATGAGCTGCCCTTCTGCTGCGCACCCCTCCAGTCAAGGGTGCATCGAGATGTGTGGAAAGACCACGGTCCTTCGCTGTCGTCTCACACCCTCCCCGGCTGTGCGGCGCAGGTCACTATGCAATTGAACGGCGGTTGTGACTATCTCTGGATATCTGCATAGTGTGTTCGCTTCCGCTCTTGCTTAACGTCGCAGAGACGCCCGAATTGGAGGTCGAATGTTTATCAAGAACGCGTGGTACGTCGCAGGCTGGAGCCACGAGGTCAGCGCCGGGAAACCGCTTCAGCGCATGATCTGCGGCGAAGCGATCGTTTTGTTCAGATCAGGTGACGAGGTGGTGGCGTTGGCCGACGCCTGTGCACACAGGCAGTACCCGCTGTCGTCCGGTCGGCTGGTGGAGGGCAGGATTCGATGTGGTTACCACGGCTTCGAATACGATAGCGATGGCGTCTGCCAGCGCGTGCCCGGACAGAAGACCGTGCCGGCGAAAGCACGTGTTCGCAGGTTTCCCGTCGTGCTCAGGAACGGATGGATCTGGATCTGGCCGGGAGACACTGCCGGCGAGGGTGCGGCGGACCCCGGATCGATACCCGATACGCCGTGGCTCACCGCGCCGGAGTGGGACGGCGTGACGTTCACTCACTTGTACGACTGTCGATCGTCGCTGGTCCATGACAATCTCCTCGATCTCACCCATGAGGCGTTCATTCACGAGACATCGATCGGCGACGACGCGGTGTACGAAAACGGCATCACGGTGGAGGTGGCCAAGGACGCGGTAGTGGTCGACCGGTTCATGCCCAATTGTCACCCGTCCGATCTGTACGTCACCGCGATGGGAGTTCAGCCGCCAATGGATCGATGGCACACAACCGAATTCAGACTGCCGTCCCTGCATGTCATCCATTGTGGTGTCACATCTCCCGGCGCCTCGCGAGAGTCCGGCTACCACATCGAAGTACTCAATGCGATCACCCCCGCGACCGAGAACTCCACATGGTACTTCTACGGCAACTTCCGTGACTTCGCCCTGGGCGACGACGACATCAACGCACTGATGCGGAGTTCATTGAGCCAGGTACTTGCCGAGGATGCGGACGCATTGGCAAAGCAGGAACGGATGTTGACCGAAGGCCATGCCAGTAGCAATGACGTGCTGATCGCCCAGGACGCCGGAGTTGCACGAGCACGGCGGATGATGCAGCAACTGCTCGATGCCGAACTCACTGAACCGAAGCGGGATCGGCATGCGGCTGCTGTTGACGCGTGAGGTGCACCGCCCAGTGGACAGCGGAGCGGAGATCGCGGCCAGTCCCGACAGCCGCAGGCCCGAGCCCTGGCTGTGGGATCTCCACATACGGAGGCAATCACAGTTCGCTCCGAGTGGACGCGCAGGGGCCGACGTCGCGGTCCGGATAGTGGAAGGTCCCCTGCTCGAGTGGGGAGCGAATCGGCACCTGCGTCTACGCCATCATCGACGTGACATTGCTGCGGAGGTCGACATGATCGACGCTGTAGGAACGATGTGTTTCGATCGGCCGCAGCAAGAGATGTGGATTCTTGTCGGTATCACGGGCCTCGTCTTCGAGGGCGGACGACGCATCGGGCCCGGAGACGCCTTGATCCTCGAAGGTGACGACCCGTCGCTCATCGAATTGGTTTCGGCTGATCTCGCGAACGTCAGGATCGCGCGATTTCGCCTGCGCCGCAAAGTCGGCGCTGATCTCAGGTGGGTCCCATGACAAAATCAGACGAGCCGTTGACGCTGCGGGTACTGCAGCTTCGATGGGAGGCCGACGGCGTCGTATCAGCACAATTCGAGTCCGCCGATCACCGTCCACTCCCGACCTGGTCACCGGGCGACCACATCGATCTTCACCTGCCCGGTGGACTGGTGCGGCAGTATTCACTGTGTGGCGATTCCAAGGCGGGTGCGCCATGGCGTATCGCGGTGCTGCGGGTCGCCGGCGGCCGAGGTGGTTCCGCCGCGGTTCACGACAGCATCCGGCCGGGTGATCTGCTGCGCGCGGCCGGGCCGCGAAACAACTTTGAGTTCCGCGCTGCCGATAGATACTTGTTTCTCGCAGGAGGTATCGGCATCACACCCATCATGCCGATGATCCGCCAGGCGACAGGGGCGAAGGCTCAATGGCAACTCTGGTACGGCGGACGCAGTCTGTCGAAGATGGCATTCGTGTCTGAACTAGCAGCGCTGGACGAGAAATCAGGATCTGAAGTGTCCGAACGGGTGAGGATTACCCCGCAAGACGCCCACGGCATGCTGCCCCTCGAAGCAATTTTGCGAGAACCACAGCCCGAGACCCGGATCTATTGCTGCGGGCCGACCCCGATGCTGGACGCGGTCACACGGGCCTCGGCGCATTGGCCGAAAGGCAGTCTGGTGGTCGAGCGATTCGCTCCGAAAGCAGACTCCAGTGACAGTGCACCCCGGTCGGGCTTCGAAGTGGAGGCCGCTCGCTCGGGAATCACCGTCCATGTTCGACCCGAGTCGAGCATCGTGGAAGCGCTCGAGGAAGCCGGAATCACGCCAGACACCAGCTGTCTCGAGGGTATCTGCGGGACCTGCGAAACCAAGGTCCTTGGCGGCATACCAGAACACCGGGACTCCCTGCTCAGCGACGCCGAGCGGGAAGCCAACGACACCATGATGATCTGCGTCGGCCGATCCCGAGGAGCGAAACTGGTTCTCGATATCTGAGGAAGCCCTGACTCAGGGCATCTCCATGGCGGACAGGGCCAACCACAAGTGAGCACGATCATCGAACGATGCGAGATTGCGCCCGGTCAGTTCAGCGATCCGCTCGAGCCGGTACTGCATGCCGTTTCGGTGGATGAAGAGCAGCCGCGCCGCGCGACTGGGGGAGCAATCGGTCTCCAGGTACACCTTCAGCGTCTTGATCAAGTCTCCGTTGCGGCTGTTGTCGTAGTCGATCAGCGGCGCAAGGGTGTGCATTGCTATGTCGCGCACAGGGACGGTCGAATTGCTCAACAGCAACCCCGCAAGTGTCAGCGGTTCGACGTTCGTCTGACCGTGCTGACCGGGACCACGCGCAACGGCCGTGCCGGCTTCGAAATGTCCGATCCGCAGACCATGCACTCCTCGGTGCACTCCACTGACGCCTACCGCAGCGTTCGGCCCCAACTGGGAGAGGGCTTCGAACAAGGCAGTCGAGGACTCCGCGGGATCGCGATCTTCGGGGCTGATCACGACCACAGCCTCGCCGATCAACGCCGCGAATTGCTCGCTGGAATGCTCGCCGGTCAAATCGAGCACATTCCACGGCACCCGGCGCAGCCGCACGGTGCTGCAGTCCACTCGGCCGATCAGTACTCGGAAACTCGAGTCGACGTCGAGTCCGTGGAGGGCAAGACGTCGGACGGCTTCCGACGGAGGTAGGTGCTCGGAGATGATGTCTTCGAGCACCTGCCCCAGCATTTCTCGGTTCCCGGTCAATACCGCCTGGCGACGTGCGAGTTCCAATCCGATGAGACTGATAGCGAATGGGATGACTGGACTGCGCTCGGGAGACGTCGCAGCACAGAGATACGCGACCACAACGCCCTCGATCTCCACGGCGGCTGAGGTCAGAGGCTCAGCACCGGGCAGTTCATGATCGGCTTGTTCGATGGCAATCGATCGGAGCTCCGTGATGGCCGGCCACTTCTTGCGTGCAGGATGGCTTGCGAGGACCTGACCGTGTACGTCGATAACCGCGACAGGCGCGCCGAGGATCTCGCGCAGTTTCCGGACTAGAGATGTCAGCCCGAGGTCGTTTACCAGTGCACTGGTCAATTCCTTCTGCGCGAAGGTGACCTGCCGTATGAGGTCGTATTTTTCTTCGAAGAGGCGATCGGCAAACCATCGGCTGATGGCGATGAATGGGGTGGAAAGTGGCACCTCGAAGAGAGCGAGTCCTGCAGCGTCGGCGGCGGCTATCACTTCCGGCGGCACACTTTTGTGCACTAGCCCTGTTGCAAAGCCCAGGCCCGAGATCGGGACGGAGGCCAGCCGTGCCACGAACTCTTCTCGTTGTGCCGCACTCTCATGATGGACGCCGGTTGTGAGGACAACCTCCCCGCCGCGCAGAAACTGGGAGGGGTCGTCGAGTTCCGTTGTCGAAACCCAGGTGACCGGGTTCTGATCGCCGCTGGTCGATGCGCTGTTCAGAGGAATGAGATGTAACTCCGGTGAGGCGACGAACTCGTGCACGTAGACGGCCATCGCGGAAGTGTGCACTCATACAGCGGGGATTTCAAGTGCCGTTCATGTGCACAGTTCGATAGCGCCTATCCTGTGCCGATGCGACGGTTGAGGCGGGCCTTCAGCAGGCAGACCTCGTTCGCGCGGTCCGATCTCCAACGAAACCTGCGATCGGTCGGAGAACTGCCTGACTCGGAGGCCCGACCTAGAGCGTGTCTGCCAAATATTGGTGGTTGGATGCTCGAGACTGTCCCTGTGT
>NZ_JARJBD010000533.1:0-339 GCF_029269925.1 Rhodococcus sp. T2V
CCTCAACCCCGACACCGACTACCGCTACCCCTACCTGGGCGCCTGACCGCGCCGCCGCCTCCCATCCATCGTCACCAACGGAGCACGTCATGCCATCCAACGACCCGCTTCTCTCCCCGTTCGATCTGAAGCACCTGCGGCTCAAGAACCGCGTGGTCTCCACCTCGCACGTGTACACGGACATGTCGGTGGTGACGTGGTCGATCAGGGTCGGGCCGAGCCAGAATCCGTCCTTGCCGCCGTCGGCTTGCACCTGCCGGCCGTCGACGACGATGGTGGCGCCGGCGGCCTCGCCGGCGTCGATGTAGGAGGCGACCTTGTCGCGGTGCACCTTGGTCA
>NZ_JARJBD010000534.1:0-335 GCF_029269925.1 Rhodococcus sp. T2V
CGTCGTGGTAGATCGACACGATGTCCCCGCCCGCGCACAACCCGCGGTCCCCGGCACCGGTGATCACCACCGCCTTCACCTCGTCGTCCCCGGCCCACGCCGCCAGCGCCGCCGCGATCCGCGCCACCATGGTGTGGTTGAGGGCGTTGATCGCCTTCGGCCGGTTCATCCGAAGCCGTGTGCAGGTCGTGGCGATGGATGGGTTCGCCGGCTACCGCACCGCCACCGCCGAAGCGCTACCCGCAGCGCGGGCGGTGATGGATCCGTTCCACGTATTGCACCTGACTTGCACAGGTTTAGTGCCCCGGTCAGCGGGTCGGTAGGTCCAGCGCGGT
>NZ_JARJBD010000535.1:0-334 GCF_029269925.1 Rhodococcus sp. T2V
GGGTGCGGCCGGAGCGGGTGCCGTTGTCGTTCGGGCAGGCCCGGTTGTGGTTCCTTCACAAATTCGAGGGGCCGTCGGCGACGTACAACATTCCGGTGGCGGTGCGGTTGAACGGTGCCCTCGACGATGCGGCGGTGGCCGCCGCGGTCCGCGATGTGGTGGCTCGGGGCGCGGGAGACCTGCGCGACACCCGGGGTGTAGGCGATGGACAGGTCGCGCTGGCTGTCCAACGGGGCCGTCAACTCCACGGACAGCTTTCCCCCGACGTGGCCGGCGAAAATCTCCTCGTCGGTCAGCTCGACCTTCTGCGATGCGGTGGGTTCGGACACGATGG
>NZ_JARJBD010000536.1:0-329 GCF_029269925.1 Rhodococcus sp. T2V
CGGCGTCGTGTGTGCAGCACGGGTTGCGTCGGTCGATGGGTGCGACCGGGATTTGTTGGGACAACAGTCCATCCGAATCGTTTTGGTCGATCTTCAAGCATGAAGAATACTATCGGCACGTCTATGCAACGAAGGCTGATCTCGTTGCTGGCGTTGACAACTGGATTCGGGCGGCCAGTAGGCCAACCAACCGCTACGACGGTTCATACACCCGATCGACGACGTCGACCAGGGTCATCACCCCGACCGGCCGGAGCCCCCGGACCGCAGCGGTCACCCCACGACTCGTCGGGCTGGGGCGCAGCCCCGGTAGTACTGCAACGGCACTT
>NZ_JARJBD010000537.1:0-326 GCF_029269925.1 Rhodococcus sp. T2V
GGCTGACCAGCACGGTGTCGGTCACACAATTACGGAAGGAGTTGGGGAACGAGGGCCTGCGGCAGGCGGCGATCGATGCCGGCCGCACACCGCCCTCGGACCGCACGTTGCGCCGGTGGGCGCAACAGGGGCGGATCCCGCATGCGGATGTGCTCGAGCGTGCGCAGTCAGGCCGTCGGTGTCGGCGAACACCAACCGCCCGTTGTCGAGCGCACCCGCCCACCGGTGCACGGGTGCCATCGGTGCCCACGCTCCTCGGTGTCTGTCAGCTCGGCGAAGTCCTCCACGATCCGACCGGTCTGCGCCGGTTCGGACGGCCGGCGCAC
>NZ_JARJBD010000538.1:0-324 GCF_029269925.1 Rhodococcus sp. T2V
GCGCGGCCTGCTCGGCGGGCGAGAGATCGTAGCGGGAGACGGCGATCGGCTGGGTGGTGCCGGCCAGTGCGTACCGGACGACGGACTCGTTCTTGTCCGCGACCAGGAGCATCCCGACCGTGGGCTGGTGCTGCGGCCTGCGCAGCCGGTCCTCGACGAGGGTCCACATGTCCGGGTTCACCATCCGCCCGATATACCCCTTGTAGCAGGACCCGACAAACCGTTTCGTCGCCACATCCCCGGTGTCCACCGCGGCTTTGCGGGCCTCGCGCAAAATCTTCGCCCACTTGTCCAACACCCGGCCCTGCTCCGGAAACACCCACG
>NZ_JARJBD010000539.1:0-321 GCF_029269925.1 Rhodococcus sp. T2V
CCGTGACTCGGTACCGGGGCCGCGCGGTCTGGACCGAGGAGCGAGGGAGCGGAGCAATGAGTGACGAGGGAAGGGTGGGTGTGAAAGCCCCGGTGCCCGCGAGCGGGGCGAGCCGTGACTCGGTACCGGGGCCGCGCGGTCTGGACCGAGGAGCGAGGGAGCTGCTGTCCGCGGTCACCGGCAAGGGCAACGGCAACGGTGACGGCAACGGCAACGGCAACGGCAACGGTGACGGTGACGGGAAGGGGAAGGGCGACGGCAAGTCACTGTTCTCCGGGCTGACCGACAAGGTGAAGGAGACGGCGTCGGATGTGAAGGACG
>NZ_JARJBD010000540.1:0-318 GCF_029269925.1 Rhodococcus sp. T2V
TCTCGCCGCGATACCACAGCAGGAAGACGACACAACCGAATCGACACATTAATTCCTTACAGTCACACTACTCGACGAATCTGATGGCGCAGACCCCGAAGGCGTCGTGGCCTTGGGTGAAGACGTTGCTGCACTCGGTCTACGACCAACCCGACTCCGTCGCCTTCGGCCGGTTCAACACGATCCGGCCCACCCCGTCCCGCTTCTCGATCAGAACTTCGGGGTCGGTGATTGGTTCGCTCATTTATGCTGCTCCTCGGTTTCCGACGACGCTGCGGGCGATGACGACGCGCATGATCTCGTTGCTGCCCTCGAGGA
>NZ_JARJBD010000541.1:0-310 GCF_029269925.1 Rhodococcus sp. T2V
AGCGACCGGAAGGTGTTCAGGTCCAGGCCCGCGGCGGGACCGGCGTCGGTGTCGCGGGCCGTCGAACGCGACGAGGACGCCATCGTCACCTGGCGGGAGAACAAGTGGCCGCGGATAAAAAAATAGCGCGGCGCCGAGGTGCATGGATCTGCTTCCAGGTAGCCGTACCGGAAGGTGCGGCTGGATCACCTCCTTTCTAAGGAGCATTCTCCAGACGTGCACCACTGAACAGTCAGTGGATGATGTTCTGGCAGAGACTGTTTCGTTCCCGCATGTGGAACGGCAGACGCTCATGGGTGGAACACTGACA
>NZ_JARJBD010000542.1:0-302 GCF_029269925.1 Rhodococcus sp. T2V
TGAACGCATCGGAGGTCGCAATGCCCTGTCCGCCGCCCACTGCCGCCTGGCACCCGCCGGCGCCTCAGGCATCTGCTTGTTGCTGCATCCCATCGCACACCTCCGTGATCGAGGTGTTGCATCGACCGGTTGAGCCCGCCCAATATACGGCTCGTAGAAGTCCTCCTCGACGAGCACATCACCGGCAGTGAATGCGGTATCGGCGAGCCCGGTGGCCAGGTGCCGCGACAACCGCGAAATGGTGTCACGTTACGTTATTTACGGTCCTTCACAGAAGGGCTACGGTCGCCAGACCCGGTATG
>NZ_JARJBD010000056.1:0-66281 GCF_029269925.1 Rhodococcus sp. T2V
CACCCGCCACCCTCGACGACGTGACCGACGCCGCCGTCGCACAGTTCTTCACCCCCCTCGGCGACCTCGAACTCGGCCTCACGGCCCCGCAGCCGCAGCACTGAACCATCAGCCACACGCGTCCAGGAGGGACTGCTATGAGCACTACCGTCGGATTTCTGGGACTCGGCCACATGGGTGGCCCCATGGCGGCCAACCTCGTCAAGGCGGGACACACGGTGGTCGGCTTCGACCTCGCCCCCGCCGCACTCGAGCAGGCAGTGAAAGACGGTGTCACTGTCGCTGATTCGGCTGTCGATGCCGTACGCGAGGTGGACGTCGTGATCACGATGCTGCCGAGCGGCAAGCACGTTCTCGGGCTCTACGCGGAGATCCTGTCCGCCGCGAAACCGGGAACCCTGTTCATCGACTCGTCCACCATCGACGTGGCGGACGCCCGGGCCGCGCACGACGAGGCCGTCGAGGCCGGACACCGCTCGGTGGACGCACCCGTCTCCGGTGGCGTCGTCGGCGCCACCGCGGGAACTCTCGCGTTCATGGTCGGCGGCACGGCGGACGACTTCGAGGCCGCGAAGCCGCTGCTCGACGTGATGGGCAAGAAGGTCGTCCACTGCGGCGACCCGGGCAACGGTCAGGCCGCGAAGATCTGCAACAACATGATCCTCGGTGTGTCGATGATCGCCGTCAGCGAGGCGTTCGTCCTCGGCGAGAAGCTGGGCCTGAGCAACCAGGCCCTGTTCGACGTCGCATCCAACGCGTCGGGTCAGTGCTGGGCGCTTACCACCAACTGTCCTGTGCCCGGACCGGTTCCGACGAGCCCGGCCAACAACGACTACCAGCCGGGGTTCGCCGCAGCGCTGATGGACAAGGATCTCGGTCTCGCCGCGAACGCGCTGAAGACCAACGGCGTCGAGGCCGAACTCGGGCTCCGCGCTGCCGAACTGTACAGCCGGTTCCACGCCGCCGGCGGTGGTGGCCAGGACTTCTCGGCCATCATCAACGACATCCGCGAACGTTCCACCGAGGGAGAGCAGTGACCGACTTCGAGACCATCCTCCTGGAGCGCAAGGGCCGGGTGGGGATCATCACCCTCAACCGTCCGAAAGCGCTCAACGCACTGAACTCCGAACTGATGCGCGAGGTCGTGTCGGCGGTCGAGGAGTTGGAGAAGGATTCGGAGATCGGAGCCATCCTGATCACCGGCTCCGACCGGGCCTTCGCGGCGGGCGCCGACATCAAGGAGATGCAGCCCAAGTCGTACATGGACGTCTACCTGGACGACTTCTTCGCCGCGTGGGATCGCCTCGCCGCGGCCCGCAAACCCATCGTTGCCGCCGTGGCGGGATACGCGCTCGGCGGCGGCTGCGAGCTGGCGATGCTCTGCGACATCCTGATCGCCGCCGACACCGCGAAGTTCGGTCAGCCGGAGATCAAACTCGGCGTCATCCCCGGCATCGGCGGCTCACAGCGCCTGACCCGCGCCGTGGGCAAGGCCAAAGCCATGGAACTGTGCCTGACCGGTCGGAACATGGACGCCGAGGAGGCCGAGCGCGCCGGGCTGGTGTCGCGGATCGTGCCTGCCGCCGATCTCATGGACGAGGCGCTGCAGACGGCGACCACCATCGCCGAGATGTCCCTCCCGGTCGCGATGATGGCGAAGGAAGCGGTGAACCGCTCCTTCGAAACCACCCTCACCGAGGGCGTCCGCTTCGAGCGCCGGGTGTTCCACTCGACGTTCGCCACCGAAGATCAGAAGGAAGGGATGGCGGCGTTCGTCGAGAAGCGTTCGCCCGTCTTCAAGCACCGCTGAAAGCCCTGAAACGACTGTCGCCCCGCACCGGACCAGGTGCGGGGCGACAGTCGTGCTTCACCACTTGGTGGGCGCGTCTCCGGTGTCGAAATCGCCTGCCTCGCGGCGCAGTTCGGCGAGGATGGCGACCAGTTGCTCCAGCTTGTCACCGGACACACCGGGGCGGGAGAACACCTGGGCGTTGAGCCGCTCGGTGGATTCGACTGCCAGTTTCCTTCCCGCGTCGGTGATTTCGATCAGCGTCGCCCGGCGGTCGCTCGGATGCGGAACACGCCGCACGAGATTCGCCGTCTCGAGCCGGTCGACGGCGTTGGTGACGCTCGTCGGGTGAACCTGAAGACGCGCGCTGGCCTTCGCCATCGGGAGTGCGCCGGTGCGCGTGAACGTCAGCAGTGTCAGCAATTCGTACCGTGCGAACGTGAGCCCCGACGGTTTGAGCACCTCTTCCACCCGCGCGATCATGATCTGATGGGCGCGCATCACCGAGGTCACCGCGGCCATGCCGTCGGCAACGTCACCCCAGCCGTGCTTGGTCCATTGCCGGTGGGCCTCTTCGATGGGGTCGAGATGAAGTGGTGACGGTGGTGGCATGCGTCGATCATCCCATGTCGGGTGATGGGCCGTGAAAGTCTGCCGAGCGTGTCGTCAGCGCGCGTCCGCCTTCGCTGCGGCCGCCAGCGCCGCCAACCCCAGTCCTGTGCACGCGGTCATGGTGACTGCAAGCGCGACGCCGGTGTTGCCGAGCACGCCGACCAGGGGAGCGATCAGGGCGCCGACAACGAATTGCAGGGCGCCGAGCAGCGCGGCAGCCGTGCCCGCGGCCTCCCCGTGCCTGCCGAGGGCCAGGGCCGGGGCATTCGGCAGGACGAAGCCGACACCGCCGAGGAGGAACCACAGGGGAACGACGAACCCGGCGAGCCCGCCGAACTCGAAATGCGCGGTGGTGATCAGCGCCAGCCCGGCCACCGTCGCGAAGCCGAGGGCCGACACCGTGATCTGCAGCGGTGACCAGCGCGCGAGGGCGCGGACGTTGAGTTGCGAGGCGCCGATCAGGGCGATCGCGCCGGAGCTGAACAGCAGCGCGAACTGCTGCTCGTCCAGGCCGTACTGGTCCTGGAACACGAACGACGCACCGGAGACGTACGAGAACAGCGATCCCATCGCCACGCTCGACACGAGCGCGAGCACCATGAACGCCCGGTCCCCGAGCAGGCCCGTGTAGGTGCCCAGCACGGCGACGAGGTTGCTTTTGCGGCGACGCTCCGGCGGCAGCGTCTCCGTTAGACCCCATGCGCCGATCAACGCAGTCAGAGTGCCGATCACGGCGAGGACGACGAAGATCCCGCGCCAGTCGAGGGCGATGAGGAGCGCCCCGCCGATACTCGGGGCGAGCACGGGTGCGACGCCGAGGACGAGCATCAGCCGCGACATCACGACGGCGACGGTGTTCCCCGAGAACAGGTCGCGGACCACGGCGAGCGCAACCACCGCTGCTGCGGCGGCGCCGATGCCCTGGAAGACGCGGAGCACCCCCAGCACTGCCACGGTCGGTGCGAACACCGCGAGCACGGACGCGGCGACGTGCACACCGATACCGGCGATGAGGGGGCGTCTGCGTCCGAGGCTGTCCGCCAGCGGTCCGACGATCAACTGTCCCAGCGCGAGGCCGAGCAGAGTTCCCGTGATGGTCAGCTGGACTGCGGACGAGGACGCGCCGAGGTCGGTTCCGATGTCCGGTAGCGCCGGCAGATACATGTCGATGGTGAAGGGGCCGAGGGCCACCATCGCGCCGAGTACGAGGATCACCCGAAGGCTGGGCCGAGTGGTTGTCCGCTCGCCGGTCGGGGCGGCGCGTTCTTCGGTGTCGGTCATGAAGCAACACAGCAACGAGGGCACGTGGTTTGTTCCCGCCCCGGCGTGTCGGTTCAGAATCACCGTGAGCACAACCCTCGCGCCCTCGGCGCCGGCCGGGCACAGTGGTCATCGATGCGGGTGTGACTGAGTGGTTGAGGTACCGGCCTGCAAAGCCGTTCACACGGGTTCGAATCCCGTCACTCGCTCGACGAGGACCGGCAGGTGATGCACCTGCCGGTTCTCCGCGTGCTCAACGGCGAACTATCCGGTGTAACCGGAGAGGTCGTACACGGTCGTGCCGCCCACTGTGACGGGCGTGAAATTGGCGGTCACCCACTCCTCGATCGCGCCGGACGTGCTGTCACCGGCGCGACCACCACCACCCGCGATGTAGTAGTGCACCTGACCGTTCTCGACGTAGGAGACGAACTGGTCGAGTGTCGGCGTGGGGTCGGAGCTCCATCCGCCGATGGCCATCACCGCGGTGTCGGCGGCCAGTTCATAGGTGGCAGCGCTCTGCGAACCGTTGGTCGCGGCCGACCACGTGGTGCCTGCCTCGGCGAGCAACGTCGTGAGCTCGGAACTCCTCCCACCGTCGTTGCCGCCCATGCCACCGCCCGGTGCCCGACCGCCGATGTCACCGCCCGGTGCCTGGCGACCGCCGATGTCACCGCCCGGTGCCTGGCGGCCGCCGCCTCCCATTCCGGTATCGGCGACTGCCCCGGACGGGCCGGCCGTGGGTATCGATCCGCTGTGCGCGGTGGCGGCGGTGGCGATCGCGTAGGACGCGGAGCCTCCGATTCCGGCGAGCGAGCCCAGCAGCACGCCGGTGACGGCGAGTTTCCGGACGCGGTTCCCGTCGCCGAGCGCGATCAGGGCGGCGCCGAGAACGGCGCCGGCGAGCAGGACCCACTTCAGGGCGGGTATCCACTCGGTGTTGCGGTGCAACAGGACCCAGCTCCACGTACCTGCGGCCACCATCATGAATGCGAGGCCGAACCGTCCGAGAATGCTGCCGCGCTTCTGCCACAGGGCGTACCCGCCGGTGCCGACCATCCCGGCGATCGCGGGGGCGAGCGCCACCGTGTAGTACGGGTGGATGGTGCCGGACATGTAGCTGAAAATCAGTCCCGTGACGAGGAACCATCCACCCCACACGATCAGGGAGGCCCGCACGCGGTCCGTCCGCGGAGCGCGTCCACGGGCGAGCAACCCGAAGACCAGGGCGACCAGCGCCGCCGGGATCAGCCACGAGATCTCGATGCCCATCTCGCTGCCGAACAGGCGATCCAGACCGGTGCTCCCGCCGAAGCTCGATCCCGCACTGCCGCCGGTCATTCCGCCGCCGCTGCCGGTGTTTCCGAAGATCCGGCCGAGTCCGTTGTAGCCGAGCACCAGATCCATGACGCTGTTGTCGGTGGAACCGCCGATGTAGGGGCGCGAGTCCGCGGGCCACAGCCACACGGCGAGAACCCACCATCCGGCCGCGGCGACGACAGCGGCGACACCCCCGGCCAGGTGCAGCAGGCGAAACCGCAACCGGGCATGTCCGGCAACCAGATAGGCCAGACCGAACGCGGGCAGCACCATCAGGCCCTGCAACATCTTGGTGAGGAACGCGAAGCCGAGCGCGACCCCGGTGAGGGCGATCCACATCGCGGCGCGGCGGCCGGTCTCCGTCTCGATCGCGCGGACCACGAAGTATCCGGCCGCGGACATCAGGAGCACGAGCAGCGCGTCGGGGTTGTCGAAGCGAAACATCAAGGCGGCCGCGGGAGTTGCGGCGAGAACGGCGCCGGCGATCAACCCGGCGGCCCTGTTCGTGACGCGGGTGACGGCCGCGTAGACGAGGGCGACCGACCCGACCCCCATGAGGGCCTGGGGGACGAGGAGGCTGGCGCTGGAGAACCCGAAGATCCGCCCGGACAGTCCCATCACCCACAGCGACGCGGGCGGTTTGTCGACCGTGATGAAATTCGAGGTGTCGAGCGAGCCGAAGAACCACGCCTTCCAACTCTGCGAACCGGCCTGCGCCGCCGCGGCGTAGAAACTGTTGGCGTAGCCGCTCGCGGTGAGATCCCACAGGTACAGCGCCGCGGTGGCGGCGAGTAGTGCGGTGAGGGCGAGTGCGGAACCGCGTCCGCGGATCCACGATTCCGACTCGGCGCGGTGGCCGGGCGATCCTGTTCTCCGGGGCGGAGCCGGAGTGAGAACGGCAGTCATCAGGTGGTCCCTTCGCGAGTTGCTGTCCTGACAACGTTCTCGCGTGGGGGCGTCACCCGGCTGGGAGGCGGCTGGAAGGTTCCTGTGAACCCGGACTCCGATCGCGATCCGGTTCAGCGTGTCGTGTCGAGTACGTCGACGTCGACGCCTGCTGCGGGAAGCAGGTGGTAGAAGGCGCGTTCGCAGAGGTCGATCATCTCGGTGCGTTCCATGGTCGGCTCGTCGAGCCAGGACAGCACGATCTCCTCCATGAACGCCTGCCAGCCCGAGATCGCGGCCTCGAGCGCGGGCGTCGTCGGCACGCCGAACTCGGCCAGCGACACGCCGATCCACAGGGTGAACGTCCGACGCATGCCGCGGTAGATCTGCCGCATCCTCTCGTCGCCGCTCCCGGCCATCCGCATGACCGCGAGATAGATGGTGGGGTGCTCGATCACCGCGTCCGCGAACGTTTCGACGCCCGCCCGGAGTTGCCCGTACACCGGGAGCGTCGCGTCGGGTGTCATTCGCCGCTGCAGTTCGGACGCCGAGGCTTCGAGGACGGCGTTGCGAAAGCCCTGCTTGTTCCTGAAGTAGTGGAACAGCAGTGGTGCCGAGACGCCCGCCTCGGCCGCCACCCGGTCGATCGAGAGGTCGTCGAACGGCACCGTCTCGAGGAGTCGGACGGCCACGTCGAGGATCTGCGCGCGCCGATCTTCGGGAGAGCGGGGTGCGGCGGCCACCCCTGCACTCTATTGACGACCCCCCGAGCCGTCCATTGACTTTTACTCAACCACATACGTAACCTCGGGTAACACATACAGAGTGTGAGGAGCGCAACAATGCCGGATTTCGATGTGGTCGTCAATGGTGGGCTGTGGTTCGACGGAACCGGATCCGCGCCGCTGCGCCGCAATCTCGGCATCCGCGACGGAATCGTCGTCCGGGCATCGACTCGCCCGCTGCCCGTCGGCCCCGACACCGAGGTCGTCGACGCCGCAGGCAAGTGGGTGCTCCCCGGATTCGTCGACGTGCACACCCACTACGACGCGGAGGTGCTCGTCAGCCCCGGCCTGCCGGAGTCGGTACGACACGGCGTGACCACCGTCGTCCTCGGAAACTGCTCCCTCTCCACCGTGTATTCGACGCCGCGCGAGTGCGCCGACCTGTTCAGCAGGGTCGAGGCCGTGCCGCACGACTCCGTGCTCGGGATCCTGGAGGAGAACAAGATCTGGCAGAGCCCGGCGGAGTACGTCGAGGCACTCGAGTCGTTGCCGCTCGGCCCCAACATCGCCGGGTTCATCGGACACTCCGACATCCGCACCCACGTCCTCGGTCTCGGCCGCGGCACCGACAAGCGGATCGAGCCGACCGCGCGCGAACTCGAGCAGATGGGTGCGATGCTCACCGATGCCGTGGACGCCGGCTTCCTCGGGCTCTCCTCGATGACCAACGCACTCGACAAGATCGACGGAGACGAATACCGTTCCCGCTCACTGCCGTCCACGTACGCGCGGTGGAAGGAGTTCCGCTTCCTCAATCGCATCCTGCGCGAGCGCGGCAAGATCCTGCAGAGCGCGCCGACGATCAACCTGCACCCGAACATCGCCGGATTCTTCGCAGAGAGTTCGGGCCTCGGGCGGCGCAAGCCCCTCAAGACGTCGCTGCTGTCGGCAGCGGACTCGAAGGCCTACCCGCCGATCGTGTACTTCATGCTCGCCGCGGCGCCGCTGCTGAACCGCTTCGCCAAGACCGATTTCAAGTGGCAGCACCTGCCGGTGCCGTTCACCGTCTACGCGGACGGGATCGACCTCGTGGTGTTCGAGGAATTCGGCGCCGGCGCGGCGGCCCTGCACCTCAAGGGCCAGGTGGAGCGAAACGCCTTGCTACAGGACGAGTCCTACCGACGCCGGTTCCGCACGGACTACGACAACAAGTTCAGCCCCCGCATCTGGCACCGCAACTTCTACGACGCCGAAATCGTCGGGTGCCCCGACGAGACGCTGATCGGCCAGACGTTCGGCGCCGTGGGTGATCTCCGCGGTGTGCACCCGGTCGACGCATACCTCGATCTCGTCGTGAAGTACGGCACCGACCTGCGGTGGCGAACCACCATCGCCAACCATCGCCCCAGGTTCGCGAAGAAGCTCGCGGCCAGTTCCGGGGTGCAGATGGGATTCGGCGACGCCGGCGCCCACCTGCGCAACATGGCGTTCTACAACTACCCGATCCGGTTGCTGAAGAAGGTCAAGGACGCGCAGTCCGACCGCAAGCCGTTCCTGACCGTCGAGCGGGCCGTTCACCGGCTGACCGGCGAGCTGGCCGACTGGTACGGCATCGACGCCGGCCACCTCCGCGAAGGTGACCGCGCCGATCTGGTCGTCGTCGACCCGGCGGGTCTCGACGCCACAGTGGACGGATTGTTCGAGGCGGAGGTCCCCGAATACGGCGGGTTGCGGCGGATGGTGAACCGCAGCGACGGCGCCGCGGTCGCGACGGTGATCAACGGCAGGCTCGTCTACCGCGACGGCGAATTCACCGGTGGATTCGGCGTGACCAAGACGGGACGCTTCCTCCGCGCCGGAGAGTCGGCCTCAGACCGCAGCGAGCGTGAGACGATCGTCGGATGAGTCGCACGGAGCGGATCGGCACGTTCACCCGCGACGGACTGGTGTTCGACGTCCGCGACGAGGGCCCGATCGACGGCACACCGGTCGTGCTGTTGCACGGGTTTCCGCAGGACTCGCGGTCGTGGGAGGCGCTGGCGCCGCTGCTGCACCGGCGCGGGTTCCGCACCCTGGCCCCGGATCAGCGCGGCTATTCGCCCGGTGCCAGGCCCCGCGCCCGCCGGGCGTACCGCAGCACGGAACTGATCGCGGACGTCGTCGCGCTCATCGACCGGGCAGGCCTCGGCCCGGCGCACGTGGTCGGACACGATTGGGGCGCGGCCGTGGCCTGGGGTCTCGCCGCCGAACGCCCGGACCGGGTCCGGACGCTGACGGCGCTGTCGGTGCCGCACCCGGCGGCGTTCGTGCGGGCGATGCTCACCAGCCGTCAGATCCTGAAGTCCTGGTACATGTTCGCGTTCCAGCTGCCGTGGATCCCGGAGCGGGTGCTCACCCCGGACGGCTTCGGCTACCGGGCCCTGGTCGCCAGCGGCCAGTCGCCGGACGACGCGAAGCGCGACCTCGGGCCCATGCGCGACCGGACGCGCGCCCGGGGCGCCCTGAACTGGTATCGCGCGATGCCGTTCACCGCCCCCCGATTCGCCTCGCGGAAGGTCCGGGTGCCCACGCTGTTCGTGTGGAGCGACGGCGACACGGCGATCGGTCCGGTGGGGCCGAAGCTGACCTCCCGATTCGTCGACGCCCCGTACACATTCGAGGTGCTCCGCGGCGTGAGCCACTGGATCCCGGACGAGGCCGCCGAACGCGTCGACGAACTACTCGGAAACCACCTGCTCGATCAGTCGTGATCGGTTGTCCGCTGTCGGTGAACGTCGCGGCGTCAGGGTGCGTGGTCTGGAAGACTCCGGAGGTATGGAAGCTCAGCGCAGACTGACGCTGGTCGCGGCCGCCCCCGAGCGGTCGCGGGAGGAGCCGCTGGTGCGCGAGCTCTACGGGCGGGTGCTCCGCGAGGCGCGCCGGGACCAGGACCGGAGTCTCGAGGACGTCGCCGCCGCGGTCGGTATGTCGAAGCAGTACCTCTCCGAGATCGAGCGCGGGAAGAAGGAGCCGTCCTCCGAAATGCTGCGCGCAGTGTGCGGCGCCCTCGGTCTCCCGGTCGAGCACCTGCTGTTCCGGTCCGGGCGCCGGCTCGGCGCGGCGAACCGGAACTCGGCGACCGGGAACCCGAACCGGCAGGTCCCCACCGTGCTCGCCGCCTAGTCTTCGCAGTCACTCCGCGACGAGCGTGTCGGCCAGGCCGTAGTCGATGGCCTCCTGGGCCGTGAAGATGCGGTCCCGGTCCGTGTCCCGGCGCAGGCGTTCGACGGTCTGGCCGGTGTGTTTGCTCAGAATCGTCTCGGTCTGCGAACGAACCCGCATGATCTCGGCGGCCTGCAGCGCCAGGTCGGAGATCGTGCCGTTGCCCTGCGTCGACGGCAGGTGCAGCAGTACCCGGGAATGCGCCAGGACGTGGCGGTGTCCCTTGGTTCCCGCTGCCAGGAGCACCGCCGCCGCGGACGCGGCCTGCCCCATGCAATAGGTGGCGATGGTCGGGCGCAGGAACTGCATCGTGTCATAGATGGCGAGCATCGCGGTCGTGGAGCCGCCGGGGGAATTGATCCGTGAGTCTTCGGTGCAGCCAAGTCCTTCAGGTCCGGGATAGCCGATCTGGTTTTGTCGGACTGTGTGGCTAGTGTCTGGGTTGTGACGGGGAGGGTGGTGAAGCGGGCGTTCAAGTTTCGTTTCTATCCGACTGTGGTGCAGGCGGAACAGCTTGCTCGGACGTTCGGGTGCACCCGGTATGTCTACAACCGGGCGTTGGCCGAGCGGTCCCGGGCGTGGTCGCAGGAGCAGCGGCGGGTGACCTATGCGGATACCTCGAAGATGCTCACCGGATGGAAGCGGGATGCTGAGACGGAGTGGTTGGCGGAGCCGTCGAAGGGGCCGTTGCAGGAGTCGCTGCGGCAGTTGCAGGGTGCGTTCGAGAGGTTCTGGCGCGGGCAGGCCCGTTACCCGCAGTTCAAGAGGAAGGGGCGGTCGAAGGATTCGGCGACCTACTTCGCGAACTGCTTCACCTATCGCGGTGGGCAGGTCCGGTTGGCCAAGCAGTCCGAACCGCTGGATATTCGGTGGTCGAGGCCGCTGCCGGAGGGGGCGGTGCCGTCGCAGGTGACGGTGTCGCGTAATGCGCGTGGTCAGTACCACATCTCGATCCTCGTCGAAGACGTGATTCCCGAGCTCGCGTCGACTGATCGGGTGGTCGGGCTCGACGCCGGGATCACCAGCCTGTACACGCTGTCGACGGGGGAGAAGATCACCAACCCGCGTCATGAACGCGCGGATCGTGCGCGGTTGGCGAAGGCGCAGCGGGTTCTGGCCAGGAAGGAGAAGGGGTCGCGTAACCGGGCCAAGGCCCGACTGAAGGTCGCGAAGGTTCATGGCCGGATCGCTGATCGGCGGCGCGATTATCTGCATAAACTCTCGACTCGTTTGGTGCGCGAAAATCAAGTGATCGCCATCGAGGATCTGAGTGTGCGGAACATGGTGAAGAATCGGTCGTTGTCTCGGGCGATCTCGGATGCGGGGTGGTCGGAGTTCCGGTCGATGCTCGAGTACAAGGCCGACTGGTACGGGCGGCGGGTGGTGGCGATCGACCGGTTTCATCCGTCGTCGAAGACCTGCTCGGTGTGCGGGGAGGTCGCGTCGACGATGCCGCTGGACGTGCGGGAGTGGACGTGCCGGTGCGGCGTCGTCCACGATCGGGATGTGAATGCGGCGAGGAACATTTTGGCCGTCGGACTGACGGTGGCAGCCTGCGGAGACGGTGTGAGACCACCTCGCACATAACGTGCGGGGCGGCGACTGTCGGTGAAACAGGAACCTCGGGACGCGAGTCTGGAGGGGATTCTCGGTCGTTCACGGCCGAGAGGAAGTCAAGTACAGCACGATGTCGCGTTTGGGATCGGCGGCCGCGAGCAGCACCAGTTCGGAGCAGGCGCGCTCGGCCATGGCATCGTCCACCTCGCCGGTGAGGAGGATCGTGCGCTGGCGAAACAGTCTGTCCGCCAACAGGTCGCGGTAGTTCAGGTCGGGTAGTGCGGCTGTGGTCATGTCTCCAGTTCTACTGCCGCGCCGGCGCAGGACCGCCAGTTGTCTGCTGTGGGCAGACGACGGGGTGCCGGGTGTTCGTGAATCGACGTGACCGTGAGGAGTCCAGCAGATGAACGACCCACCACTTGTGGGTGAACTGTAAGAACAGACCGCTCGGACAGTGGAATCGGGCTCGCATGTGGGCGAAGTCGCTGGTTAGGGTTCCCTCATGCACGTTCTGTTCGTCTGTAGCGGGAACGTCTGCCGCTCGCCGATCGCAGAGCGGCTGACATACGCGTACGCACTCGCCCGCGATCTGCCGCACCTCACCGCGGAGAGCGCCGGCGTCCGTGCCCTCGTGGGCTTTCCGATCGAACCCGTCGCCGCCCGCGTCATCGAGGGCCTCGGTGCGAGCGCCGACGGCTTCCGGGCGCGCCGCCTGCAGCCCGAGATGATCAAACGCGCCGACCTCGTCCTCGCGATGACCGAGCAGATCCGGGACCGTTCGATGGAACTGCTCCTCGGGACGAGCCACTGCACGTTCACCCTGCGGGAGGCACGCAGGATCGCCGTCGCAACCGGGGCCCGCACCGTCGCCGAACTCGCGGTTGCCCGCCGGGACTACGGGACGGTCGAGGAGCCGAACATCAGCGACCCGGTGGGTCTGGCCGAGTCGGCGTTCACCGAGGTGGGCGACCGGATCGCCGCCGAGTTGATACCGCTGCTCGACGCTCTCGACCTCGACAGCGGTACGACGTGGTCGCCGGAACCGGAAGCCGAACCGGATCCCCGACCCGAGCCCGAGCCCGAACCCGAGCCGCCGCTTCCCCCGGTCGTCCACCTGCCGCTGTCACCCAGGCCGCTGATCGCGGCGCGGGCGGCGTCGTCGATCCTCGACTATCCGGTCAGCTGGACGCGCTGAACTGGTAATCGGCGAATCTCTCGTCCACCTGCTCGGCCGTCAGCCCGAACTCCTCGAGCGTGTACTTGTGCGAGGGGCGTCGGTCGCCGCTGCGGCTCTCGGCGTGCATCGCCTCCATCGCCGCCCGGGCGGGCCCACCGAGATCGAGCCCGAAGTGCGTGTAGACCCCCTCGACGGTGCCGAGCGGATCGGCCACGAAATCCCGGTAGTCGACGTCGACGAACTGGGCGGGGTCGTGCCGGGCGCGGGCCGCGGTGAATTGTTCGAGCCCCCGGGCCCACAGCTCGAGCTGGCTCTCCCCGATGACGCTGCCCCGGAACTTCGCCGACCACCCGTCCGTCGCCTGTTCCGCGAGGCTGCACACCGACGGGACGATCGTGCGCGGCGGCCGGTGGGTCTGGACGATCAGCGCGTCCGGGTAGACCTCGAGCAACTCGTCGAGCGCGAACAGGTGACTGGGGTTCTTCAGCACCCAGCGGCGGTCCCGGTCGGGCAGTCCGATCAGCTGAAGGTTCTTCTTGTGCCGCTGATAGGCGTTGGTCCAGTCCTGATGTTCGAGCCAGCGGGAGTACGTCGGGAGCGACGCCAGGCACTCGTAGGAGATCGACTTGAACGTCTGCCGCAGCAGTTGCCAGCATTCCTCGACCTCGCTCGCCGACATGTAGTGGACGCCCATGAATTCGGGACGTTCGATGTGGTGGCGGCTGAAGCCCTCCTCGATCTTCTGGAACACCGGATTCGATTCCCAGGTCTCACGCGGCGGCCGGGGTTGCGGCATCTCGGTCAGCCACATCTCCAGGCCCTGATGGGACGGGTCCGCGGTGAGCAGTCGGTGCAGCGCGGTCGTCCCCGTGCGGGGAAGACCGGTGACGAAGATGGGCCGCTCGATCCGCACGTCCGCGTGCTCGGGTTTCTGCTTCCACGCCGCCTCACTCAGCAGCCTGGCCACCAGGGCGCCGCGGAGGAACACCCGGGACACCTTGCTGCCGAGCGGTGTCAGTTGCTCGTCGGTGTGATACGAATCCAGCAGGACGCCGAGGGCTTCGGTGTAGTCGTCCACGCCGAAGTCGGTGAGACCGGTCAGCCGGGTGGCCGAGGCGTGCAGGTCCTCGACCGTGCCGACCGTGGTGCGCTCGCTCATGATGCTCCGGTTCTGTTCGCTAGTGGTGGAATTCGCCGCAGTTGACGTCGAGGCACTGGCCGGTCACGGCGCTCGCCAACGGGGAGGCCAGGAAGATCACGGCGTCGGCGACCTCCTCGGTCGTGGGGAGCCTCTTCAGATCGGTGTTCGCGGCGGTGTGCTCGTAGATCTGCTCGACGGTCGTCCCGTACTTCTCGGCCTGGTGCGTGAAATACTGTTTCAACGTGTCTCCCCAGATATAGCCGGGAGCAACGGAATTGACGCGGATGCCCTGCGGTCCCAGTTCCGTGGCGAGCGACTGCGACGTCGCGAGCAGAGCGGATTTGGCCATCTTGTAGCTGCCGTACCGTTCCTGGGAGTGCCGGAGCACCATCGAGTTGATGTTCACCACCGCGCCGTTCGCCTCGGCGAGTGCGGGAGTGAACAGCTGGGTCAGCCGCAACGCCCCGAGCACGGTCAACTCGAAACTGCTGCGGATGTGATCGAACTCCGTGCGGGCCAGCGGTTTCATCGACGGAACCGAGAACGCGTTGTTGATCAGCACGTCGACCGTGCCGTACGCGTCGACGGCCGCGGACACCAGGTTCTCGGCCGAGGCCTGGTCGGTGATGTCGGTCGGGACGGTCACCGCGCGCCGACCGACGGCGATGATCTCCTTGCCCACTTCGTCGAGGCGCGACGCGGTCCGGGCGGCCAGCACCACGTCGGCGCCGGCGGTTGCGCAGCGGACGGCGAGGGTGCGGCCCAGGGCCGGTCCGACGCCGGAGATGACGACGACCTTGTCCTGCAGCAGTTGTGGAGTAGTCATGGCGGTCATCCCAGCATCCGGTCGGCCACCGCGGCCTGGCGTGCGGCGATGCGTGCGGCGAAGTCCTCGGGGGAGATCTTGTTGGAGTCGTAGTACGGCAGGCTCCGGTGGATCTCGTCGAACTTCACGACCTCGACCCGGGGACCGTCGTCCGGGGTCAGTTCGCGGGAGACGCGCTGCCAGCGGAACTGCAGGTAGCCCCGGAGATGCCCGACGGTGGCGATCCAGTTGGCGACGCCGGGATTGCGCTCGCACACGACGAGACGGATGTGGTCATCGGGATCCACCTGCGACTGCGCGACGTTCAGCGACGTCTGGTGGTTGACGTAGTCGAGGGAGATGTACCACATGCTGCCGAGCTGAAAGCCCTGGTAGGGCACGTCGGCTTTGGGGACGGTGATGACGACGGCTTCGTCCTCGGCGAGTTCGTAGTGCCCGACGGACGAGTACTGGGTGGCGAGACCGCCCGGAGTGAGCCGCGGTTCGGTCATCGTGTTCACCGGCAGGTTCAGGTAGAACCACTCCGGGAACTGCAGCCACGTCTTCACCCGCGCGACGAGGGCCTTGCCCGCACGCGCGTACCGCTTTTCGACGGTCTCGCGGGTGAGCGGGCCCGGGGCGGTGCCGACCGTATCTGCCCTGGCGATGCGAATGGTGCCGCGCCGCTGACTCCAATCGCTGTACACCTCCCGGACCACCAGTTGTGACGAATCCGGCGCGAGGGTGAAGTAGTTTCGCCGGCCCGCACTGTCGTCCGGGCCGAACCGCACCTCGAACGAGCCGTCGGGTTCGATGTCGATCTCCCGGTCGTCGAATGCCGTGACGCTCCCGGGAACGTGTGCGGCCGTGTAATTTCCGTTCAGCACCTGGAAGCTCAGGTCCGCCGTGGTGCCGCGTCGTCCGGTGACCACGTATTCGACGTCGTCGTCGATCCGCGCACCGAAGTACAGGGTGTCCGGGTTGTCCAGGCCCATCTTCATGTACGGGCCGGTGCCCGAGATGAACGTCGGGTGCGACCGTTCGGTGGCCCAGGCCGCGTGCGTCGTCGCGAGGATTCCGCCGGCGAGGTACTGGTAGCCCTCCAGCAGGTCCTGTTCGGTGCGGATGTGGGGGGCGCTCTCGATCAGTTTCTCGGCCTCGGCCATGGCGTCGGCGAATGGGTCGGTCAGCACACCGTGCTCCTCACGAGGGGTGGTACAAATATGTACCTGCGTGGTAGAACATTGATGAACCGACAATAGAACGTGTTCTAAGGAGTGGTCAATGGGGCACGAGGGCGAGATGTCCGACCGGGCGCAGGGCCGGCGGTCGCCGCCGACCGAGCGGGTGGTGCAGGTGCTGGACTTCCTGGTGGCCCGCAAGGAGCACCGATTCGGGCTGTCGGAGCTGGCCCGGCAACTCGACATCAGCAAGCCGACGTGCCTGGGCATCCTCACCGAGCTGGCCCGCGGCGGCTACCTCGTCCGGGATCCGGCCACGAAGACGTACGGTCTCGGGCCTGCCCTCATCGCGGCGGGCCGCGCGGCCCAGCAGGGGTTCGCCGCCGGGCCGGTGGCACGCAGGCATCTCGCCGTGCTCAGCGACGAGTTCCGGACCACCTGCACGGCGTCGGCGGTGGTCGGCGACCGCATCGCCGTCCTGGAGCTGACGAGTCCGCCGGGGGTGCGGGCTGCCGCCAAGGTGGGGGAAATGTACCCGTTCGCGCCGCCCGTCGGCCTGATGTACGTGCTGTGGGACGGCGACGACGCCCTGCAGTCGTGGCTGCGGCGCGAGCCCACACTGCCGGTGCGCCTCGACCGCGACCGGTTGCGCACGGTCGTGGACGAGTGCTCCCGCACTGGGTACCTCGTGGAGACGCTCACCCCGGTCGGGCAGCGCCTGCACACGCTCATGGCGGGGGTGGCCGCGCACGATCTGCCGCCGGAGCTGCGCGACGTGCTCGGCGAGATGGTGTCCAGCCTGGGGGAGCGGGTGTACCTGGACGCCGAGCACGCGGACCCCGCGTCGCCGCACCCCGTCAGCCTCATCGCGGCGCCTACGTACGACGCCGAGGGTCACCAGGCCATGGTCCTCACCCTCTACGTGGGTACCGAACTCGCCCCGTCCGAGATCGCGCGGCGGGGCAAGGCCCTCGCCGCGGCCGCGGACGCGATCACGACGGAGGTGGGTGGCCGCCGGCCGCGGTGACGGGCGGGAGGCATTGACCGCAATCTGAAACACGTTCTATTCTCGGAGGTGCATTCGTTTTCGACCGGGCTGGTCCAAATATGGAACAGCGACCGGTAAGGAACTCGCGACGAGGAGTCGCCCATGACCGCACCGCCCGTATACGAGTTGTCCCACCTCGGCGCGCTCGAAGCCGAAGCCGTGCACATCTTCCGAGAAGTGGCCGCCACATTCGAGCGACCGGTCCTGCTGTTCTCCGGCGGCAAGGACTCGGTGGTAATGCTGCACGTGGCCGCCAAGGCGTTCTGGCCCGCGCCGCTCCCGTTCGCCGTCATGCACGTCGACACCGGCCACAACTTCGACGAGGTCCTCGAGTTCCGCGACCGGACCGTCGAACGCCTCTGCCTGCGGATGGTGGTGTCGAGTGTGCAGGACGACATCGACGCCGGTCGCGTCAGCGAGGAGACGGGTCCGCGGGCCAGCCGCAACCGGCTCCAGACCACCGCGCTGCTGCGCGGCATCCGCGCCCACGGGTTCGACGCCGTCTTCGGCGGCGCCCGGCGCGACGAGGAGAAGGCCCGCGCGAAGGAGCGGGTCTTCAGCTTCCGGGACGAGTTCGGGCAGTGGGATCCGCGGGCGCAGCGCCCGGAACTGTGGAGCCTGTACAACGGCAGGCACCGCAAGGGGGAGCACATCCGGGTGTTCCCGCTGTCCAACTGGACCGAGCTCGACATCTGGCAGTACATCAGCGAGGAGGGGATCGAGCTTCCGTCCCTGTACTACGCGCACCGCAGGGAGGTCGTGCTCCGCGACGGAATGCTGTTGGCGCACACCCGGTTCCTGACCCTGCTCCCCGGTGACGAACCGTACGAGGCCCTCGTCCGCTTCCGGACCGTCGGCGACGCCACGTGCACGGGTTGCGTCGAATCGTCGGCAACCAGCCCCGAGGCCGTCGTCACCGAGGTCGCCGCGAGCAGGCTGACCGAGCGCGGGGCGACCCGGGCGGACGACCGGATCTCCGAGGCCGGCATGGAAGACCGCAAGAAGGAAGGGTACTTCTGATGCCGCAGTTACTCCGGGTCGCGACCGCGGGCAGCGTCGACGACGGCAAGTCCACCCTCATCGGCCGGCTGCTCTACGACTCCAAGGCGATCTTCGAGGATCAGCTCGAGGCGGTCGAACGCACCAGCCGCGAACGGGGCGACGAACACGCGAATCTGGCTCTGCTCACCGACGGCCTGCGCGCCGAACGCGAGCAGGGCATCACCATCGACGTCGCGCACCGCTATTTCGCCACGCCGCACCGCAAATTCATCATCGCGGACACGCCAGGGCACGAGCAGTACACGCGGAACATGGTGACCGGCGCGTCGACTGCCGACCTGGCCCTGATCCTCGTCGACGCCCGCAAGGGGATCCTCGAGCAGACCCGCCGCCACGCCTTCATCGCCAGCCTCCTCGGGATTCCGCACCTCGTGCTGTGCGTCAACAAGATGGATCTCGTCGGGTGGTCCGAGGAACGCTTCGAGGAGATCAAGGAGGAGTTCCGGCAGTTCGCGATCAAACTCGAGGTCCACGACCTCACGTTCATCCCGGTGTCGGCGCTGCGCGGCGACAACATCGCGCAACGTACCGTCAACATGCCCTGGTACGAGGGAGCGTCGCTGCTGCACTACCTCGAGCAGGTGCACGTGGCGTCCGACCGCAACCTGATCGACGCGCGGTTCCCGGTGCAGTACGTGGTCCGTCCGCAGCGCCAGACCGATTCGGCGTTGCACGATTTCCGCGGCTACGCGGGGACGGTCGCCAGCGGGGTGTTCAAGCCGGGCGACGAGGTGGTGGCCCTGCCGTCGGGATTCACGTCCACCGTCAGTGCCATCTGGGGTCCCGGCGGAACCCGCCTCGACGAGGCGTTCGCACCGTCGGCGGTGTGCGTGCAACTCGCGGACCAGTTGGACGTGAGCCGCGGAGACGTGCTGTGCCGTCCCAACAACCGTCCGCTCGTCGGGCAGGAACTCGACGCGATGGTCTGCTGGTTCAGCGAACAGTCCGCGCTGACACCGGATGCCCGGTACACGCTGCTGCACACCACCCGTGCCACCACGGCGTCGATCACGCGGCTCGACTACCGGCTGGACGTGAACACACTGCACCGCGACGAGTCCGCACAGTCGCTGTCGCTCAACGAGATCGGCCGTGTGCAGCTGAGAACGTCGCAGCCGCTGATGTTCGACCCGTACCGCCGCAACCACGTGACGGGCAGTTTCATCCTCGTCGACGAGTCGACCCACAACACGGTCGCCGCCGGCATGATCACCGGGCCGACGCTGTCGCGGTCGAAGGTGGTGTGGCACGCGGCGGCCGTGTCGCGGGAGGAGCGGGCGACGCGAGGTCGCACCGTGTGGCTGACCGGACTGTCGGCGTCGGGAAAGTCGACGGTCGCGGTGGAACTCGAGCGCCGCCTGGTCGCGTCCGGGGTGCCCGCCTACCGGCTCGACGGCGACAACCTGCGGCACGGCCTCAACGCCGACCTCGGGTTCAGCGCGCAGGACCGCGCCGAGAACGTCCGGCGCGTCGGCGCCGTCGCGCAACTGCTCGCCGACTCCGGGGTGGTCGCGATCGCATCGCTGATCAGCCCCTACCGCGAGGACCGGGATCGCGTCCGGGAACAGCATCGGGCTGCCGGGCTCGACTTCGTCGAGGTGTTCGTCGACACGCCGGTGGACCAGTGCGAGGCGCGCGATCCCAAGGGCATGTACGCGAAGGCCCGCGCCGGGGAGATCACGGGATTCACCGGGGTCGACGACCCGTACGAGGCGCCCCGGAACGCCGAACTCGTGCTGCGGCCCGAGGACGGCACGCCGACCGAACAAGCCGCGAGAATTATGGAATTGTTGACACGTGATCACTGACGCACGACTCGCGGCCGACATCGCCTCCGGTGCCGGCGCCCTGCTGCTGGACATCCGCACCGCGGGACTGGGATCGGCCGACGGTCGTGAACTCGGCAGGCGTGGCGACATCGCCGCCGATGCGTTCATCCTCGGCAAGCTCGCGGCGGAGCGACCCGAAGACGCGATCCTCTCCGAGGAGTCGGCCGACGACCGGTCCCGGCTGGAGCGGTCCCGGGTGTGGATCATCGACCCGCTCGACGGGTCCAAGGAGTACGGACTGCCCGGGCACTCGGACTGGGCGGTGCACGTCGCGCTGTGGGAACGCGGTCGCGGCATCACGGCGGCCGCGGTCGCGCAACCGGCACTGGGCGCCGTGTACGCCAGCGACGACGACAGCCACGCGGTCCATGCCGAACAGCTGCCTGCCCGCCCGCGGATCGTCGTGTCCGCCAGCAGGCCGCCCGCGTTCGTCGACGCCGTCGCGACGGACATCGGTGCCGAGGTCTCCACCATGGGTTCTGCGGGCGCGAAGGCGATGGCGGTGCTCCGCGGGGACGTCGACGCGTACATCCATGCGGGCGGGCAGTGGGAATGGGACTCGGCGGCCCCCGTCGGCGTCGCCGTGGCCGCGGGCCTGCACTGCTCGCGGATCGACGGAACCCCGTTGGACTACAACGAATCCCACCCCTATCTCCCCGACCTGCTGATCTGCCGGCCGGAACTCGCCGCGCCCCTGCTCGCGGCGATCGCGAAACACGCCACCGACACGGCCGACAGTGGACGCGTCGCGATGGCCAGGGCCTACATCGACGCCCTGGTCAGTCACGACGCCACCAAGGTGCGTCTCGCGGACAACGCGTGGCGGGTGGAGAACGGGCAGCACACGGGCGAATCGGGGGCGTTCATCCGGGACGAGCTCGAGAACGGACTGCAGTACCAGGCCATCCAGGCCGTGCGCGACCTCTCCTTCCACGAATGGGGCGACAACGTGGTGGCCCGGTTCGTGCTCGACCTCGGGGCCACACCTACCGAGGTGACGTCGGTCCGGATCACGGAACATTTCGACATCCCGGCCGGGGCGATCCAGTCCGTCATGGCCATCATCGAACCGTTCGCGATCGAGAGGGAGAACCGATGACCCCGGACCAGCTGGTCACCCAATTCTGCGCCGAGTGGATCGAGCCCGATCCGGCGAAGATCGCCGAATACTTCGCGGAAGACGCCGTCTATCACAATATTCCGATGGAACCGGTCATCGGTCGTGACGCGATCCGCGAGTTCGTCGCCGGCTTCACCGCGGCCTTCGGCGGCATCGACTTCCGCGTGCACCGGCAGGTCACCGACGGCGGCCAGAGTCCCAACGCCGAGGAGTCGAGCGGGGTGGTGATGAACGAGCGGATCGACGTGTTCACCCTCAACGGCACCGTCGTCGAACTGCCCGTCGTCGGGGTCTTCGAGATCACCGGCGGCAAGATCACCACCTGGCGCGACTACTTCGACATGGCGCCGATCCAGGCCGCGGCCGGTGGTGGGTGACTCACCGCAGTAAATGTTGACGTCAGGTTCAAGTTGGCTCTACGCTGACCCCGGGGGTATGACGACCGTCACACCGGAGAGGCGAATGGCATGTCGCGCCCGCGAACCGCACCCACACCGCCGGTCACCGCCCGGGGTGTCCGCACCCGCGATCGCCTCGTCGCCGCGGCCCGGGTGGTGTTCGAGCGCGAGGGATACCTCGACGCCCGCCTCGTCGACATCAGCAAGGAGGCCGGACTCTCGACCGGCTCCTTCTACACCTACTTCGCCGGCAAGGAGGAAGTGTTCGCGGCGGTCGTGGAGGTGACGCAGAACGACCTGCTGCATCCCGGGATGGGGCGGGTCGAGGACGAGGACGACGTGCACGCGGTCGTGGAGGCGAGCATCCGGGCATACCTGCACGCGTGCCGCCGGAATGCGCGTCTGCTGGCCCTGCTCGAGCAGGTCGCGCACGTCGACCCCGCATTCCGTGAACTGGAGCGCACTCGGGACGAGACGTTCTACCTGCGCAACGCGAGGGCGATCGCCGATCTGCAGGCTCGGGGTCTCGCCGACGCGTCGCTCGACCCGATGCTGACGTCGAAGGCGTTGTCCGCCATGGTCGGGAGAATGGCCTACGGCTATTTCGTCGGACCGCCGAGCGAGCGGCGAGCACTCACGTTCGAAGAACTGAACGCCGGGCTCGCGCGGATGTGGACGAACGCGCTGCGCGTCCCGGACCGCGTGTGAGGGGCCGTCAGAAGCCGGGGGCGTGGAGGATGCGCAGAACCAGAGCGGCGTTGATGTCGCCCAGTTCCTCCGGCGTGAATTCGCCGTCGGGGCTGTACCAGCGGCAGATGTCCACCGCGAGGGACATGATCGCCAGAACGGCGACGCGGGGGTCGGGAATGAGGAACACACCCTGATCGAGCCCGTTCTGCACCTCGCGCATCGCGGCGACCCGGATCTGGAGCCGGGTCTCGGCTACCGTCTCGCGATGTTCGGGACTGAGATGCCTGCTCTCGTACTGGGCGATGCGCGCCCGGCGAAAGTTCCGGGCGTGCATGATGCTGAACTCGCGGACCAGGGCCCGGACGCGGTCGATCGGGTCGGTGAACGGTGCGACCGCGCTGAGCACCAGCGCGAGGGCGCGCTCGTTCGACCGGCGGACCAGTTGGAAGAGCAGATCCTCCTTCGACGGGAAGTGCACATACATCGCGGAGGGGCTCATTCCCGCCGTCGTGGAGATGTCCCGCGTGCGGGTGGCTTCGAAACCCTTGTCGGAGAACAGCGTCGTCGCCGCGCGGAGCAGGCGCTCCTCGGAGGTCGGCGGACCCGGGCTGGCCTGCTCGGTCGCGAACACGTCGTCTCGCAGTTCGGTCATCGGTGGTCCTCTCCGCCGCATCGAGCTTCGTCCGTGCCGGCGGGATTCGGCAAGACCAATCCCCTCGAGTGATTGACATCACATCACTGTTCACACACACTAAGCAAGCGCTCACTGACTTGAAGTTGGCGTCAGGTTCTGAAAAATCGCGATCCCACATCCACCCGTAGACCTATCTCGAGGAGTGATCGGATGACTTCATCCGCGGTGCAGCCGAGTAAGGACGCGGCCGGCGACACGGCCGTCTCGCGCACGCGTGCACATCGGAAACTGCTGGCGGCGGGCCTGGTCGGCAGCTCGATCGAGTGGTACGACTTCTTCCTGTACGGAACCGCTGCGGCACTGGTCTTTCCCCACGTCTTCTTCCCCGGCGCGTCGGCGTTGGTGGGCACCCTGCTCTCGTTCAGTACCTTCTGGGCCGGCTTCGTCGCCCGCCCGCTCGGCGGCCTCGTCGCCGGTCACTTCGGTGACAAGTACGGCGGCAAACCGGCGGTCGTGACCTGCCTGCTGTTCATGGGGCTGGCGACGTTCCTGATCGGCTGCCTGCCCGGCGCCGCGACCATCGGGATCGCGGCCCCGATCCTGCTGGTGGTCCTGCGGTTCGTCCAGGGCCTCGCGTGCGGGGGTCAGTGGGGTGGGATCGTGCTGCTGCTGACCGAATCGGCCAGTCCCAAGCGCCGGGGATTCTCCGGCACCTTCGGGCAGATGGGTGTCTCGTTCGGTGTCCTGCTCGGCAACCTCGTGTTCCTCGGCGCCACCGCGGCGATCTCGAACGAGGCGTTCCTCAGCTGGGGCTGGCGGATCCCGTTCTTCGCCAGCGCACTGCTGTTCCCGGTCGTGCTGTACATCCAGACCAAGGTCGAGGACACCCCCGAATTCCGTCACCTGCAGGAGGAGGCGGAGAAGAAGAACGGGACCGTCGTCCGCGCACCGCTGACCCAGGCGATCAGGGACCACTGGCGCAAGATCCTGCTCGGCTGCGGCCTGCTCGCGGCCACCAACTCGCTGTTCTACATTTCCATCGCCGGGGTGCTCAGTTACGGCACCGCGGAACTGGGGATGAAGCGCAACGACCTGCTCGCGATCTCGCTGCTCAGCGCGGCGCTCACGGTCGGTGTGGTGCTGTGGTCCGGGCACATGTCCGACAAGATCGGGCGCAGGCCGATGATCCTGATCGGTGCGGCGATGATCATCGTGTGGGCGTTCCCGTATTTCTGGTTGATCAACACCCGGAACCTGGTGCTGTTCTTCATTGCCGTCACGGTTGGCAGCGTCTTCCAGTCCATGACGTACGGGCCGATCGCCGCGTACATGGGTGAGTTGTTCGCTCCCAACGTCCGGTACTCCGCCGCCTCGCTGGCGTATCAGCTGGCCGCGATCACGGTGAGCGGCGGCACCCCGTTCATCATGACCGCGCTGATCGCCAAGACCGGGACCACCACGTTCGTCGCCGTCTTCGTCGCGTTGATGGGGCTGGTCACCTTCCTCTGCGCGTGGAAGCTCCGCGAGACCAACACTGCCGAGGTCCGCAGCGATCCGACTGCCGTGCCCGGTGCCCAGTTCTACTAGACGGCCCGCCCCTTTCACGACGATGCCCACCGCCGGATCTCGGCGGTGGGCATCGTCGTCACCTCTCGCTCAGCTGATCTTCAGTACCAGCTTGCCGGTGTTGGCGCCGTCGAACAGCAGGTTGAGGGTGCGGCCGAACGCCTCGACGCCCCCGGTCTCGACCTGTTCGCGGGTCACGATCTCGCCGGCACGGATCCACTCCGACATCGCCTCCATGCCCTCGGGGAACCGGTCGAGGTAGTCGAACACGATGAACCCCGTCATCGACGCACGGTTGACCAGCAGCGACAGGTACCGGGACGGCCCGGGCTGCGGGTCGGTGGCGTTGTATCCGGAGATCGCGCCGCACAGCGCGACCCGGGCGTTCTTGCGAAGCCGGGCCAGCGCGGCGTCGAGGATCTCCCCGCCGACATTGTCGAAGTAGATGTCGATCCCGCCCGGTGCGGCGGCGCGCAGCGCCTTCCCGACCGATTCGGACTTGTAGTCGATCGCCGCGTCGAAACCCAGATCCTCGGTCAGCCACGCGCACTTCTCGGGGCCGCCTGCGATGCCGATCACCGTGGCGCCCTTCAGTTTGGCGATCTGTCCGGCGATGCTCCCGACCGCTCCTGCCGCGCCCGAGATGAGCACGGTGTCGCCCTTCTCCAGTCTGCCGACGTCGGTGAGGCCGAAATAGGCGGTCATGCCGGGAAATCCGAGTGCGCCCAGCCACGTCGGTGCCGGGGCGAGCGACTCGTCGACGGTGAGCGCGCCGCGGCCGTCGGAGAGCGCGTACTCCTGCACGCCGAACTGCCCGGACACGAGCTGTCCTTCGGGGAACTTCGCGTTCTTCGACGCCACCACCCGGCCGACGGCGTGGGTGCGCATCACCTCGCCGATCGCGACCGGCGGCACGTACGACTTCACGTCGTCGAGCCACCCGCGCATCGCCGGGTCGAGGGACACGTAGTCCACCTTCACGGTGAATTCGCCGTCCGAGGGTTCGGGTATCGGCTCCGACGTGATCTCCCAGGTGGAGTCGTCGGGACGGCCGACCGGACGCTTCGCCAGTCGGACCTGCCTGTTCACGGTTGTCACGGTGTTCACCTTTCGGGTGCTTCTGCGGTCAGTGCGTCGTTTCTCAGCGCGGTCCTGTCGATCGACCGTTTGAGGATCTTTCCGGTCGAACCCTTCGGAAGGGAGTCGACGATCGCGACGATCCGGGGAATCTTGTATGCGGACAGCCGTTCCCGGGCCCAGCCGGTCAGTTGGGCGCCGTCCAGCCCGGAACCGGGGACGGTGGCCACGACCGCAGCCACCTCCTCGCCGTAGTGATCGTCGGGGACGCCCACGACGGCGGCCTCGACGATGTCGGGGTGCGTGTACAGGACCTCCTCGACCTCACTCGGGTACACGTTGTAGCCGCCCCGGATAATGAGATCCTTCACCCGATCGACGATGCGCAGATCCCCGTCCGCATCGATCTCGCCCAGGTCCCCGGTGCGCAGCCAGCCGTCCGGGTCCAGGACGGCGGCGGTGTCGGACGGCCGGTTCCAGTAGCCCTTCATCACCGTCGCCCCCTTCACGAACACCTCGCCGACGGTCCCGGGCGGGCAGGCGAGCCCGTCGTGGTCCCGCGCCTCGACCGCAAGCCGGGGCACCGCGCGACCCGTGTAGCCGATCTTCCCGCCGCGGTCGATGTCGTTGAACGTGCCGAACGCGGTGGTCTCGGTGAGCCCGTAGCCCTCGAGGATGGTGCACCCGAAGTGGGACTCGAATTCGCGGGCCACCTCACCCGGAAGTGACGCGCCCCCGGAGATGGCGATGCGCAGTTGCGTGAAATCCTGCGAGTCGGCGCCGTCCGCGGCATGCAGCATGGCGTTCCACATCGTCGGCACACCGGCCATGATCGTCAGGCGGTCGCGGCGGAGCAGGGCGAGCATCGCCGCCGGATCGAATCGGGCCAGCAGCGTCAGCGACCCACCGCCGGTGAACGTCGCCATCATGACCGAGGCCTGGCCGAACACATGAAACAGGGGAAGTCCGGTGCCGGTCCGGTCTTCGCTCGAACCGCGACTGCATTCGGCGCCGATCTCGCCGCCGGACAGCAGGTTCCCCACCGTCAGCTCCGCGCCCTTCGGCCGCCCGGTGGTGCCGGACGTGTAGAGGATGGCGGCGGTGTCGTCGCGGTCCCGCTCGGCGACGGCAGCCGGCTCGGTGTCCGGCGACGCACTGTCGGGGGTGAGCGTCCAGACCGGGATGTGCAGTGCGGCGGCCGCGTCGGCGATCGCGGGCCCGAGTTCGTGCCACACGATGGCGATCGCGGGCCCGAGTTCGTGCCACACGATGGCGAGTGCGGCGCCGGCATCGGTGAGGACGTACTCGGTCTCGGGCCGGGTCGACATCGTGTTCACCGGCACCACGACGCACCCCGCCGCCTGAATGCCCAGGTACGCGACCACGAACTCGGGCACCGAGGGTGCGGCCAGAAGGATTCGGTCGCCGGGGGACAGGCCCGCTTCGGTGAGCGCTCCCGCGTACCGGGTGCTCGCGGCGCGCAACTGTCCGTAGGTCAGGGTGCTGTCCGCACCTCTCAGCGCGATGTTGTCGGGAGTGGCGTCGGCGTGGCGGGACACCGGATCGAGCACATTCGCCCGTGAGTAGTTGTCAACCGCGGGCGGTTCACAAGTGCTCACGGCTGCTAGCCGGCCTCGACGACGCGGGCGACGGACTCGGACACGACCACCGGTTTGTCGGAGCCCTCGCGCTCGACGACCTGGGACATGGTCACCTGGATGCCGCCCCCGACCTGTTCCGCGGATCGGATGGTGGCACGCATCCGGATGCGCGAACCTACCGGCACCGGCGCGGGGAAGCGGACCTTGTTGTAGCCGTAGTTGAGGCTGTGTGCGAAGCCGTCGAAGCGCAGCAGGGTAGCCGACAGGGCCGGTCCGAGGGACAGGCTGTAGAGGCCGTGCGCGATGGTGCCGCCGAGCGGGCCGGCGGCAGCGCGCTCGGTATCGATGTGGATCCACTGGTGGTCGCCGGTGGCGTCCGCGAAGGCGTTGACGCGTTCCTGGGTGACGTCGTGCCAGTCGGTGGGGCCCAGCTCCTTGCCGATCAGCGCCGTGAGCTCGTCGAAGCTCGCGGGGCGAACGGGCAGTGCGGTGGTGTCGGTCATCTGTCTCCCTCGATTCCGGGTGGTGCAGGGCCTGGATGTGTCACGTTGGCTGCATCGGAAGTCGTGTGTTGCCGACCCCAAACACTTGAACTTGACGACGGATTCAACTATACAAAAGAGAGACGCGAGTCACAACGCACGGCGAAGGAGAGGACACCTCGTGAAGGTTGCACAGAAGGTCGCCATCGTGACCGGCGGTGGCGGCGGAATCGGCGGGGCGATCGCGGACCGTCTCGCCGAACAGGGCGCCAAGGTGCTGGTCGCCGATCTCGACCCGGACGCAGCCGCCGTCGTCGCGGACGGCATCAACGCCCGCCACCCGGGATCCGCCGTCGCCGACGGTGGCGACGTCGCGGACGCCGATCAGATCCGGCGCATCATCGACCGTGCGGAGACCGAGTTCGGGCCGGTCGATCTCTACTTCGCCAATGCCGGCATCGCGGGAGCGCCCGGCCTCGACGCCGGCGACGCCGACTGGGACCTCGCGTTCGACGTCAACGTCCGCGCCCACATTCGCGCCGCCCGGCAACTCGTGCCGAAGTGGATCGCGCGCGGCGAGGGCTATTTCGTGTCGACCGCCTCTGCCGCCGGCCTCCTCACCCAGATCGGCTCGGCGACCTACGCGGTCACCAAACACGCGGCCGTCGCGTTCGCCGAATGGCTGTCGGTCACGTACGGGGACGACGGGGTTCGCGTCAGCTGCCTCTGCCCGATGGGAGTCGAGACGAAGTTGATGCGCTCGGGCGAGAACTCGGGTGATCCCCTCGGCGTCGCCGCCACGAAGGCCGTCGTCTCGGCGGGGGAGGTGCTGCAGCCCGAGCAGGTCGCCGACATCGTGCTCGACGCCGTGGACCGGGAGACGTTCCTGATCCTGCCGCACGAGAGCGTCCTCACCATGTACCGGCAGAAGGGGTCCGACTACGACCGCTGGCTGCGCGGAATGCGCCGTTTCCAGAGTTCGCTGCTGGAGCACGCGTGACCGACGAGCCCGCAGACCTGGTCCTCGCCGAGCGGCGCGGACCGGTCCTGGTACTGACATTCAACCGGCCCGGCAAGCTGAACGCCTGGACCGACGACCTCGAGGACCGCTACTTCACGCTGCTCGTGGACGCCGAGGACGACCCGGACGTGCGCGCGATCGTCGTGACCGGAGCCGGGCGCGGGTTCTGCGCCGGCGCCGACCTCGGCCGCCTGCAGGCCGTCGGTGACGTGTCCGACGCGGACCTCCTCCGCCCGCGCCCCCGCGACCTTCCCGCAACGCTGCGGAAACCGCTCATCGGGGCGATCAACGGGGTCGCGGCCGGACTCGGCATGGTGGAGGCCCTCTACTGCGACGTCCGGTTCGCGTCCGCATCGGCACGGTTCACGACCGCGTTCGCCAAGCGCGGGCTGATCGCCGAATACGGCATCTCCTGGCTGCTGCCCCGACTCGTGGGGCGCAGCCGGGCCACCGACCTGCTGCTGTCGAGCCGCATGGTGGACGCCGAGGAGGCGCTGCGCATCGGACTCGTCGACCACCTCGTGCCGGACGGTTCGGTCGTCGACGCCGCGGTCGCCTATGCCGCGGACCTGGCGGCGAACTGCTCGCCGACGTCGATGGCCGTCATCAAGGACCAATTGCACCGCGATGCGGACGGCACCTACGCCGACTCCGTGGCCCGAGCGGAAGGCCTGATGGTGCAGGCGTTCCGCGGGGCCGATCTCGTCGAGGGAGTCCAGAGCCACCTCGACAAGCGCACACCCGTGTTTCCCTCACTACCCGTCAGGAGTTCCCATGTCCCTGTTTGACATTTCCGCACGCGCCCAGCAGTTGCAGGTCGTTCTGCTCGAGTTCATGGATTCGCACGTGTATCCGGCGGAGGCGGTGTACGAGAAACAGATGCGGGAGTCGGGGGATCCGCATTTCCAGCCGCCGGTTCTGGAGGAGCTCAAGGCGGAGGCACGGCGCCGGGGGCTGTGGAATCTGTTCCATCCGCACCCGGGCACGGGCGCGGGGTTGACCAACCTCGAGTACGCCCCGTTGGCGGAGATCATGGGGCGCAGCCACATTGCGTCGGAGGCGTGCAACTGCAATGCGCCGGACACGGGCAACATGGAGGTACTGGAGCTGTTCGGCACGGCCGAGCACAAGGAGAAGTACCTGAAGCCGCTTCTCGACGGGACGATGGCGTCGGCGTTCGCGATGACCGAGCCCGCGGTGGCGAGTTCGGACGCGACCAACGTGGAGTTGTCGATGGTGCGTGACGGCGACGAGTACGTGCTGAACGGCCGCAAGTGGTTCGCGTCGAACGCGTTGCACCGCAACTGCAAGGTGCTGATCGTGATGGGCAAGACGGATCCGTCGGCGGCGCCGCACCGGCAGCAGTCGATGATGGTGGTGCCGATCGATGCGCCCGGGGTGACGGTGATGCGGGGGCTGCCGGTGTTCGGGTATCAGGACCGTGAGGGGCACGCGGAGATCGATTTCGCCGATGTGCGGGTGCCGGTGACGGACGTGCTGAAGGGCGAGGGCGAGGGATTCGCGATCTCCCAGGCCCGGCTGGGGCCGGGCCGGATCCACCACTGCATGCGGGCGATCGGGATGGCGGAGCGGGCACTCGAATTGATGTGCCGCCGGGCGTCGTCGCGGGTGACGTTCGGGAAGCCGGTCAGTGAGAACGCGAACATCCAGGACTGGATCGCGGAGGCGCGCATCGAGATCGAGATGATCCGGTTGCTGACGCTGAAGGCGGCGTATCTGATGGACACGGTGGGAAACAAGGAGGCGCGGACGGAGATCGCGGCGATCAAGGTGGCGGCTCCGAACATCGCGTTGAAGATCGTGGACCGGGCCATTCAGGTGCACGGCGGTGCGGGCGTCACCGACGACTTCCCCCTCGCCATGGCCTGGGCGCATCTGCGCACCCTGCGCCTGGCCGACGGTCCCGACGAGGTCCACAAGCGCGCCATCGCGCGGCAGGAACTGCGGCAGTACCGCGACGCCGCCCACGCTTCCACCAACGGACACAAGGTTGCGGTGAGCTGACATGGCCGGACTCGACCTCACCGGACGCACCGCGATCGTCACCGGCGCCTCGCGGGGTATCGGCCTGGCCGTCGCCCGGGCCCTCGCGGCCGCCGGTGCCAACGTGGTGCTCACCTCACGCTCCCAGGAATCGGCCGACGCCGCCGCAGCGCAGGTCGGGGGGACCGCGATCGGCGTCGCCGCGCACGCCGTCGACGAGGACGCCGCCCGGCGCTGCGTCGACACCACCGTCGAACGCTTCGGCAGCCTGGACATCCTCGTCAACAACGCGGGAACCAACCCCGCCTTCGGACCGGTCATCGACCAGGACCACGCACGGTTCGCCAAGACCTTCGACGTGAACCTGTGGGCGCCGGTGCTGTGGACCGGCCTCGCCACGAAGGCGTGGATGGGCGAGCAAGGCGGCGCCGTGGTCAACACCGCGTCCATCGGCGGCATGGCGTTCGAGGCGAACATCGGCCTGTACAACGCATCGAAGGCCGCCCTGATCCACCTCACCAAGCAACTGGCACTGGAACTCTCACCCAACGTGCGGGTCAACGCCGTCGCTCCCGGTGTCGTGCGGACCAAGCTGGCCGAGGCGCTGTGGAAGGACCACGAGCAGGCCGTGTCGGCGTCCACGGCGCTGGGGCGGATCGGCGAACCCGAGGACATCGCGTCCGCGGTCGCGTTCCTCGTCTCCGATGCCGCGAGCTGGATCACCGGCGAAACCATGGCGATCGACGGCGGGCAACTGCTCGGCGACGCAACTCCGTTCCGGCAGGGGGCTCAGCTCGGTGTCTAGCGTGGACGTCGTCGGCATCGACACCGAGGCCGTGAGCCGCTGGATCGGCGCGCTCGGCATCGACACTGCCGGACCGCTGACCTTCGACCGGATCGGCCTCGGCCAGTCGAACCTCACCTACCTGGTCCAGGACCGGGCGGGTCGCAGATGGGTGCTCCGGCGCCCACCCCTCGGGCACCTGCTCGCGTCGGCCCACGACGTCGCCCGCGAGGCGCGGATCCTCTCCGCCCTCGAGGACACCGCGGTGCCCACCCCGCGGGTGTTCGGGCTCACCGACGACCCGGAGGTCACCGAGGTACCGCTGCTGCTGATGGAGTTCGTCGACGGACAGGTCGTCGATCGCATGTCGATCGCGGAGTCCCTGACCCCGGAACGTCGCCGGGCGATCGGCCTGTCGCTGCCGCGGACGCTGGCGAAGATCCATGCGGTGGACCTCGAGGGCACCGGTTTGATCGACCTGGCCAGCCACAAGCCTTACGCGCAGCGTCAGCTCAAGCGGTGGTCGGGTCAGTGGGAGAAGTCGAAGACCCGCGAGCTGCCCGCCCTCGACGACCTGACCGGACGACTCACCGACTCGGTGCCGGAACAGCGGGAACTGACTCTCGTGCACGGCGACTTCCACCTGCGCAACGTCATCACCTCCCACGCGACCGGAGAGGTGACCGCCGCCCTGGACTGGGAGCTGTGCACGCTGGGCGACCCGCTCGCCGACGTCGGCAGCCTGCTCGCGTACTGGCCGGAGCCGGGTGAGACCACCGGCGGCGACTTCCCGGCGTCCACCCTCGACGGTTTCCCGGACCGGGTGGAGATCGCCGGGGTGTACCTCGACGAGACCGGACGCGACCCGAAAGCCCTGGCGTTCTGGCACGTCCTCGGCCTGTGGAAGGTGGCGGTCATCGCGGAGGGCGTCATGCGCCGCGCCCGGGACGAACCGGAGAACAAGGCGGCCGCGGGCACCCCGACCGTCGAGCGCATCGACGACCTCGTGGCCAAGGCGTGCGACATCGCCGCCCGGGCCGGAATCTGACCGAAGGACTGAGGACGATGAGCACTGACGAACAGGCGATCGCACGCGACCTGAGCGGCCGCATCGCGACCCTCCTGGAACAGAACGAACAGTCGGATCCGGCCCGGTTCCTCGGGGCCCGATTCGACGCCGGCCTCGCGTGGGTCCACTTCCCGCCCGGGCGCGGCGGTCTGGGCCTGCCGCAGAGCTTCCAGGCGCAGGTCGACGCCGAACTCGCGGCCGCAGGGGCGCCCGGCCCGGCGAAGAGCCGCAACGGGATCGGGCTGGGCATGGCGGCGCCGACCATCGCCGCGTTCGGCACCGGCGAACAGCAGCAGAAGTACCTTCGGCCGATCTTCACCGGCGAGCACATCTACTGTCAGCTGTTCAGCGAACCGGGGGCGGGTTCCGACCTCGCCGCCGTCGCGACGCGAGCCGTCCGTGAGGGTGACGGATGGACGGTCAACGGGCAGAAGGTGTGGACGTCGGGGGCGCAGAACGCGCAGATGGCCATCCTTGTGGCCCGCACGGATCCGTCGGTGCCCAAGCACGCCGGGCTGACCTACTTCCTGTGCGACATGAGCGATCCCGGAATCGACGTCCGGCCGCTGCGGCAGATCACCGGTGAGGCCGAGTTCAACGAAGTGTTCCTCACCGACGTCCACATTCCCGATTCCGATCGGCTCGGCAGCGAGGGACAGGGCTGGAAGGTGGCCACCGCGACCCTCAACAACGAACGGGTCGCGATCGGCGGTTCCGCGGCCGTCCGCGAGAGCGGCATGATCGGACCGGTCGCCCGCGCCTGGCGCGAACAACCCGAGCTCCGCGACCCCGCGATGCACGACGAACTGCTCCGGCTGTGGGTCGAAGCGGAAGTCGCCCGGCTGACCGGCGAACGGCTGCGGCAGCAACTCGAGGCCGGGCAGCCCGGCCCCGAGGGATCCGGCCTGAAGCTGGCCTTCGCACGGCTCGCGCAAACCATCTCGGGTTTCGATATCGAACTCCACGGTGAGGCCGGGCTGCGCTACGACGACTGGACCATGCGCCGCCCGGACAGGGTCGACTTCACCGGCCGCGAACCCGGATACCGGTACCTGCGCGCGAAAGGCAACTCGATCGAGGGCGGCACGTCCGAGATCCTGCGCAACGTCATCGCGGAACGCGTCCTCGGCCTCCCGCCGGAGCATCGCGTCGACAAGGACATCGCCTGGAAGGACCTGCCCCGATGAACACCGCAGATCTGCTGTACTCCGACACGGAAGACGCCCTGCGCGACAGCGTCCGCCGGCTGCTCGCCGACCGCTGCTCGCACGAACTGGTCATCGGGGCGTACGACGGGACGCCCGCCGACTTCTCCGGGGTGTGGAAATCCCTCGCCGTCGAACTCGGCCTGGCCGGTCTGCTCGTCCCCGAGGAACTGGGCGGCGCCGGGGCGAGCGCCCGTGAGGCCGCGGTGGTCATGGAGGAGATCGGGCGCGCCGTCGCACCCGTCCCGTATCTGTCCAGCGCCGTACTCGCGACGGTCGCGCTGCTGAAGGCGGGCGACACCGAGACGGTCGGCGCACTCGCCGACGGCACCACCACCGGTGCGCTCACGGTCGGGCTCGCGACCGCACCCGGCCGGTTCACCCCGGCCGTGCGCCGGGACGGCGACTCCCTCACCGGGACCGTGACCGGTGTCGCGGGCGCCGCGGATGCCGACATCCTGATAGTGCCGGTCGAGGGTCCGGCCGGGCTCGAACTGCACACGGTGCCCGCGGGCACCGCCGGGGTCACCGTCACCCCCGTGCTCGCGCTCGACATGACCCGGCCGCTGTCCGACGTCGCGTTCGACGCCGCAGCGTCCGCCCGCATCGACCACGGCAACGCCGCGGACGCGGTCCGGGAGGCCCTCGTTCTCGGCGCCGCACTTCTCGCCTCCGAGCAACTCGGGCTCGCGCAGTGGTGCTTCCAGACGACGCTCGCGTACGTCAAGGACCGAACCCAGTTCGGCCGGGCCGTCGGGTCGTTCCAGGCGATCAAGCACCGCCTTGCCGACCTGTGGCTCGAAGTGACGTCCGCGGCCGCCGCCGCCCGCTACGCCGCCGACACCGCCGCCCGGGGCGACGCCGACGCCGAGGTCGCGGCCGCCGTCGCGCAGGCGTACTGCAGCGGGGTCGCGGTCCACGCCGCGGAGGAGTGCGTTCAGTTGCACGGCGGGATCGGCATGACCTGGGAATACCCCGCCCACCTGTATCTGAAGAGGGCGAAGAGCGACCAGTTGGCATTCGGCACCGCCTACCGTCACCGCGCGCACCTCGCCGGCCTGATCGACCTGCCCGCGTAACCCGGGCCCCACCACCGACAGTCAGGAAGCAATCCATGAAGGCATGGCGAGTCCACGAACTCGGCGAGCCGCGCACCGCGCTGCAGCTCGAGGAGGTTCCGGATCCCACGGCAGGCCCCGGGCAGGTACTGGTCCGGGTCCTCGCCGCACCGGCGAACTTCCCCGACGTGCTGCTGTGCCGCGGCGAATACCAGATCAAGCCGCCACTGCCGTTCACGCCCGGAGTCGAGCTGTGCGGCGAGGTGGTCGCGGTCGGTGACGGTGTGACCCGCTTCGCCGCCGGCGACCGGGTGATCGGCAACCCGAACCTGCCCGGCGGCGCATTCGCGCAGATGGCCGTGATGGACGAGGTCAATACGTTCGCGGCCCCGTCCACACTCGACGACGCCGAGGCGTCGGCGTTGAGCATCGGCTACCAGACGAGTTGGTTCGCGCTGCACCGGCGGACGCAACTGAAGCCGGGGGAGACGCTGCTCGTGCATGCTGCCGCGGGCGGAGTGGGCAGCGCCGCGGTGCAACTGGGCAAGGCGGCGGGAGCGAAGGTCATCGGCGTCGTCGGTGGCGCAGACAAGGCCGACTATTGCCGGCGGCTGGGCGCGGATCTGGTGATCGACCGGCGCACCGAAGATTTCGTCCCGCTGGTCAAGGAATTCACCGGCGGACGCGGCGCGGACGTCGTCTACGATCCGGTCGGCGGCGACGCCTACGCGAAGTCCACCAAGTGCATCGCGTTCGAGGGCCGGATCCTCATCATCGGCTTCGCAGGCGGCACCATCCCGACGCCCGGCCTCAATCACGCCCTGATCAAGAACTACTCCATCATCGGACTGCACTGGGGCCTGTACAAGCAGTACAACCAGCAGGCGATCGCCGACTGCCACGAGGAGTTGACCCGCCTCGCCGAGTCCGGGGCGATCAGGCCGCTCATCAGCGAGCGGCTCTCGCTCGCGGACGTGGCCGACGGAATCGGCCGGCTCGGCGACGGCAGCACCGTCGGCCGCCTCGTCTTCCAACCCTGAAGTCTTCCAGCCCTGAAAGGGAACGCACATGGATGCAGGTTCGCTGTTCGACGTCGCAGGCAAGACCGTGGTGGTCACCGGAGGTTCGCGGGGTATCGGCCGGATGATCGCGCAGGGGTTCGTCCAGGCCGGGGCGACCGTCGTGATTTCCGCCCGCAAGGCGGAGCCGTGTGAGAAGGCCGCGGCCGAACTGTCCGCCCTCGGCCCGGGCACGTGCCACGCCCACCCCGCCGACCTGTCCACCGAGGCGGGGATCGCGGGGCTGGTCGCGCGGGTCGCCGACATCTCGCCCCGACTGGACGTCCTGGTGAACAACGCCGGCGCGACGTGGGGTGCGCCGATCGACGACTTCCCCGCCGCCGGGTTCGACAAGATCTTCGACATCAACGTCAAGGGCGTGTTCCTGCTCACCCAGGCGCTGCTGCCGAGTCTGCGGGCCGCGGCGACGGACGGCGACCCCGCCCGGGTGATCAACATCGGGTCGATCGACGGACTGGTGGTGTCCGGTACCGAGAACTTCTCGTACGGTGCGAGCAAGGCCGCGGTCCACATGCTCACCCGCAAGCTCGCCGCGGCGCTGGCCGCGGAGCGGATCACCGTCAATGCCATTGCGCCGGGACCCTTTCCGAGCAAGATGATGGCCTTCATTCTCGACGACCCGGAGCGGAAGGAGGCGATCGAGGGATCGGTGCCGCTCGGCCGGGTCGGCACACCGGAAGACGTCGCGGGCACCGCGATCTTCCTCTCCTCACGCGCCGGGGCCTACGTCACCGGCACCGTCGTCCCCGTCGACGGCGGTATGTCGGGCACACGCTGAACAGCAGGTCACGCAGTCGGAACACGGAACGAGCGAGAGGCGGCACGGCGACGATGAGCTGGTACGACGACAGGCCCTGGATGGACCGGTACGACGAGAACACGCGCTCCGTGGGGGAGATCCCCGCCCGGACAGCGCTCGACATGTTCTCGGCCGCGGTCGAGTCCGCCCCGGACGGGCCCGCCGTCCGGTACCTCGGCGGCACCCTGAGCTACCGCGAGGTCGACGAACTCAGCGACGGCGTGGCCGCATACCTCGCGGAGAACGGATTCGGGACCGGCGACCGGCTCGCGATCTACCTGCAGAACGTCCCGCAGTTCGTGCTGGCGTTGATCGGCACGTGGAAGGCCGGCGGGGTCGTCGTCCCGCTGAACCCGATGTACAGGGACGAGCTCGCCCACATCCTCACCGACGCCGGAGTCACCGCGATCGTGTGCAGCGAGAACGCGTGGGCCGATCGGGTGGGGGAGCGCGCGTCCGCCGCCGGCGTGCGGATCGCGCTGACCGCCAGTGAACTCGACATCCAGACCTCGGACGACGCGCGGGTGTTCGGGGGCGTGACCCGGGCGCGCGCCGAGGGCGTGCCCGACCTGCTCGAGGTGGCCCGGGCCCGCGCGGGCGCCGACCTGCCGGATCCCGGGCTGGTTCCGGACGACATCGCGCTCGTGTCCTACACGTCCGGAACGAGCGGAGTCCCCAAGGGCGCCACCAACACGCACCGGAACCTCACCGTCAACAGTTCCATCCTGCGCCTGTACGAGAGCAAACCCGCCGGTTCGCCGATCTTCGCGCTCGCCCCGCTGTTCCACATCACCGGCATGGTGTGCCAGTTGCTCACCGCGATCGACCTGGCGTCGCCGTTGATCCTCGCATACCGGTTCGAGGCCGGCGTGGTGCTCGACGCCCTCGAGCGGGAGCGGCCGGTGTTCATGGTCGGCCCGTCCACCGCCTACATGGCGCTGATGGCGCACCCCGACTTCTCCGGCGAGCGCTTCGCCTCGCTGGAGGCCGTGATGTCCGGTGGCGCCCCGCTGCCACCCGCCATCGTCGAACGATTCCGGGACCTCACCGGAAAGTACATCCGCAACGGGTACGGGCTCACCGAGACCAGCGCGCCGTGCGTCGTCGTCCCACCGAATCTGGAGGCGCCCGTCGATCCGTCGTCCGGCACGCTGGCGATCGGCCTGCCGCTGCCCTCCGCCGTGATCCGCATCGTCGGGGAGGACGGCGCCGACCTCGACCCACTCGAGGTCGGGGAGATCGCCGTCGACGGACCCATGGTCGTGCCCGCGTACTGGAACAAGCCGGACGCCACGGCGCAGTCGCTGCCCGGCGGCCGGTTGCTCACCGGCGACGTGGGATTCATGGACGACCAGGGCTGGGTGTACGTCGTCGATCGCAAGAAGGACATGATCAACGCGTCCGGTTTCAAGGTCTGGCCGCGTGAGGTGGAGGACGTCCTCTACCGGCATCCCGCCGTCCGGGAGGCGGCCGTCGTCGGCGAACCGGACAGCTACCGCGGCGAGACCGTCGCCGCGTTCGTCAGCCTCCGCCCCGGGCAGACGGTGGAGACGGACGACCTCGTCGAGTACTGCCGGGAGCGGCTCGCCAGTTACAAGGCACCGCGGCGGGTCGAGATCGTCGACGAACTACCCAAGACGGCCAGTGGGAAGATCCTCCGACGCGAGATGCGCCGCAGCACCCCGGCCTGAACCCGCCACCGTCTCCGACGAACGGGACGCTCGTAGCGTCAGATCGAACGAGCGTCCCGTTCGTCCCGTCGATCAGGCACGAAAAAAGCTGCACCGCCGGAGCGGTGCAGCTTTGTCGTGTGCCCCCGGCAGGATTCGAACCTGCGACCTTTCGCTCCGGAGGCGAACGCTCTATCCCCTGAGCTACGGGGGCGCACCGGAAAACCGGTGTGCCGATTGGGCTGGCCAATGGTAGCGCATAGGTAGGGGGATCGACCAAATCGGTCCCCCTACTTCGTGGACTCGCCCCGGTAGAGGCCCGAACACGCCTAGTGTCGGGAGGACGTGGACGCTCGCGAACTCTCGGGGAGGGGTCGAGAATGACCGATGTACGGCAGCCGGGGTCGCAGGATTCCGACGGGCACTATTCCGATGCCGACCTCGAGTCGGACCTGCGGTGGTGGGCGGCGGCCAACTATCTGACGGTGGCGCAGATCTACCTGCAGGACAACACGCTTCTGCGGGAGCCGTTGCGCCCGGAACACATCAAACCCCGGTTGCTCGGGCACTGGGGAACGAGTCCGGGGCTGTCGATGATCTACGCCCTGCTGAACCGCCTGATCCGCCGGACCGACACCGACTGTCTCTACGTGACCGGTCCCGGTCACGGTGGTCCGGCGCTCGTCGCCGCCACGTACCTGGAGGGGACGTACTCGGAGGTGTATCCGGGCGTGTCCCGCGACGCCGCCGGTATCCACCGGCTCTGCAGGCAGTTCTCGACGCCGGGCGGCATCCCGAGTCACGTCAGCGTGCAGACTCCGGGCAGCATCCACGAGGGCGGCGAACTCGGCTACGCGCTCGCACACGCCGCCGGGGCGGCGTTCGACCACCCGAATCTATTGGTGGCGTGCGTGATCGGGGACGGAGAGGCGGAGACGGGACCGCTGTCCGCGTCGTGGAAACTGCCCGCATTCCTCAATCCGGAACGCGACGGTGCGGTGTTGCCGATCCTGCACGTCAACGGTGCGAAGATCGCCGGGCCCACCGTCCACGGCCGCAGCAGCGACGCCGACGTCGAAGCGTTCCTCGGCGGTCAGGGGTGGGCGCCGGTCGTCGTCTCGGGCGACGACCCGCGGCAGGTCTTCCCCGCGCTGCATCGCGCGCTGACCGACGCCCACACCGCGATCTCCGACCTTCGGCGGGAGGCGCAGGCAGGCAGGCGCAGCGCCGCCCAGTGGCCGGCGATCGTGCTGCGCACCCCCAAGGGCTGGACCGGTCCGCACACCGTCGACGGCGTGCTCGTCGAGGGCACGCACCGGGCGCACCAGGTTCCGCTGTCGGGGGTCCGCACCGACGAGGCCCATTTGCGTCAACTCGAGGAGTGGATGCGGTCGTACCGCCCGGACGAACTGTTCGACTCGTCCGGCGCACTCGTGCCGGACCTCGTGCGGCTGGCGCCGCAGGGTGACAAGAGGATGGGTTCGTCGCCGTACGCGAACGGCGGCCGCCTGCGCGCGGATCTTCCGGTGCCGCCCCTGGAGAAGTACGCGCTCCCGATCGAGAAACCCGGCACCACCCACCACGAGACCACCCGGGTGCTCGGGGAACTGCTCCGCGACCTCTACGCCGCCACCACCACGACCGACGGCGGTGGTTACTTCCGGTTGTTCTGCCCGGACGAGACGTCCAGCAACCGGTTGGGCGCCGTCTTCGAGGTGACCGACCGGTGCTGGCAGCTTCCGGTCACCGACTACGACGACGGACTGTCGGCCCGTGGCCGGGTGATGGAGGTCCTCAGCGAGCACCTCTGCGAGGGCTGGCTGGAGGGGTACCTGTTGTCGGGGCGGCACGGACTGTTCGCGAGCTACGAGGCCTTCGCGATGGTGAGCGTGTCGATGCTCGTCCAGCACACCAAGTGGCTGCAGCATGCGGTGGATCTGCCGTGGCGCGCGCCGGTGGCGTCGCTGAACGTCCTGCTGACCAGCACCTGCTGGCGCAACGACCACAACGGGTTCAGCCACCAGGGGCCGGGAATGATCGACGCCGTCATCCCGCTCGCACCGGACGTGGTCCGCGTGTGGCTCCCACCGGACTCGAACACCCTGCTCTCGATCGCCGACCACTGCCTCCGCAGCACCGATCACGTCAACCTCGTCGTGGTCGACAAGCAGCCGCACCTGCAGTACCTGACCCTCGCGGAGGCGCACGCGCACTGCGCGGCCGGGGCGTCGGTGTGGGAGTGGGCGGGAACGGAGTCTTCTGCGGGCACCGAACCGGACGTCGTGCTCGCCGCCGCCGGGGACGTCCCGACCCAGGAAATTCTCGCCGCCGCGCAGTTGCTGCGCGAACACACCCCGGAACTGGTCACCCGGGTGGTCAACGTCGTCGACCTGATGGGGCTGCTCACACCCACCGAGCACCCGCACGGATTCGACGCGCGCACGTTCCTCGACCTCTTCACCGCGGACACCCACGTGGTGTTCGCGTTCCACGGGTACTCGCGCGCCGTCCACGAGTTGATGCACGGACGTCCCGCACCGGACCGCTTCCATGTCCGCGGCTTCAGCGAACAGGGCACCACGACCACACCGTTCGACATGGTCGTGCTCAACCGGATGAGCCGCTACCACCTCGCCCTCGCCGCGCTGCGCCGCACGCGGCGCGAACCGGCCGGTGCCACGGAGTTGGCCGACTTCTGCCTCCGGCAACTCGAACGGCACGGCGAATACGTCGTCGCGCACCTCGAGGACATGCCCGAGGTGCGCGACTGGACGTGGTCGTGACGCCGGACGTCAGTTCATCGGCAGGGGAGCGGCGCCCTTCGAGGTGAGCATGTTCGTCATCACCGTCGCCTCGCTCTGCTGGGTGTCCACCATCGTCTGAGCGAGGCTGCGGACCGCGTCTTCCGACGCGTGCTGGGCCGCGTACTCCATCATCGGGAGCCCGCCCTGGTGGTGCCGCAGCATCAGCTGGAGGTACAGGACGTCGACGGCCGGGCCGGTGGCCTGACGCAACGCGGCCATGTCCTCCGACGACGCCATGCCGGGCATCTTCGACATCGACCCCATGTGCGTGTTCTCGGCGGTCCCGTGGGTGTGACCGTCCGAGTGCTCCGATTCCATCCAGCCCATGTAGCCGCCCGACGGCAGCGCCGGCTGATCCCACAGCGCGAGCCAGCCCTGCATCTGTCCGAGCTGGTTCTGCTGCGTGGTGAGGATGTCGTATGCGAGGCTGCGGACCGCCGGGTCGGTGGCATTGGCCAGCGCGATCGCCGACATCTCCACCGCCTGGCTGTGATGCACGCTCATGTCCTGCGCGAATCCGACATCGACGGAACCGGCCTCGGGAACCGGGGTACCGGAGTCCTCGAGCGGAAGCCGGGCGAGGAACCCGAGCGCGAATCCGAGGGCGATGGCGCCGATCAGCCCGATGACCAGGAGCGCTGTGCGCTGACTGGGCCGGGCCGGGGTCGCCTCGTCGACGGAATCGGTCTCGGGTCCGTGCCCGGTGCCGGCGGAACTAGCCATTGCCGCCCTCGGCCGGGGCCTGCTGCAGATCTGACGGCAGCTGCAGGTCGGACGGGAGCTGCATGCCGCTCGGCAGCTGCGCTCCCGCGCCGCCGGATTCCGACTGGTCGGGGTTGATACCGCCACCGTCCATCGGCACCGCGTCCGCACCCGGCGTGGACGGGTCGAACGGCGGCGGGTTGTCCGGGTCGAAACCGGAGCCCGGGATGGACGAGCAGCTCGCGCCGACCTCGGGATACGTGTTCTTGTTGATCCGCAGCGCGGTGATGAACTGGTCGATGCGCTCGTCGTCGACGCTGTCCACCTTCAGCTGGTGGCCCCACGACTGCACGGAGACGGGGCTGTCGAGGCCCGGGTACGGCGACAGCAGCGTGTACGTCTCGCCGTCCACCTTGTCCTTCAGCGTCTCGACCTGGTCGGCGGACAGCTCGTCCGGGTTGTAGGCGATCCACACGGCGCCGTGCTCGAGCGAGTGCACCGCGTTCTCGGTGCGGATCGCGTTCGGGTAGACCGTGCCGGTGCACGTCGCCCAGATGGCGTCGTGCGGGCCGCCGAACGGCGGCGACTGGTCGTACGCGACGCGCTGCGTCGGCTGGATGTGGATGCCTGCCGGGTAGTCGACCTTCACGACGCCGTCGATGTTGACCGACGGATCGGGGTTCTCGGCGCTCGGCGCGTACTTCGCGGCCTCTTCCTTGGCCTGATACTTGGGAACCAGGTTGATCGCGAGGACCGCCACGAGCGCGAGAACGGCCGCTCCGGCGCCGATCGTCAGCCACGGGATGTTCCGCGGAGCGGACGCGCCGCCCTTGACTTTCGCGCCGCCGCTCTTCTTCTTGGCGGCCTTGATGGCCTTCGCCGACTTCGCGCCCGAGTTCTTATCGGGACCGCGACTTTCCGAACCGCTTGGCATCGATTGTGATCTTTCGGTGTGTGGGTTACGGGCGCTCGACCCCCCGGTGACCGGGAGTTGAGAGCCGGGACTCAGGGCGATCCCACTGTACTTACCCACCCTGAGCGCAACCTGGGAGAGTGGCCGGGCCCACGCTCGCCGGCGGTCGCCGGGACTCGCGGGAAGCCGGATCACCGCTCGGGACGCGTTGGCCATAGGATAGATACCTGTGACTCCAGCTGACCTTGCCGAACTGCTCCGCGGAACCGCCGCGAAAGTGCTCGCCGAACGCGGACTCGACGTGTCCGTGCTTCCCGAAACTCTCACGGTCGAGCGTCCGCGCAATCCCGAGCACGGCGATTACGCCACCAACGTCGCGATGCAGGTGGCCAAGAAGGTCGGTACCAACCCGCGTGAGCTGGCCGGCTGGCTCGCCGACGCGCTGACCGCGGCCGAGGGCATCGACAGCGCCGACATCGCGGGCCCGGGCTTCCTCAACATCCGCCTGGCCGCCGACGCGCAGGGCGCGATCGTCGCGAAGATCCTCGAGGCGGGTGCCGCCTTCGGGTCCGGCCACACGCTCGACGGCAAGAAGATCAACCTCGAGTTCGTCTCCGCGAACCCCACCGGCCCCATCCACCTCGGTGGAACCCGATGGGCCGCGGTGGGCGACGCGCTGGGGCGGATCCTGTCCACCCAGGGCGCGGCGGTCACGCGCGAGTACTACTTCAACGACCACGGCGCCCAGATCGACCGGTTCTCCCGCTCGCTGATCGCCGCCGCCAAGGGCGAACCCGCACCCGAGGACGGATACGCGGGCGCCTACATCGCCGACATCGCCACCGCAGTGCAGCAGCAGCGCCCCGACGTGCTGGACCTGCCCGCGGGCGAGCAGCAGGAGGTCTTCCGCGCCATCGGCGTCGACCTGATGTTCGCGCACATCAAGCGCACCCTGCACGAGTTCGGCGTCGACTTCGACGTCTACTTCCACGAGAACTCGCTGTTCGAGTCCGGCGCGGTGGAGAAGGCCGTCGAGACGCTGAAGGATTCCGGCAACCTCTTCCAGGAGGACGGCGCCTGGTGGCTCAAGAGCACCGACTTCGGCGACGACAAGGACCGGGTCGTCATCAAGAGCGACGGCAACGCGGCGTACATCGCCGGTGACATCGCCTACTTCCAGGACAAGCGCTCCCGCGGCTTCGACCTGTGCATCTACATGCTCGGTGCGGACCACCACGGGTACATCGGCCGGCTCAAGGCGGCCGCGGCCGCGTTCGGCGACGACCCCGACACCGTCGAGGTGCTCATCGGCCAGATGGTGAACCTGGTCCGCGAAGGCGTGGCCGTGAAGATGAGCAAGCGTGCCGGCACCGTCATCACCCTGGACGACCTGGTCGAGGCGATCGGCGTCGACGCGTCGCGGTACGCCATGATCCGGTCTTCGGTGGATTCGAGCATCGACATCGACCTCGAACTGTGGACGAGCACCGGCAACGAGAACCCGGTGTACTACGTGCAGTACGCGCACGCCCGGCTGTCGGCCATCGCCCGCAACGCCGCCGACCTCGGCATCGCCGTCACGGATCCCGACTTCTCGCTGCTGATCTCGGAGCAGGAGGGCGATCTGATCCGCACCCTCGGCGAGTACCCGCGGGTCGTGACCAGCGCCGCGAATCTGCGTGAGCCGCACCGCATCGCGAGGTATCTGGAGGAACTGGCCGGTGCCTATCACCGGTTCTACGGTGCCTGCCGCATCCTGCCCCAGGGCGACGAAGAGGTCGGCCCGCTGCACATCGCGCGACTGGCGCTGTGCGACGCGTCCCGTCAGGTTCTGGCCAACGGTCTCGCCCTGCTCGGCGTCAGCGCACCGGAGCAGATGTGAACGCGCACCCCGCCGGTCCCAAGCACGCCGAGCAATTGCACGCGCCCGGTCTGCCCGAACGTCCCGCCGACGCCGCCGCATTCGCGGCGCTCTCCCCCGAGGTGTGGCCCCGCAACGCCCGCCGCGCCGCGGACGGAGTGGTGAGCCTCGCGGGCATCCCGGTCACCGAACTGGCCGAGAAGTACGGCACCCCACTGTTCGTCGTCGACGAGGACGACTTCCGGTCCCGCTGCCGCGACATGGCCCGGGCCTTCGGACCGACGGCCAAGGTGCACTACGCGTCCAAGGCGTTCCTGTGCGGCGAGATCGCCCGCTGGGTCGCCGACGAGGGCCTGTCCCTGGACGTCGCGTCGGGCGGCGAACTCGCGGTCGCGCTGCACGCCGGATTTCCGGCGGAACGAATTGCCATGCACGGCAACAACAAATCGGTCGCCGAGCTGACCGCCGCCGTATCGGCCCGGGTCGGGCACATCGTGCTCGACTCCGCCACGGAGATCGACCGGCTCGACAAGGTGGCCGCCGAAGCCGGTGTGGTGCAGGACGTCCTGATCCGCGTGACCGTCGGAGTCGAGGCGCACACCCACGAGTTCATCTCCACCGCCCACGAGGATCAGAAGTTCGGGTTCTCGCTCGCCGGCGGTAAGGCGATCGACGCGGTCCGGCGGGTCTTCGCCGCCGACAACCTGCGTCTCGTCGGTCTCCACAGTCACATCGGCTCGCAGATCTTCGACGTCGACGGCTTCGAGGTGGCCGCGCACCGCGTGATCGGGCTCCTGCGGGACGTGGTCGCGGAGTTCGGCGTCGAGAAGACCGCCCAGATCTCGATCATCGACCTCGGCGGCGGCATGGGAATTTCCTACGTCCCCACCGACGACCCGCCGCCGGTCGACCAGCTCGCCGCCAAACTCGGCGACATCGTGCGCCACGAGTCGGCGCTCGCCGGTCTGCCGGAGCCGACGCTGGCCGTCGAACCCGGCCGCGCGATCGCCGGACCGGGAACGGTGACGCTGTACGAGGTCGGCACCATCAAGGACGTCACCGTCGGCAGCAACCTCACCCGCCGGTACGTCAGCGTCGACGGCGGTATGAGCGACAACATCCGCACCGCGCTGTACCAGGCGGAGTACGAGGCCAAACTGGTCTCGCGGGTCAGCGACGCGGCGCCGGTGGTGTCCCGCGTCGTCGGCAAGCACTGCGAATCCGGTGACATCGTGATCCGCGACACCTGGATGCCCGAGGACATCGACGCCGGCGACTTGCTCGCCGTCGCGGCCACCGGTGCATACTGCTATTCGATGTCGAGCAGGTACAACCTGCTCGCCCGCCCTGCCGTGGTGGCGGTGCGCGACGGACAGTCGCGCGTGATCCTGCGGAGGGAAACCGTGGAAGACCTGTTGAGCTTGGAGGTACAAGAGTGACGAGCGAATCGGCGCATCGCGCTATCGGTGTGGCCGTCCTCGGCCTCGGCAACGTCGGGAGCGAGGTCGTGCGCATCCTGCAGGAGCACAGCGAAGACCTCGAGGCTCGCGTCGGCGCCCCGCTGGAACTGCGTGGAGTGGCCGTCCGCCGCCCCGGCAAGGACCGCGGAATTCCCGAGGAGTTGCAGACCACCGACGCGGAGTCCCTCGTGGCCCGCGACGACGTCGACCTGGTCGTCGAGGTGATCGGGGGCATGGATCTGCCCCGCAAGCTGATTCTCTCGGCGCTGAACTCCGGCAAGTCCGTCGTCACCGCCAACAAGGCGCTCCTCGCCGATCACACCGGTGAACTGGCCGAGGCCGCGGAACTGCACAACGTCGACCTCTACTTCGAGGCCGCCGTGGCGGGCGCGATCCCCGTGATCCGCCCGCTCATCCAGTCGCTCGCGGGCGACCGGGTGAACAAGGTCGCCGGAATCGTGAACGGGACCACCAACTTCATCCTGTCGGCGATGGACGAGACCGGCGCGGACTACGCCGCGACACTCGCCGAGGCCGGACGCCTGGGATACGCCGAGGCCGATCCGACCGCCGACGTGGAGGGCTACGACGCCGCGGCCAAGGCCGCCATCCTCGCGTCGATCGCGTTCCACACCCGGGTCACCGCCGCCGACGTGTACCGCGAGGGGATCTCCAAGATCACCGCGGCCGACCTGACGTCGGCACGCGCACTCGACTGCACGATCAAGCTGCTGTCCATCTGCGAGCGGATCACTACCCCCGAGGGCAAGGAGCGGATCTCCGCGCGGGTCTACCCGGCTCTCGTGCCGCTGGAGCACCCGCTGGCCTCGGTCAACGGTGCGTTCAACGCGGTCGTCGTCGAGGCGGAGAACGCCGGGCGCCTGATGTTCTACGGTCAGGGCGCCGGCGGCGCCCCCACCGCGTCGGCCGTGATGGGCGACCTGGTGATGGCCGCGCGCAACAAGGTGAACGGCGGCCGCGGACCCCGCGAGTCCAAGTACGCCAAGCTGAAGATCGCGCCCATCGGCGACATCCCCACCCGCTACTACGTCAACATGCAGGTAGCGGACAAGGCCGGGGTCCTGTCGGCGGTGGCCGCCGAATTCTCGCAGCACGGCGTCAGCATCTCCACCGTGCGGCAGGAAGGCGCCGGCGACGGCGCCCGCCTCGTCGTCGTGACCCACGTCGCGACGGATTCTGCCCTGTCGGAAACCGTTGAGGCCCTGAGCAAACTCGAATTCGTCACCGCTGTGACCAGCGTGCTGCGACTGGAAGGCACCGAACAATGACCGGCACCCGTAATCCCGTTCACACCCCCTGGCCGGGGCTGATCGAGGCTTACCGCGACCGCCTCGCCATCGGACCGAACTGGAAGACGATCACCCTGCGCGAGGGCGGCACACCGCTGCTGCCCGCCGGGCACCTCTCGGAGATCACCGGTTGCGACGTCTACCTGAAGGTCGAGGGGCTCAACCCCACCGGTTCGTTCAAGGACCGTGGCATGACGATGGCCGTCACCGATGCGCTGGCCCGCGGTCAGCAGGCCGTCCTGTGTGCGTCCACGGGTAACACGTCGGCCTCCGCCGCCGCGTACGCCGCCAAGGCGAAGATGACCTGCGCCGTGCTGGTGCCGCAGGGCAAGATCGCGATGGGCAAGCTCGCGCAGGCCGTCATGCACGGTGCGCGGATCATCCAGGTGCAGGGCAACTTCGACGACTGCCTCGAACTGGCCCGCAAGACCACCGCGGAGTTCCCCACGATCGGGCTCGTGAACTCGGTCAACCCGGTCCGCATCGAGGGTCAGAAGACCGCGGCGTTCGAGATCTGCGACGCCCTCGGCAAGGCGCCCGACGTGCACGCCCTCCCGGTCGGCAACGCCGGCAACATCACCGCCTACTGGCGCGGGTACTCCGAGTACTACGCGGACGGGCTCACCAGCGTGAAGCCCCGCATGCTCGGAGTCCAGGCCGCGGGCGCGGCGCCGCTCGTCCACGGTGCGCCGGTGAAGGACCCGGAGACCATCGCGACCGCGATCCGCATCGGCTCGCCGGCATCCTGGAACGGCGCGGTCACCGCCAAGGAAGAGTCGCACGGCGCCTTCCGGGCCGCCACCGACGACGAGATCCTCGAGGCGTACCGGCTGATCGCCAGGACCGAAGGGGTCTTCGTCGAACCGGCATCGGCCGCGAGCGTCGCGGGCCTGCTCGCCGCCCGCAAGGAGGGCTGGCTGGACTCCGGGCTGACCGTCGTCTGCACGGTCACCGGTAACGGCCTCAAGGACCCCGACACGGCGTTGGCGGGTATGCCTGAGGTCCAACCGATCCCGGTCGACCCGGTCGCTGTCGCCTCGGCCCTCGAGCTGGCGTAGTGGGGGCGCCCACGCCCACCACGCCGCAGGACCAGACCGCCACCATGACACAGACCCTCCCCGCGGGCCTCACCGTGACCGCTCGCGTGCCTGCGTCGAGCGCCAACCTCGGCCCGGGTTTCGACACGCTGGGCATCGCGCTCGGACTGTACGACGAGATCACCGTGACGACGACGGCTTCGGGGCTGAACATCCGGGTCGAGGGCGAGGGTGCCGACGACGTGCCGTGGGGTCCGTCCCATCTCGTGGTCCGGGCGATCGAACGCGGCCTGGAATCGGCCGGTGTGTGGGCCGACGGCCTGGACGTGGTGTGCCGCAACGTGATACCCCACTCTCGGGGTCTGGGGTCCTCCGCATCCGCCGTCGTGGGGGGACTCGCGGCCGCCAACGGCCTGGCGATCAAGCTCGACCCCGAACTCGGACTGTCGCTCGATCAGCTCGTCCAGCTGTCGTCGGAATTCGAAGGGCACCCCGACAACGCGTCGGCGAGCGTGCTCGGCGGCGCGGTCGTGTCGTGGAGCTGCGCGGGTGAGCAGGCCGACGGAGCCCCCGCTGCCACCGACATCTACTCGGCCGTCCCGCTGAAGGTGCACCCCGCGATCCGGGTCGTCGCACTGGTTCCGGGGGAGCGCTCGTCGACGGCCCACACGCGGGGTCTGTTGCCGGAGACGGTTCCCCACCGGGATGCCGCGTTCAACGTCAGCCGCGGGGCCCTCGCTGTGGTGGCGCTCACAGAGCGTCCCGACCTTCTGATGTCGGCCACCGAGGACCGACTGCATCAGACGCAGCGCGCTCCGGCCCTCCCTCTGACGACGCGATGGATCGCCGTCCTCCGCAAGGCGGGTATCGCCGCCACCGTCTCCGGAGCCGGACCGACCGTACTCGCATTGACCACGGAGCCTTTCCCCGTGGATCTTCGAGCACAGGCCGAGGCCGAGGGGTTGCAGGTTCTCGAACTGGACGTAGCCGACGGCGTCCGGACCAGCTGACACGCCGTAGGGGCGTCTCCTTGCCCCTACGGTCGTTCACAGCTATCCTGGGCAATGTCCGTACATCGTGCGCATCAGACGCCGGTGCTTCACCAGGGCAATTACTCCAGGTCAATCGGGGTTGACGGCTCCTGGCACGATCCTCCGCACTATCTGTCGTGTAGGGATTGCGAGTACGCGCCTGTTTCAAGGGTGATGTGATGGCGGGCAAGCCGGCAGTTCTTCACATGCAACTACGTACGGCACATCCGAATTCGGTATTCGAAACCGAATTACGGGACGAACCCTCGACTCTGCGCAGCGCGAGTGAGGGAAGGAAAGGACCTCCGTGACCGATACGGACCTCATCGCCGCTCCTGTGCGCGCCTCCTCGGTGGATACCGTTGGCGCGCAGGCAGGCGACTCTTCACAGGCGTCATCAGTGACGGCCTCCACAAAGCGCGCCGACGCGCGCCGAGGTGCCGGGCTGTCCGGAATGGTGCTCACCGAGCTCCGCTCTCTCGCAGGTGAGCTGGGCATCAAGGGCATTTCGGGGATGCGCAAGGGCGACCTGATCGCCGCGATCAAGGAGCGTCAGGGCGGCTCTGCGGCCCCGGCCGCTGCCGCGACCGAAACCGCTCCCCGGACCCGGGCGACGCGCGCCAAGCGCGAACAGTCCGCTCAGACCGAACTCGAAGTGATTCCGCAGGCGGAACCCGCCGAGAAGGCCGCCGAGCCCAAGACGGCCGAACCTGCGACGGCCGACGGCGCAGCAGGCGACACGGACACCGCCGAAGGCGGACGTCGTGGTCGCCAGCGCCGCGGATCCGCACGTCGGGCAGGCGCTCCCGAGCAGGGTGACCAGGGCGGCAACGCCCAGGACACGGCCTCGGCGACTGCCACCGACACGCAGCAGGCCGAGCGCAAGCAGGTCGAGGACCGTCAGGATTCCGCCGAGAAGCCGGCGAAGCAGGACGGCTCCGGCGAGCAGGGCGGCGACCGCAACCGACGTGAGCGCGGCGACACCCGTGGTGATCGCGGCGAGACCCGCGGTGACCGGGGCGACCGCGGCGACCGCGACCGTGGCGACCGTGGCGACCGCAGCCAGGGCGGCAACGGCCCGCGCACCAGCGACAACCGCCCCGGCGACGACGAGGAAGGCGGTCGCGGACGCCGCGGACGTCGCTTCCGCGAACGTCGTCGTGGACGCGACCGCGGTGAAGGCGGCGGCGGTGACGCTCGCGAGACCGAGATCCGTGAGGACGACGTCCTGCAGCCGGTCGCGGGCATCCTGGACGTCCTCGACAACTACGCGTTCGTGAGGACCTCCGGCTACCTGGCCGGACCGAACGACGTCTACGTGTCGATGAACCTGATCCGCAAGAACGGCCTCCGTCGCGGCGACGCCATCACCGGCGCCGTCCGGGTGGGACGCGAGGGTGACCAGGGCAACCAGCGGCAGAAGTTCAACCCGCTGGTCCGCATCGACACCGTCAACGGCGGCGACGTCGAAGCGGCCAAGAAGCGCCCCGAGTTCGGCAAGCTCACCCCGCTGTACCCGAATCAGCGGCTGCGTCTGGAGACGACGCCGAACATCCTGACGACGCGTGTCATCGACCTGGTGATGCCGATCGGCAAGGGACAGCGTGCGCTGATCGTGAGCCCGCCGAAGGCCGGTAAGACCAGCGTTCTGCAGGCCATCGCGAACGCCATCGCGACCAACAACCCCGAGTGCTACCTCATGGTGGTGCTGGTCGACGAGCGTCCCGAAGAGGTCACCGACATGCAGCGTTCGGTGAAGGGCGAGGTCATCTCCTCGACCTTCGACCGCCCGCCGGGAGACCACACGTCGGTCGCCGAGCTCGCCATCGAGCGTGCGAAGCGCCTGGTGGAGGCGGGTAAGGACGTCGTCGTCCTGCTCGACTCGATCACCCGCCTCGGCCGTGCGTACAACAACTCGTCGCCGGCGTCGGGACGTATCCTCTCCGGTGGTGTCGACTCGACCGCGCTGTACCCGCCGAAGCGTTTCCTCGGTGCTGCGCGCAACATCGAGAACGGCGGTTCGCTCACGATCATCGCGACGGCAATGGTCGAGACCGGTTCCACCGGCGACACCGTGATCTTCGAGGAGTTCAAGGGCACCGGTAACGCGGAGCTGAAGCTCGACCGCAAGATCGCGGAACGCCGCGTGTTCCCGGCCGTGGACGTGAACCCCTCGGGCACCCGTAAGGACGAGCTGCTGCTCAGCCCGGACGAGGCGGCGGTGCTGCACAAGCTCCGGCGCGTGCTCTCCGGTCTCGATTCGCACCAGGCCATCGATCTGCTGATCGACCGGCTCAAGAAGAGCAAGAGCAACCTCGAATTCCTCATGCAGGTGTCGAAGACTGCTCCGGGCGCGATCGACGACTGATCATCGACCCGAAGCGGGGCCCGGCGACTTTCGGTCGCCGGGCCCCGCTGTTTCGCCCTCCGGAATCACCGTGGAACAAAACGTGGGCCACCCGCGTTGACCACACCGCAAGCACAAATTGCCGATTGGGATCGAGAACCTGCGATCTGGCATACTGAGCGGCTGAGTCCGGTTCCGGTTCACGTCTTCGAACGGCGAAGGCGACCCGGCGACCATTGAAAGGGACACCATGAAGTCAGGCATTCACCCCAATTACGTGGCCACCACCGTGGTCTGTGGTTGCGGCAACACCTTCGAGACCCGCAGCACCAAGGAGACCGGGCGTATCAACGTCGAGGTCTGCTCGCAGTGCCACCCGTTCTACACCGGCAAGCAGAAGATCCTCGACACCGGTGGACGTGTCGCCCGCTTCGAGGCTCGCTACGGCAAGCGTGCCGGCAAGGGCGCAGCCAAGGAATCTGCAGAGTCCTAGCTGTTCCGCCGACGCCCGTCCTGCGATAATTGCAGGCCGGGCGTCGGCTTTTTTGTGCCTACTTCCCGAACGAACGCAGAGCGGAGCGAATCATGGCAGGGACCACCCAGCCTTCGGCCATCGACGACATCCTGGCCGAACATGCCGGCCTGGAGCAGCAGTTGGCGGACCCGGCCCTGCACAACGACGCCTCCGCGGCCCGCAAGGCGGGCAAGCGATTCGCCGAACTCGCACCGATCATGGCGACGTACACCAGGCTCAAGTCGGCGCAGGACGATCTGGAGGCTGCGCGGGAACTCGCCGCCGACGATTCCAGCTTCGCCGCCGAGGTGCCCGCACTCGAGGAGCAGGTCCTCGAACTGGACAAGACCCTCACCGATCTCCTGGCTCCCCGCGACCCGCACGACGGTGACGACGTGGTCCTCGAGGTGAAGTCGGGGGAGGGCGGCGAGGAATCCGCGCTGTTCGCCTCCGACCTGGCCCGGATGTACGTCCGGTACGCCGAGCGTCACGGTTGGCGCGTCGAGATCCTCGACGCGACCGTGTCCGACCTCGGCGGATACAAGGACGCGACGCTGTCGATCAAGTCGAAGGGCGATGTGCGTGACGGGGTCTGGGCGCGGCTGAAGTTCGAGGGCGGCGTCCACCGTGTGCAGCGTGTGCCCGTGACGGAATCGCAGGGACGCGTCCACACGTCCGCCGCCGGTGTCCTCATCTACCCGGAACCGGAAGAGGTGGAGGAGGTGCAGATCGACGAGACCGACCTGCGCATCGACGTCTACCGCTCCTCGGGCAAGGGTGGTCAGGGTGTCAACACCACCGACTCCGCGGTCCGGATCACGCACCTGCCCACCGGCATCGTCGTGACCTGCCAGAACGAACGCTCGCAGCTGCAGAACAAGGCCCGCGCCATGCAGGTGCTCGCCGCCCGGTTGCAGGCTGCGGCGGAGGAGGCCGCGGACGCGGAGGCGTCGGCGGGCAGGCAGAGCCAGGTGCGCACCGTCGACCGTTCCGAGCGGATCCGCACATACAACTTCCCGGAGAACCGCATCACCGATCACCGGATCGGGTTCAAGTCCCACAACCTGGATGCGGTCCTGGACGGCGAACTCGACGCCCTGCTCGATGCGCTCGGCAAGTCGGACCGTGAGGCGAGGCTCGCCGCGGAGTAACCGCGAAGCCGGGACCGCGCCACCGGGCGGCGGGCCGCGTGGCAGTCTGTACCTGTGAGTCGCCTTCCTCTTCGCCTGGCCCTGATCGACGCAACCGCGCAACTCGACGAGGCCGGGGTGCGTAGCTCCCGTGCGGACGCCGAACTGCTCGCGGCACACCTGCTGGGGGTGGAGCGGACCCGGCTCGGGCTCGTCCCGCTCGTCGACGAGTCGGTGATCGACGCCTACAAGAAGATGGTCGACCAGCGGGCCAAGCGGATTCCGTTGCAGTACATCCTCGGTACGGCCGCCATGGGAGACATCGACATCGAGGTCGGCCCCGGCGTTTTCGTGCCGCGCCCGGAGACGGAACTGCTGCTCGGGTGGGCGCTCGCATTCCTCGGAAGCTGCGATCAGCATCCGCCGGTGGTCCTGGACCTGTGCACCGGGTCGGGCGCGCTCGCGCTGGCGATCGCCAACGCCCGCCCCGACGCCGTCGTACACGCCGTCGAACTGGAACCGCATGCGCTCGCGTGGGCCCGGCGCAACGCCGACGCCCGCGAACAGGCAGGTGACGCGCCGATCCGGCTGTACCAGGGCGACGTGACCGATCGGACGCTGCTCGCCGGGCTCGAGGGCGGGGTCGACCTGATCGTCGCGAATCCGCCGTACATCCCGGAGGGTGTGGAACTCGAACCCGAGGTGGCCGACCACGATCCGCACAGCGCGCTGTTCGCCGGACCGGACGGTCTGTCCGTCATCAAGCCGATGATCTCGAACGTCGCGCGCTGGCTGCGCATCGGGGGAGCGGTCGGAATCGAGCACGACGACTCGAACGGCTCCGACGTGGCGGCACTGTTCGCGTCCCGCCGGGTGTTCGGCGAGGTCGCGGAGCATCCGGACCTGGCGGGGAAGCCGCGCTTCGTCGTGGCCCGGCGCGTCGCAACGGATATCGAGGCGCAGCGTGCAGGGGCCGACGCCGAGGGTGAAAGAATGAACCGGTGAGTACCGTTTACGACTGTGGCCTTCCCGATTCACGCTCCGCCGGACTGAGTGCGGCCAAGAATGCGCTGAAAGCCGGGCGTCTCGTCGTGCTCCCCACGGACACGCTGTACGGAATCGGTGCGGACGCATTCGACGGCGAGGCCGTCGCCGCCCTCCTGCGGGCCAAGGGTCGCGGGCGGGACATGCCGGTGCCCGTGCTCGTCGGCTCGTGGAACACGATCGACGGCCTGGTGTACAGCGTGCGCCCGCAGGCGCGCGACCTCATCCGGGCGTTCTGGCCCGGCGGGCTGAGTCTCGTTGTGGAGCAAGCGCCTTCGCTGGCATGGGATCTCGGCGACACCCGGGGCACAGTCATGCTGCGCATGCCGCTGCACCCGGTCGCCCTCGAACTGCTGCGTGAGGTCGGACCGCTCGCGGTGTCGAGCGCGAACGTCTCCGGGCGGCCGCCCGCCACGACGGTGGAGGAAGCCCGCGAGCAACTCGGCGGATCGGCGAGCGTGTACCTCGACGGCGGCCGGGCGGAACAGGGGCAGGCATCGACCATCGTCGACCTCACCGGCGCCACCCCGCGGATCCTGCGTGCAGGCGCGGTGCCCACCGGCGATGTCGCCGACGTGCTCGGAGTGACGGCGGAGAGTCTGTCCGCCCAGTGAGTGCTGCCGACTCGGCCGGCGTGGTGCTGGCCCAAGCAGGTGGGGGCGGCGCGGGTGTCCCGCTGCGCGAACTCCTGCTCGTCCTCTTCACGGCCGCGGTGGTGACCTACCTCGCCACCGGAGCCGTGCGGCTGTTCGCACTGCGGTTCGGGGCAGTGGCGGTGCCGCGGGACCGGGACGTCCACGTCACCCCGACGCCCCGCCTCGGCGGGGTCGGCATGTATCTCGGCATGCTCGTCGCGTTGTTGTTCGCGCAGCAGCTACCCGCGCTCACCAGGGGATTCGAGTTCACCTCCGACATTCCCGCGGCCCTGGTGTCGGGGTTTGTGATCGTGCTGGTGGGGGTGGTCGACGACCGCTGGGGCCTGGACGCGCTCACGAAGTTCGTCGGCCAGGTCACCGCGGCCGGGATCCTCGTCGTGATGGGGGTGAGCTGGTTCATCGTCTACATGCCGTTCGGGGACGGCAGCACGGTCATCCTCGACCAGCTGCAGGCCGGTCTCGTCACCGTGGGTGTCGCGGTGGTGATGGTGAACGCCATGAACTTCGTCGACGGCCTCGACGGCCTCGCCGCGGGCCTCGGCCTGATCTCGTCGCTCGCGATCTGCGTGTTCTCGGTGGGACTTCTGCACGATCAGGGCGGCGACGTCAGCGCCTATCCGCCCGCCCTGATCGCCGCCGCCCTGGCAGGTGCGTGTCTCGGTTTCCTTCCGCACAACTTCCAGCCCGCCAAGATCTTCATGGGCGACTCCGGCTCCATGCTGATCGGACTGATGCTGGCGGCCATCTCCACCAGCGCGTCCGGTCGCATTCCGTTGACCGCGTACGGCACCCGCGACCTGCTCGGTCTGCTCTCGCCGCTGCTGTTGGTCGGTGCCGTCATGTTCATTCCGATCCTCGACCTGTTGCTGGCCGTGGTCCGGCGAACCCGCGCCGGGGTGAGCCCGTTCAGCCCCGACAAGATGCACCTCCACCACCGGCTCCTGCAGATCGGGCACTCGCACCGCCGCGTCGTGCTGCTCATCTACTTGTGGGTCGGTGTGCTGGCGTTCGGTGCGGTCGGTTCGGCCCTGTTCGACCGTCGCGTCGTCGTGCTCCTGGTTGCGGGAGGCCTGGTCTTCGCGCTGGTCGTGACGGCTGTCCCGTCGATTCGCGGACAGCAGCACGATCGTCGGGGCTGACGGGAGGGTTGCCGCGGCCCGGCGAGGATCCACTACCCTTGGCGACCGTGACGTTCACCCCTGCCTCCGCCCCTGATCACACCGCGTCGTTGCGGGCTGCCGTCCGCTACGGAGTTCTCGGTCTGATCGTGCTGGCAGTGGTCGGTTCGATCGTCGCTTTTCTCGTCGCGGGTAAGCCGGGCCTGTACGGGGCCCTTCTCGGTGCGGCCGTCGGGGGAGGATTCATCCTCTGCACCGCACTCGGTGTGCTGTTCACCGCGAAGCTTCCGGCGCTGACGGCGGGAGCGGTACTGCTCGGTACGTGGTTGCTGAAGATGATCCTCGCGATCACGGTCCTCGCGATCCTCAAACCGCTCGACTTCTACGACAAGACGGCATTGGTGCTGGTCATGGTGCTTTCGCTGGTCATCGTGCTGGGAGCGGAAACGTTCGGAGTGCTCGGTACCAAAGCGCCGTACGTCGAACCCACGCCCTCGGACGACGCCGGCTCGCCCGATTCGGACGATAAGTAGTACTACGAGATGTAGTAAAATTGAATCGACCCCGACCCCGTCTACACAACGTCGTAGATGACTTGCTAAGGTCTGGGTCAAGCGAGAGCAATGAGGGTGCGAGTCAGTTACTCGCCGGTATTGCATGCTTGTAGGTGGCCGCACTTCCAGGGCCGCCGAGTCGACGAGAGTCGCCGACACCGACAGACGCTGGACTCGAACAGTCCGCAGCAGCTGACGAATACGCGAGTCGAGCTTGTCGACTTGTTTGATCGTCAATGTCCGATCGAACCGCAGTCAACGAAGGCTGCGGACCGACTACGGGAGAGAACGCTGAGCGTCATCAACGTGGCCGCGGAAGAATTCCACGCGCCTTCCCTGAACGACTTCTTCCCGCCCGCGGTCCTGTTCGAAGGGACTCCGTTCGAACTCGACCGCCTGATGCTGGTTCGCATCCTGCTGTCCGCGCTGATGATGCTCTTCTTCGTCATCGCGATGCGCAGCCCGAAGCTGATTCCGCGCGGTGTCCAGAACATCGGCGAGATCGCGCTCGACTTCGTCCGGATCAACATCGCGGAAGAGATTCTCGGCAAGGAGCAGGGCAAGCGCTTCCTGCCGGTCATCACCACCATCTTCTTCCTGGTGCTCGCCAGCAACCTCGGCAGCATCATCCCCTTCATCAACATCTCGCCGAACGCGCGTATCGGCATGCCGCTCGTGCTCGCCTCCCTGGCGTACATCGTGTTCAACTACGTCGGCATCAAGAAGTACGGCTTCTTCAAGTACGTGAAGAGCAGCATCGTCGTCCCGGGTGTGCCGCTTCCGCTGCACTTCCTGCTCGTGCCGATCGAGTTCATCTCGACGTTCGTCCTCCGGCCGTTCACGCTCATGGTTCGTCTCATGGCCAACATGCTGGCCGGCCACATTCTGCTGGTGCTGTTCTTCAGCGCCACCCAGTACTTCTTCTTCGTCTCCGGTGGGTTCCAGGCCGTGTTCGGTGTGGCCTCGCTTGCCGCCGGCATTGCATTCACCTTCTTCGAACTGCTGGTGATCTTCCTGCAGGCCTACGTTTTCGCGCTGCTGACGTCGGTGTACATCGATCTGGCACTGCACGCGGATTCGCACTGAGAACCACAAGCTTCACGACCAGCTACACCAAGAACTGAGCCTCGCCGAACACGGTGGAGGTCAACAGAAAGGGAACGAAACACCATGAGCCTCGCGTACCTGGCACAGGAAGCGGTCGAGACCACCACCACGGCGAAGGGCTTCGGAGCCATCGGCTACGGCCTCGCCGCGATCGGCCCCGGCATCGGCGTGGGTATCGTCGTCGGTAAGGCAATCGAGGGCATGGTTCGCCAGCCCGAGATGGCCGGACAGGTTCGTACCACGATGTTCCTCGGTATCGCCTTCACCGAAGCCCTCGCGCTGATCGGCCTCGTCGCCGGCTTCATTTTCTAAGACCGTCATGGCAGCCAACATCGCATTGCTCGCGGCAGAGGAAGAGAGTCACAACCCTCTCCTCCCCGCGACGTATGACATCGTTTGGTCGATCGTCTGCCTGGTCATCGTTGGTTTCGTCTTCTGGAAGTACGTCCTTCCGATGTTCCAGAAGGTCCTTGCCGAGCGAACCGAGCAGATCGACGGCGGCATCAAGCGGGCCGAAGAGGCCCAGGCCGAAGCGAAGGCGGCGCTCGAGCAGTACCGCGCTCAGCTGGCCGAAGCTCGCACCGAAGCTGCGCAGATCCGTGAGGACGCGCGCACCCAGGGGCAGCAGATCATCGCCGAAATGAAGGCACAGGCTCAGGAAGAAAGCGACCGCATCGTGGCCGCCGGCAACAACCAGTTGGTTGCCCAGCGTCAGCAGATCGTCGCCGAACTGCGCGCCGATCTCGGCCGCACCGCGGTCGACCTCGCTGAGAAGCTCATCGGTGAGTCCCTCGCCGACGACGTCAAGCGGGCCGGCACGGTCGATCGATTCCTGAACGAGCTCGACTCCATCGGCGCAAATTCCGCAGCAGGGAAGTGAGCACCATGTACGCAGCGAGCCGTGAGGCCTTGACGCAGACCCGTGCTGCGTTGTCTTCGGCCTTGGGATCCGTCTCTGCCGGAGCAGCCACAGCGGCCGCGGCCCAGATCGGGGCCGAGCTGTTCTCGGTCGTCGAGATCCTGGACGAGCAGCGCACTCTCCGGAGTGCCCTGTCGGACACCTCGACGACCGGGAGCGTTCGCGAAGGTCTGGCCCAGCAGGTGTTCGGCGGCAAGGTCTCGGCCGAGACCCTCGCCGTCCTGAAGGCGGCGGTGGGCCAGGACTGGTCCGCCACCTCCGACCTGCTCAACTCGCTGGTGCTCCTCGGTCGGGAATCGCTGCTGAAGGCAGCGGCCGATCAGGGACAGCTCGACGCGGTCGAGGACGAGCTCTTCCGTCTCGGCCGCATCGTTGCCGGTGACCCGAAGCTCGAGCAGTCACTGTCCGACCGTTCCGTACCGGCGAAGGGCAAGCGTGACCTGCTCTCCAAGCTGCTGTACGGCAAGGTCACCGCGGTCTCCGAGGCATTGGCGACCCAGGCAGTGGGCCGGTTGAAGAACTCCGCACCCGCGGACGCCTTCGACGAACTGTCGAATCTGGCAGCAGCACAGCGGAAGGCCGTTGTCGCCAAGGTGCGCAGCGCTGCTCCGCTGTCCAGTGAGCAGTCGGATCGGCTGACCGCCACCCTCACCCGTACCTACGGGAAGCCGGTGACGGTTCACGTGGAGGTCGATCCTGAGCTCCTCAGCGGCTTGGTCGTCCGGGTGGGCGACGAGGTGATCGACGGCAGCGGAGCGGGACGTCTCGCAGCGTTGCGGAAGTCCCTCAAGTAGTCCGCAACCGAACCCCATACCCCAGATCTTTTCGAAGACCAGACACCGAGAGCAGGAAAAACATGGCGGAGCTGACGATCTCCTCCGACGAGATCCGTAGCGCGATCGAGAACTACACCGCGAGCTACTCCCCGGAGGCCTCCCGCGAAGAGGTCGGCGTCGTGACCGACACCAGCGACGGCATCGCGCACGTCAGTGGCCTGCCTTCGGCGATGGCCAACGAACTGCTGGAGTTCCCCGGCGGAATTCTGGGCGTCGCGCTCAACCTGGATGCCACCGAGATCGGTGCCGTCATCCTGGGCGATTACGAGAACATCCAGGAAGGCCAGGAAGTCAAGCGGACCGGCGACGTGCTGTCGGTACCCGTCGGCGACGCCTTCCTCGGCCGCGTCATCAACCCGCTCGGCCAGCCGATCGACGGCCTGGGCGAGATCGCGAGCGACGAGACCCGCGCCCTCGAGCTGCAGGCTGCCTCGGTGCTCGAGCGTCAGCCCGTCGAGGAGCCGCTGCAGACCGGCATCAAGGCCATCGACGCGATGACCCCGATCGGCCGCGGACAGCGTCAGCTCGTCATCGGCGACCGTAAGACGGGCAAGACCGCCGTCTGCATCGACGCGATCCTGAACCAGAAGGCCAACTGGGAGACCGGCGACGAGAAGCAGCAGGTTCGCTGCATCTACGTCGCGATCGGCCAGAAGGGTTCCACCATCGCGGGCGTCAAGGCTGCCCTCGAGGAGCAGGGCGCGATGGAGTACACCACCATCGTCGCTGCCCCGGCCTCCGATTCCGCCGGTTTCAAGTGGCTCGCCCCCTACACCGGCTCCGCCATCGGTCAGCACTGGATGTACCAGGGCAAGCACGTCCTGGTCGTGTTCGACGACCTGACCAAGCAGGCCGAGGCGTACCGCGCCATCTCGCTGCTGCTGCGTCGCCCGCCGGGACGTGAGGCATACCCCGGTGACGTCTTCTACCTGCACTCCCGCCTGCTGGAGCGTTCGGCCAAGCTGTCCGACGCCCTGGGCGGAGGCTCGCTGACCGCGCTGCCGATCATCGAGACCAAGGCCAACGACGTCTCGGCCTACATCCCGACCAACGTCATCTCCATCACCGACGGTCAGGTGTTCCTCGAGTCGGACCTGTTCAACAAGGGTGTCCGTCCCGCCATCAACGTCGGCATCTCGGTGTCCCGTGTCGGTGGCGCCGCGCAGACCAAGGGCATGAAGAAGGTTTCCGGCTCGCTGCGTCTGGAGCTGGCCCAGTTCCGTGAGCTCGAGGCGTTCTCCGCCTTCGCCTCCGACCTGGACGCCGCCTCGAAGGCACAGCTCGAGCGTGGTGCCCGCCTGGTGGAGCTGCTCAAGCAGGATCAGTACAGCCCGATCCCCGTCGAGGACCAGATCGTGTCGATCTACCTCGCCGGTGAAGGTGTCTTCGACAGCGTGCCCGTCGGCGACGTCCGTCGCTTCGAGGCCGAACTGCTCGACGAGCTGCACCGCACCGCCTCCGGCGTGTACGAGAGCATCAAGGGCGGCAAGGCCCTCGACGCCGACAACGCCAAGGCGCTGGTCGAGGCCACCGACAAGTTCAAGGAAACGTTCCTCGCGTCCGACGGAAGCCGGGTCGTGAACGAGGCCGAGGCTGAGGCTCTGGACGCCGGCGAGGTCGGCCACGAGCAGATCAACGTCAAGCGCACCACCGTCAGCAAGTGAGCGGCCTGCCCATGATGCTGCGAAACATGAAGGGAGAGTGATCGATCGATGGCAAGCATTCTCGAACTGAGGTCTCGCATCAAGTCGGTCAACTCGACCAAGAAGATCACCAAGGCCCAGGAACTGATCGCGACCTCGCGGATCACGAAGGCACAGTCGCGCGTCGCCGCGGCGAAGCCGTACGCCGAGGAGATCACGAAGGTTCTCTCGGAGCTGGCGAGCGCGTCTGCTTCGCTGGACCACCCGTTGCTCAACGAGCGCACCGATCCCAAGCGTGCCGCGGTCCTGGTCGTCACCAGTGACCGCGGTATGTGCGGCGGATACAACTCCAACGTCCTCAAGGAGGCCGAGGAGCTGTTCCAGCTGCTGCGCAGCGAGGGCAAGGATCCGGTCATCTACGTGCTCGGATCCAAGGGTCTGGGCTACTACACGTTCCGTGATCGTGATCTGGGAGGTGCGTGGACCGGGTTCTCCCAGGATCCGGGCTACTCCGACGCTGCCAAGGCGAGCCGGCACCTGGTCGACCTGTTCATGGCCGGATCCGGCTCCGAGGTTCCCGCGCCGAACGGTGAGGGCACCATCGAAGGCGTCGACGAGCTGCACATCGTCTACACCCGCTTCGTGTCGATGCTGACCCAGTCTCCCGAGGTTCGCCGGATGGCTCCCCTCGAGGTGATGGTCTCCGAGGAGCATGTCGAACTCGGCGAAGACATACTGACGAACGGTCACGGGTCCAGCAACTCGGAACCGGTCGCCGGATACAACTTCGAGCCGGAACCCGACAAGCTACTCGGTGCCCTGCTGCCGAAGTACATCAGCACCCGCATCTACTCCTCGCTGCTGGATGCTGCGGCGTCGGAGTCGGCTGCCCGTCGTACCGCCATGAAGGCCGCGACGGACAACGCAAACGAACTGGTGAACACGTTGAGCCGTCAGGCAAACCAGGCTCGCCAGGCCCAGATCACCCAGGAAATCAGCGAGATCGTCGGCGGCGCGAATGCGCTCGCCTCGAGCGCAGGAAGTGACTAAGCAATGACCGCAGCAGTAACCGAAAACAACGGGGCAGGCTCGGGTTCGTCCGTCGCCGGCCGCGTCGTGCGGGTCATCGGTCCCGTCGTGGACGTTGAATTCCCGCGTGGCGCCATTCCTGAACTGTTCAACGCCCTGCACGCCGAGATCACGCTCCCCTCGGTCGCCAAGACGCTGACCCTCGAGGTCGCACAGCACCTCGGCGACAACCTGGTGCGCACCGTCTCGATGCAGCCCACCGACGGTCTGATCCGCGGCACCTCGGTGTCCGACACGGGCAAGCCGATCTCGGTTCCCGTCGGCGACGTCGTCAAGGGCCACGTCTTCAATGCGCTGGGCGACTGCCTCGACGCTCCCGGTACGGGTCGCGACGGCGAGCAGTGGGGCATCCACCGCAAGCCACCGGCCTTCGACCAGCTCGAGGGCAAGACGGAGATCCTCGAGACCGGCATCAAGGTCATCGACCTCCTCACCCCGTACGTCAAGGGTGGAAAGATCGGTCTGTTCGGTGGTGCCGGTGTCGGCAAGACCGTTCTGATCCAGGAAATGATCACCCGTATCGCCCGCGAGTTCTCCGGAACCTCGGTGTTCGCAGGCGTCGGTGAGCGCACCCGTGAGGGCACCGACCTTCACCTCGAGATGGAAGAGATGGGCGTCCTCCAGGACACCGCCCTTGTCTTCGGCCAGATGGACGAGCCGCCGGGAACGCGTATGCGCGTCGCCCTGTCCGCGCTGACCATGGCGGAGTACTTCCGCGATGTCCAGGGCCAGGACGTGCTGCTGTTCATCGACAACATCTTCCGTTTCACCCAGGCCGGTTCCGAGGTGTCGACCCTGCTCGGTCGTATGCCTTCCGCCGTGGGTTACCAGCCGACCCTGGCTGACGAGATGGGTGAGTTGCAGGAGCGGATCACCTCGACGCGAGGCCGCTCCATCACCTCGCTGCAGGCGATCTACGTGCCCGCCGACGACTACACCGACCCGGCGCCGGCCACGACGTTCGCGCACCTCGATGCCACCACCGAGCTGTCGCGTCCGATCTCGCAGATGGGTATCTACCCCGCTGTGGACCCGCTGACCTCCACCTCCCGCATCCTGGAGCCCGGCATCGTCGGTGCCGAGCACTTCCGGGTCGCCAACGAGGTCAAGCGCATCCTGCAGAAGTACAAGGAACTGCAGGACATCATCGCCATCCTCGGTATGGACGAGCTGCAGGAAGAGGACAAGGTGCTCGTCGGCCGTGCCCGTCGTCTGCAGAAGTTCCTCGGCCAGAACTTCATCGTCGCCGAGAAGTTCACCGGTGAGCCCGGCTCCGTGGTGCCGCTCCGCGACACCATCGAGGCGTTCGACCGCATCTGCAAGGGCGAGTTCGATCACCTGCCCGAGCAGGCGTTCAACAGCTGTGGTGGACTCGACGACGTCGAGGCTGCAGCCAAGAAGATCGCCGGGAAGTAGTCGACGATGGCTGAGATGACCGTGGAACTCGTCGCCGTGGAGCGACGGTTGTGGTCTGGTTCGGCGACTCTCGTCAGCGCACAGACGACCGAGGGCGAGATCGGTGTCATGCCCGGGCATGAGCCGGTTCTCGGACAGCTGGTCGAGGGCGGAGTGGTTGCGATCACGACGGCCGACGGTGAGCGTATCGTCGCTGCTGTGCACGGCGGATTCCTGTCCGTGACCGCGAAGACAGTCACGATCCTCGCCGAGTCAGCCGACTTGGCCGAGGACATCGATGTGGAAGCGGCCAAGGCCGTGCTCGCAGAGAGTGGAGATGACCTCGAGGCGATTGCTGTCGCCAAGGGTCGGGTCCGCGCTGTCGAGCGCGCCTAGGCTGCACGAGAAAGACCGCGACGGAGCCGACGAACAGTGACAATCGGAATGACTGTGTTGATCATTCTGGTTGTGCTGCTCGCGGCCTTCGTCGCGGTCTTTCTGTATCGGCTTGCAGTACTGCGCCGCGGGGGCACCGCGGCGATCCTCCGGGTGACGCCTGCCCCGGGAGACACCGGGTGGCGCCACGGCGTCATCCGCTACGGCGAGGGCTCCCTCGTCTTCTTCAAACTGTCGAGTTTGCGACCCGGCCCCGATTCGCGTATCGAGCGCCAGGGCATCGAGGTCGCAGGTCGTCGCAGCCCCGAGGGCTCCGAGTTCGACATCATGTCCGAGGAGATCATCATCCTGGCGGTCAAGGACCGCGGGAGCTCGTACGAGATCGCACTGGACGGGGGAGCGTTGACCGCGTTCCTGTCCTGGGTCGAATCGCGACCGTCCGGCCGATCGGTTCGCGGTCGCCGACTCTGATCAGGACTTCCCGGCGCCCGGCTTCCAGAGCACGTCGCCCTCGGGGTTCGCGAGCCTGCTGACGATGAACAGCAGATCCGACAGCCGGTTGAGGTATTTCGCCGGAAGAGCGTTGGTGGTCTCCGGGTTGGTGTCGACGGCCGCCCACGCGGACCGTTCGGCGCGACGGGTCACTGTCCGCGCCACGTGCAGCAGAGCGCCCAGCGCCGTCCCGCCCGGGAGAATGAAGGAGTTCAGCGGCTCCAGGCGTTCGTTCAGTTCGTCGCACCAGCCTTCGAGACGATCGATGTATTCGCCGGTGATGCGCAGCGGCGGGTATTTCGGTTCCGCCTCCACCGGGGTCGAGAGGTCGGCGCCGGCATCGAACAGGTCGTTCTGGATCTGCCGCAGGATCGACCGGATCCCCTCCGGCGGGTCGCCCAGCGCGACCGCAACCCCGATCGAGGCGTTCGCCTCATCGCAGTCCGCGTACGCGATCAGCCGCGGATCGTTCTTCGACACACGGGAGAAATCGCTGAGTCCGGTGGTCCCGTCGTCGCCGGTCCGGGTATAGATCTTGGTGAGGTGTACGGCCATAGCGTTACGGTACCGGCCTCCGGTGCCGGCATCCCTGGCTCTAGGCTGTGTTCTGTGAGCGAACGCTTCCTTGTCACCGGCGGTAACCGCCTCGTAGGTGAAGTGTCTGTCGGGGGCGCGAAGAACAGCGTTCTCAAGCTGATGGCGGCAGCGCTGTTGGCTGAGGGCACCACAACTGTCACCAATTGTCCGGACATCCTGGATGTTCCTTTGATGGCCGACGTCCTGCGCGGCCTCGGCTGCGAGGTGGACCTCGACGATTCCGTCGTCCGGATCACGACACCCGCCGAACCCAAACATCACGCCGATTTCGCGGCGGTACGACAGTTCCGCGCGTCGGTGTGTGTGCTCGGACCGCTCGTCGCGCGGTGCCGTCGCGCCGTGGTCGCGCTGCCCGGCGGCGACGCCATCGGTTCGCGGCCCCTCGACATGCATCAGTCGGGGCTGCGGTTGCTGGGTGCGCACAGCACGATCGAGCACGGCTGCGTTGTCGCGCAGGCCGAGGACCTGCACGGTGCGAACATCCGGCTCGCGTTCCCATCGGTGGGGGCGACCGAGAACATCCTGATGGCCGCGGTCCTCGCCAAGGGCGAGACGGTGATCGACAACGCGGCTCGCGAACCCGAGATCGTCGACCTGTGCAACATGCTGATCCAGATGGGCGCGAAGATCCGGGGTGCCGGCACATCCACGCTGACCATCCAGGGCGTCCCCAAGCTCGAGCCGACAACGCACCGCGTCATCGGCGACCGGATCGTCGCGGCGACGTGGGGGATCGCGGCGTCGATGACGCGCGGTGACGTGCGCGTGCGCGGGGTCAACCCGAAGCACCTCGGCCTGGTGCTCGACAAGCTGCGGGTGGCCGGCGCCGAGGTCACAGCGGAGGCCGACGGATTCCGGGTGGTCCAGGAAGCGCGGCCGACGGCCGTCAACTTCGCGACGCTGCCCTATCCGGGATTCCCCACCGACCTGCAGCCGATGGCCATCGGCCTCGCGGCGGTCGCGGAGGGAACATCGATGATCACGGAGAACGTCTTCGAGGCGCGGTTCCGGTTCGTCGAAGAGATGATCCGGTTGGGCGCCGACGCGCGAACGGACGGTCACCACGCAGTGATCCGGGGAATCGCGCAGCTGTCGAGTGCGCCGGTGTGGTCGTCGGATATCCGGGCAGGAGCCGGCCTCGTCCTGGCGGGTCTCGTCGCCGACGGGGTGACCGAAGTGCACGACGTCTTCCACATCGACCGCGGCTATCCCCGCTTCGTCGAGATCCTGCAGGAGCTCGGTGGCCGCATCGAACGAGTGGACGCGGATCCGGGTTCTGCACGGTGAGTCCGGCGTCACAGCGACCGGTATGAGCGGCGAGGCCCCGGATCCGAAGGGGCGCACCGGCTCCGACCAGCGGAATCTTGCAACGACGAACACCGTGACCTGGCGATTTGGCAAGCAGTTTCCCTTCGCGTAACTTATTCCAGGTCAGAGCGACACGGACACCGACCCCGGCCGGAAGGCGGGGGACACG